>DASXDG010000314.1:0-16273 GCA_036490795.1 Streptosporangiaceae bacterium
CACCGAGGTAGCCCAGCACCTGCTGAAGACCGTCAACGCGGCACGCCTGCTCGGCGCGCACTGCACGATCTCCGGCATCCGCCCGCAGGTCGCGCAGACGATCGTCGCACTCGGCATCGAGTTCGGCGACATCGCCACCAAGGCCACCCTCGCCGACGCACTGGCACTCGCGCTGCGCAACGCCGGCCTGAAGGTCGTGCTGGCCTAATGGAACGGGTTCCCATCAGCAAGATCGGACGCACGCTCTTCGTGTCCATCCAGATTGACCTGGAGGACGAGAGCGTCATCCAGTTGCAGGAGGACCTGGCCGATCAGCTGACGGCCACCCAGGCATCCGGCGTGATCATCGACATCACCGCGGTGGAGATCGTCGACTCCTTCATCGGCCGGATGCTGACGATGATCGGTTCCATCTCGCGGTTGTTCGACGCCGAGACGGTCATCGTGGGCATGCGCCCGGCGGTGGCTATCACGCTGACCGAGCTTGGACTGTCGCTGCGAGGTGTACGCACGGCACTGAACGCGGAGAAGGGCCTGGCGCTGCTGAACGGAACCGCCTGATGGACGAACTGTCGATCGAATCCGGCGACGACGTCGTACGCGTCAGGCAGCAGGCGCGAATCGCGGCGGCTGGCTGCGGCCTGTCGCTCGTGGACCAGACAAAGCTGGTCACGGCAGCGAGCGAACTTGCCCGCAACACCCTGGTCTACGGCGGTGGCGGGACCGCACGCATCGAGGTGGTCAAATCGGGGAACGGGCGCAGTGGCGTCAGGATAGGTTTCGCCGACAACGGACCAGGTATCCCCGACATGGAACTGGCTCTCACCGATGGCTGGAGCAGCGGGAGCGGGCTCGGGCTCGGGCTGTCCGGCGCCCGCCGGCTCGTCGACGAATTCGAGCTGACCTCCGAGCCCGGAGCCGGGACTACCGTAGTGGTCACCAAGTGGTCACGCTGAGCTGGCCGCTTGCCGCACCAGCGCCCGAGGATATGCGCTGGCTGCGAGTCGAGGACCCTAGTGCGGTGTCCGCCTGCCGTGCGGTCGCGGCGACGCTGGCGAGCCGCCTGCATTTCCCCGAAACACGTGCCGACGAGATCGCACTCGCGGTCACCGAAGCCGCCTCCAATCTGCACAAACACGCCAACCAGGGAACCCTGCTGCTGCGGATCGGCAGGGACGACGACGTGCCAGGAATAGAACTCGTCACGATCGACACCGGCCCGGGCTTGCACGACACGGGTTCGGCGATGCGCGACGGGCACTCCACGTCGGGGACCCTCGGCATCGGCCTGGGCGCGATCCGGCGGCTGGCGGACTTCTGCGACCTGTATTCGATGCCCGGGCACGGGACGGTGCTCGTGGCCAGGTTCTGGCCGCGGCCTCAAGGAGAGCAGCGGCACCGGCTAGAGATTTCGTGTGCCGGCCTGATCAGGCCGATCACCGGTGAGGTCGAATGCGGGGACAACTTCGGCGCGGTCCGCGTGAGCGGAACACTCACCGGCGTGCTGTGTGACGGGCTCGGCCACGGCCCGCTCGCGGCGTCCGCGGCCGCCGAAGCGGTGGCGGCCGTCCTTGAGGACACCGCAAGCGAGCCGGCCGCACTCGTCGAGCGCGCGCACCGGCGGATGAGCCACACCCGCGGCGGCGCCATCGGCGTGGTGCAGGTAGCCGGCGAGACGGCCCGGTTCGCCGGCCTGGGTAACATCACGGCGACGCTGCTTTGTGACGGCACTCGCAAGAACATGCTGTCGGTCCCCGGGATCGCGGGCCATCAGGCGAGAACGATCCGTCAATATGAGTACGATGTCGGACCCGGGACGTCGATCGTCCTGCATTCGGACGGGATCAGCGCCCGATGGGAGGCAGCGGCGCTGCCGGGGCTGGCGGCCAGGGATCCGCTGGTTGTGGCCGCCGCGCTGCTCGGCGAGGCCGGGACACACCGTGACGACGCCGGCGTGCTGGTGCTCAAGCCATGACCACCGGACTAGCCAGCTTGACGGTCAAGGATCTGGCCGGAGTGTTCGCCGCTCGCCAGCTTGGCCGCGAGCTCGCCGCCGGGCTCGCGCTCGACCGCCAGGACCAGGTGCGGGTCGCCACCGCGCTCAGCGAGGTCAGCCGGAGCACGGTTACTACCGGTCACCAAGCCATCATCGTCTTCGGCGCCGACGGCATCGACCTAGTGCTGACGGTCACGGTCAACGGAGAACCGGCCATGGAGGGAGTCGACGCCGCGGCCAGGCTTATGGACAAGGTAGCGGTCAGCGGCTCGGTCATCCGGATGACGAAACGACGGCCGGCCGCCATCACGGCGGATCTGGCGGCCATCAGCGAGCAGCTGGCCGCCATGTTGCCGCAAACCTCGATGGACGAGCTTCGCCGCAACAACCAGGACCTCATCGCCGCGCTCGACGACCTCAAGCAGCAGAAGGAACAGCTGCTGCTGCTGAATGCCGAGCTCCAGGACACCAATCGCGGGGTGATGGCCCTGTACAGCGAGCTGTCGGAGGAACTGGAGCAGACCAACCGCGGCGTGGTCGCGCTCTACGCGGAACTGGATGAGAAATCCGGGCAGTTGCGCCTGGCCGCGGAGTCCAAGGACCGGTTCTGGGCCAACATCAGCCACGAGCTTCGTACCCCGCTGAACTCGATCCTAGGACTGGCCCGCATCCTCGCCGATCCCGCCGATGGCGAGCTGGAACCCGAGCGACTTCACCAGGTAGAGCTGATCAGGAATTCGACCAGCACGCTGCTCACCCTGGTGAATGACCTGCTGGACGTCGCAAAGGCCGAGTCGGGGCGGCTGAGCATCGATCCGGCGCACGTCAATCTGCCGGTACTGCTCAGCACGCTGCGCGGTCTGACGCGCCCGCTGACCGAAGGCAAGCCGGTTAGCCTGGTTGTGGATATCGCCTCCGCGCCGGCCACGATATTGACCGACGAGCTGGCCCTGACCGCGATCTTGCGCAACCTGCTCTCCAACGGCATCAAGTACACCGACAGCGGAGAGGTGCGGCTGGCGGTGCGTGCGGCCGCCGGAAGGCTGGAGATCAGCGTCTCCGACTCCGGAACCGGCATCCCGGCGAGTCTGACCGAGCGCGTGTTCGAGGAGTTCTACCAGGTCCCTGGCGCGCGCCGGGGCGGCACCGGGCTTGGCCTCCCCTACGCCCGCAGGCTGGCTCACCTGATCGGCGGGGAGCTGACGCTGACTAGTGCGCCCGGTGCGGGTACTACGGTCGTGCTGAGCCTGCCGCACGGCCTGCCAGCGCTGGGCACGGTCGTCGTCGCCGATGACGACGTCGCCTTCCGCCAGGTGCTGCGGGCTATGCTCGCCGGGATCGCGGACCGCGTCATCGAAGCCGCCGACGGCGCACAGGCGCTCGCGGCCGTCGCGGAATCCGGTGCTGACCTGGTGCTGAGCGATCTGCGGATGCCTGGCGTCGATGGATACGGCTTGCTCGGGCAGTTGCCGCCCGGGATCCCGGCGATCGTCATCACCGGTCTCGACAAACCGCCGCCGTCTCCGGCCGCGGCTCTGCTCAGGAAGGACGAGCTGACTAGGGAGCGGCTGGCATTCACCATCCGCGCGATCAAGGAGGATAGGAGATGACCGGGATACCTGGCTCGGTACTCCTCGTGGATGACGACGAGGCCAAGCGGTACGTCCTCGCCACCTGGCTCAGGCGGGCAGGCCATCAGGTGACCGAGGTCGGGACCGGAACCGCGGCGCTGGATCTGGTGAGCTCAGCGGAGCTGGTCATACTCGATGTGAACCTGCCCGACATGAGCGGATTCGACGTTTGCAGGCAGATCAAGAGCGACCCGCGCACGGCCGCGATCCCGGTCATCCAGGTCTCCGCGACGGCGGTGGAGGTCAAGGACCGGGCGCACGGCCTCACCCAGGGCGCCGATGCCTACCTGATAGAGCCCGCGGACCCGGAAGAACTGCTCGCTACCGTCGCCGCGGCATTGCGCTACCACCGCGCCCGGTTGCGGGCCGAGCGGCTCGCGGACCTGCTGTCCCAGCTGGCCGACGTGACCTTGCGGATCAATGCCGCGGAGACCTTCGACGGGCTGGCGCGCGCGGCCGCCACCGGTGCCGCGCGAATCTTCGGTACCGAGGCCGTGCTCTACGTAGAGACCCCTGACGGCCAGGTCAGGAGGATATCCGCGGTGCCGGACCGCGACGTGCCCGCCCGGCGCGGCGGGCCGCCAGGGCTCGTCGATCGTGTCGCCGGCCTCGTGCTCGGGCAAGATAGCGGCACCGCTAGCGCGACGATCTCCGCGCCGGACTGGCTGGCCACGGTGCCGGACAGCACTGTGACCAGTGACGTCTGCCTGGCCTCCGCTCGTGCCAAGCCCGGACGGCCGCCGGTCGCGATGATCGTGGCCAGCGACAGCATCCCCGGCCAGGAGGAGCAGCAGATCCTGCGCCAGCTCGTCCAGGCGACCGCGCTGAGCGTCGAGGCACTGCGCTCCTACGCCGAAGAGCACCTGATCGCACTGACCCTGCAACGAAGCTTCCTGCCCGCGGCGCTGCCCGCGATACCAGGCTTGAGGATGTCGTCCCGCTATCTGCCGGCCAGCGATCAGGCCGAGGTCGGCGGGGACTTCTATGAGGCGCTGACGGTCGGCGACCGGGTCCTGGTGGCCATCGGCGACGTCCAGGGCCACTCCCTGCACGCGGCGACCGTCATGGGCGAGCTCAGGCACGCCTTGCGTGCCTTCGCCTCCGAGGGCCATCCGCCGCTGGAGATCACTGGCCTGGTCAATACCGTCTTGCAGCGGTATCACCCCGGCCTTATCGCGTCGCTCTGCCTGCTCTTTCTCGACCCGGCGACCGGCGACGTCCAGATCGTGAACTGCGGGCACATCCCGCCCCTGTTCGTGGACGGTGGCACCGCGGTCTACCGCGGCGAGGGCGGTCTGGTGCTGGGGCTCCCCCGGCACGAGCCGCACACCGAGGCCGCCTCCCTGCCGCCAGGCGGTACGGCGGTGCTGATCACCGACGGCCTGATTGAGGACAGGAACGTATCCATCGACACGAACCTGGAGAAGCTGCGCCTCGCTGCCGAGGCCGCCGGGAAGCACGATGTTGAGGCGCTCAGCAATGAGATCATCTCGCTATTCGGCTTCCGCGAGGACGATGTCGCGATGATCGTGCTGCGTCGGCTGTAGCGGGGCCGGCGGTAGCGGGGGCTTTAGCGGGGGCAAGGCGGTAGCGAGCGGGCTTTAGCTGGGCCTGATCGCCTCATCCAGGCCCAGGTAAACGGGCAGCATCCGGATGATTCCGGTGAGCTCGAGCACGCGGCGCACCGAGCCCTCCGGCGATATCGCGAGCCGGAATCCGACGTCGCCTGCGACGGCCCGGTCGTTCGCGTCGACAAGGGCGCGGACCCCCGAGGTGTCGCAGAACACTGTCGAGGTCATGTCGGCGATCACCACGGGCGCGCCGGGGGTGAAGGCAGCTGCCAGCATGGCCAGGACCTGCCCGGCGTTCGTTACGTCGATTTCATCAGGCAGAACGACGATGACTGGCGTCGCCTCCGCCACCTGCTCGCCCATAGGTTGAGGCTAGCACTCGGCGCTTCCGCTAGAGAAGGCCGTTCGCCAGTCACCGCTGCTGCTCAGGGCGTCAGATTCCTCGGCGCAAGGCGAGGATGACAATGACGATGATCACGATAAGCACTACGGTGCCGAGTCCGATATACATATCCCTTTCCTCTTCTCGTGGTCACTAGTCCGCTACCCTCACGGGAGCTCGCAAACATTGACCGGAAGCTGGGGAACAGCTGTGTTTCCCCCGGCGTCTGCCGGGGTAGCCGCGTAGCATGCCTATCGTGCTTGGTATCCGGATAGAGCGCACTGCTGACGCACTGCCCTGGCGGGCTCCGCCGGGAACGTCGCGGCGGCACGCCCAGACACCTCATCACACTTGGTGACTGGCCGTGCGCAAGGTGCGTTTTCTCCCAGCGTCAGGTGCGGTATCGCTTACCTTCACCACTGATCTGGCCGCGGTCCGCGCGCTGGTCAGGCGCTGCGCGCAGGAAGCTGGTCTCAGCGACAAACGCACCATCGACCTTGTCATTGCCGTCGGCGAGATCGCCGCAAACACGGTCCAGCACGCGAAGACGGCCGGCACGCTTGACATCTGGAGCGACGCCGGCGAGATCATCTGCCAGATCACCGACGAGGGCGTGATCGACGATCCGCTGGCCGGCTCCCGCGCTCCGGAGCCGGGGGCGACCACCGGCTACGGCCTGTGGATGGTCAACCAGGTCTGCGACCGGGTGGACCTGCATTCGGATGAAACGGGCACGGTCATCCGCATGCACATGAACCTCAAAGACTTAGCACCGGTTACGTCTCAGCGGCGCCAGGCTCCTCCGCGCGAACAGACTCAATTGCTTGATCTCGGCTATCTGTTTGATCCCGGCCACGCGGGTACCTGGATGCTGTCGGCGTACAGGAGGACAATCATGAAATACGGCCCGGGACTGCTGTTGATCGGCGTGGGCGCGATCCTCGCGTTCGCGGTGACGACCAACACGTCCGTCTTCAACCTGCACACTGCCGGCTATGTGCTCATGCTCATCGGCGTTCTCGCCTTGGTCCTGCCCAGGACCGCGACAGGCTTGGTGGGCCGGCGCGTGTTCGTGCGCCGCTACGAGCGGCTACGCGGCCGGGTGGAGAACGTCACCTACCCGCCGTACGTGAACAGGAACCGCGCCAACACCGACACCAAGGTCCTGAATGAACTGCCGGCCGGTCACGACAACCCGGTTCCTGAGGGGACTCCCGGCGAGACCGAGGTCATCGAGGACGTCTATGAGGAGTAGCTCCCGCGCGGCTGGTTGCGCACGGCGGCTCAGCCATAGCGGGGTCAGCCGCCGTCAGGCCCGGGACCCTGGTCGCCGGCGGACTGGCCGGCGACCAGCCGTGACGCGATGGTCCTCAGCTTGACGTTGGTGTTCTGCGACTGGCGGATCAGCATGGCGAATGCCCGCTCCGCGCTAACTCCGGACCTGGCCATGACGATGCCGGTGGCCTGATCGATCACCGCCCGGGAGTCCAGCGCCTGGTTCAGCTGATCGACCACCTCGCGGGCCCGCGCATACCTGCGGGCGTTGGCGATCGCCGCGCAGGCGGCGGTGACATACAGCTGCACTAGCGCGACGTCGAAGTCGGCGAATCCGTGGTGCTGGCAGCTGTACAGGTTCAGCGACCCGACGAAGTCCTCGCCGAGAAACAGCGGGTAGGAAAGGTAGCTTTCCACTCCGGCCGTGCGGGAGCCGCGGGCGAATTCTGGCCACCGCGACAGCGCCTGTTCCGCGCTGGTCCGCACCGGCTGCCCGGTACGGGCGGCCTCCAGGCAGGGCCCGTCCCCCGCGGCGTACTGATCCTGGTCGATTTTCCACACGTCCTTGCTGCTGGCCGCCACGGTCTCGCCAGAGTCCCCGCGGAGCACGGTAACGCTGGCCATGTCGGCACCCCCCACCGTGCCGGTGAGCTGGTCCACGCTGCGCTGCAGCACCCGGCCGAGCTCTTCCTCCTGCGCCAGCACGTCCGTCAGGTCGGTCAAGATGCCGGTGACCTCTTCCAAACGCCGTATCACCTCGGGCCCTGGCTGGTCATCGGGCATCTCACTTGCCTCTTTTCGCATGGCTGGTATCTCGGCTTACCCAGTTCGGCTACCACATAGCCGCCTGTCTAACCGCGGCGGTCCGGCACGCGAAATCCCGTTGACGTGCATAGGCCTGCGCACGGTGGGCAGCGAGGTTACTTCTGATGTCTAGCGAACGGAGGACTCCGCGATGGCGAGCCAGTTCAGCGGTCTGCGGGTGGCCTTCCTGACCGCGAACGAAGGAGTCGAGCAAGCAGAGCTGACCGTGCCCTGGCTGGCGGTCAGGGAGGGCGGCGGGATTCCTGAGCTGCTCGCCCCGTCGGCCGGGAAGGTCCAGGCGTACAACCACCTGGACAAGGCGGAAGCGTTCGACGTGCACCGGTCGGTGCGGGATGCGGACCCGCTCGACTACGATGCGCTCGTCCTGCCCGGCGGGGTCGCCAACGCCGACGAGCTGCGCACCGTGCCCGAGGCGGCGACGTTCGCGGAGCGGATCTTCGAGATGGGCAAGCCGACCGCGGTGATCTGTCACGGGCCGTGGCTGCTGGTGGAAGCCGGACTGGTCACCGGCCGGACCCTGACCTCCTGGCCGAGCCTGGCCACCGACATCCGTAACGCGGGTGGCGCCTGGGTAGACGCCGAAGTCCAGGTGTGCACGGCGGGGCAGAACACGGTGGTATCAAGCCGCAAGCCCGACGACCTGCCCGCGTTCTGTCGCGAGCTCGGCCAGGTGTTCCAGCAGTACGCCCTTCCGGTCTGAGCAACCCGCCGGAAATTTCCTCGCATATTCCGGCCTGGGTGGGTAGCTGGCGGCCGCGACCGCGTTAGCAGGCGGTCATCCGGCACGCGAGTTGGGTGCACAGCTCGTTGTCCTTGCCGCGCGGCCCGGTGCTGGTGGTGCCCGCCTCTCCCAGCCCGGCTAACAGGAGGCCACGTTGGACCCGCGAGCTAGCCTCGAAGCGCTACCGGACAGCGAATTGCTGGCCCGGCTGCACACACTCCCTCGTCACGGCGCAGAACACGACGCCATCTGCGAGATCCTGGTCAGTCGCCACATCGCCCTGGTGCGGGCGTGCGTCCGCCGCTACCGGGACAGTCCGGAACCAGTAGAAGACCTGATGCAGGTCGGTTACGTCGGCCTGCTCAAGGCCATCAACAACTATGATCCCGCGTTCGGCAACGGACTGTCCGCCTACGCCGAACCGTGCGTGACCGGCGAGATCAAGCGCCACTTCCGCGACAAGCGGTGGCAGGTCCGGGTCAGCCGCCAGGCACAGGAACTCCTGCTCGCCATGCGCGGCGCCGACGAGCGGCTCGCCCAGCAACTCGGCCACCCGCCGAGCAACGGCGAACTGGCCAGCGAGCTCGGCGTCACCGAGCGGGACATCCTCGACGCGCGCCAGGCCGACCTCGTCTTCAGCTCCTACTCGCTCGACGCTCCGCTGACCGACGCCGACGAGTCCACCCAGCTAGCCGACGTTCTCGGCGAGCAGGACGAGGCGGTCGAGCACATCACCGACATCGAGGCCGTCAACTCCCACCTCGACGAACTCCCCGCTCGCGAACAGCGCATCCTCATGATGCGGTTCTACGGCAATCTCACCCAGAGCGAAATCGGCGACCGGCTCGGCATCTCGCAGATGCACGTTTCGCGCCTGCTCACCAGGGCCCTCAGTTACCTGCACGACCAACTCCTCGTGGACGAGCAGTAATCCGCCGCTCGGGGGGTTTGGCCGCGCCGCACTCGGTTAGCCGATAACCCGGCAACGAGAAAGGCAGGGGCTCATGGACACCATCTTCGACGTCCTGGCCAGCGACCATGAGGAAGTCAGGCGCATGCTCGCGGAGCTGACGACCGGCCCGACCATGGCCAGCGGCGCGAGCGAGGACGAATTGCTGCTCCGCAAGCGGATGACGGAGCAACTGGTCATCGCGGAATCGGGGCACGAAGCCGTCGAGGAGATGTTGTTCTGGCCGGTGGTCAGGGAGCGGGTCGCGGGCGGAAACGCGCTCGCCGACGAGGCGATCGTGCAGGAGCAGACCGCCAAGGAAGTGCTGGACCGGCTGGACAGGCTCGACGCCAGCGAGGCAGCGTTCGAGGACCTGCTCGGCATGTTCACCGTGGCGGCGCTCACCCACATGGAGTTCGAGGAACTGCGGGTGTGGCCAGCGCTGAGCGCCGGGCTGAGCGTGACCGAAGCCGAGGAACTCGCCGGTCAGATCATCGTGGCGAAGCAGGCCGCGCCCACGCGCCCGCATCCCCGCACTCCAGCTACGCCGGGCGTGCAGAAGACGGTGGGCCCGCTGGCCGGGATCGCCGACAAGATCCGCGACGCGGCAAGCGGCCGCGGTGAGTGAAAGCGGTGACGTGCGCAAACGCGTTTGGCTCGACAGCAGGCGGGAAGCCGTACGCAATGCATGGAACGCTTGATAACGAGGACCGCCAGTACGTCCGGCAGGCGGTGGAACTTTCCAAAGGCTACGAGCAAAACCAGAGCAGGTGGCCATTCGGGGCAATCCTGGTGATGGACGGCAAGGTTGTCGGACAGGGCGTCAACCAGGTCGTGGAGCTGCATGATCCAGCCGCCCACGCGGAGATCATGGCGCTGCGCGACGCGGGCGCGGCTACGGGGCAGCACATATTCCAGGACAGCGTGCTGTACTCCAGTTGCGAGCCGTGCCCCATGTGCCTGGCCGCCTGCTGCTGGGCGCTCGTCCCCCGGATCGTGTACGCCGCGACCAGCTACGACACCGCTGATTACGGCTTGCGGGACCGGGCCATCTACGACGAGCTCGCCCTTCCCCCCGAGCACCGGTCGATACGGGCCGACGCCAGCGACGAGGACCTGCGGCAAGAAGCCATAGCCGCGGTAAGGGACTGGACCCAGCGGTATCGCCGTACCGGGGTGCACAAGGTGCTCGCCGACGACTGAAGGAGCGCAGTGAGCGGAACCCGCGGCACGGTTCTGATCGCCGGCGGCGCGAATGTCCTGGTCGGAGCCATCAAGCTGGCTGCGGGGATCATGGTGGGCTCCAGCGCCATGCTCGCCGAGGCGGCCCACTCGGCCGCGGACACCCTCAACCAGGGGTTCCTGCTGCTGTCGGTGCACCGCGGTGAACGGCCCGCCGACGCGCGGCATCCGTTCGGGTACGGGCAGGAGCGCTACTTCTGGTCACTGCTGGCGGCGTTCGGCATCTTCATCGCCGGCGCCGGGTTCTCGGTCTTCGAGGGAGTGCTCGCGCTCAAGCACGGCGGCAGCGAGAATCCGCTGATCGCCTATGCCGCCCTGGCGGTATCCGCCGTGGCGGAGGGTACGTCGCTGGTCCGGGTGCTCTTCCAGCTTCGTGGCGAGGCTCGCCACGACAACGCGCACATGCTTGACCACGTACGCAGCAGTCCCGACACGACGGTCAAGACCGCCCTGTTCGAGGACACCACCGCGATGGCCGGCCTCGGGCTGGCCGCGCTCGGGCTCCTCCTGCGGCAGGTGACCGGCTCGCCGGTCTGGGACGGCGCGGCCTCCATCGCCATCGGCGGCCTGCTCATCGTGGTGGCCATCAAGCTCGGCCTTGACAGCAGGGACTACCTGATCGGACGCGCCGCCACCCCGGCTGACCTGGAGGTAATCCGGGGTGAGATCGAAACCGCGCAGGGCGTCGACGCGCTGCTTGACCTGCGCACCATGTACCTCGGACCGGACCACCTCGTGATCGCCGCCCGGGTGTCGTTCGACGACGGGCTCAGCGCCGGCCGTGCCGAAGACGTCGCGGACGAGGTCGACCGCCGGCTCACCAGCCGGCTCTCCATGGTCCCGCACGTCTTCCTGGATCCGACTCAGAACTCATAACTCAACGGGTGCTTGCCCGCGTGACGACCCGCCAGCCCGGTGGTTCCTCTCCGGCCGGCCCGGTGCGGCCGAGCACGGCGCGGGCGCAGCGCTCGCCCTGATCACGCAGCGACTGCCGGAGCGTGGTCAGCCCGGCGGATCCGGCCGCGTCGCTGTCGTCCCATCCGGTGATCGCGACGGTGTCCGGCACGGCCCAGCCGGTCCTGGACGCGGCGCGAAGCGCGCCGAGGGCGAGTTCGTCGCTCATCGCGGCGATGGCGTCCGGCGGGTCGTCGCCGCGGAACAGTTCCTCGGCGAAGGCCTCACCGTGCCCCGTCGCGTTGTCTGTGCATACCGCGACCCGCAGGTCAGCCGCAGCGCCGCCGGTCTCGCGCCAGGCGTCGAGGAAGCCGTCCCACCGGTGCCTGGTCACCGGATAGGTGACCACGGCCGGGTCCGGCGCGCCTGCGCACAGCGCCCGGGCGCGGTCACGGTTGACCGGGAAGCTGAGCACCACCGGGCGCACCGCGCCGGCGAAGGCGAGCGCGCCGACGGCGGCGGCGGCGGCCCGGTCGTCGATGCCGATCACGGGCAGCCCGCGCCCGGCCGGACCCGCGTGCACGACGGCCGGCCGCCGGCTGGCCGCGACCGCGTCTAGCACCGGGTCGTCGTCGCTGGTGGTCCACACCACGAACCCGTCTACCACCGCCTCCGCGACGCGCCGCACGTCGCTGGCCGCTCCGGTGGTCGGGACCAGGGTCAGGCCGGTGCCCTCGGCGGCGCAGACGTCCGCCACTCCGGCCAGGAACCGGGCCGCCTGCGGGTCGTCGAAGGCGTAGGTCAGCCGTTCGCCGATGATCACCCCGAGGCTGCCGGCCCGGCCCTGGCGCAGCGATCGCGCGCCGGGATGCGGGCCCGGATAACCGAGCCTGCTGGCGGCCGCGCGGACCTTCGCCGCGGTGCCGGGCGCGACCCGGTCCGGCTGGGAGTAGACGTAGGAGGCCGTCATGACCGACACCCCCGCCGCGTCGGCGACCTGGCGCATTGTCGGCGGCCGGCTTCCTTGCTGAGCCATGTCTATACTGTACTTGTGTATCGATACACAAACCGTACCGGGGCCTTCCGCAGGGACGCGCCGACGCTGCTCAGTTACGGCGCGCTGGCCGCGTACGCGTTCTGGCTGTACGCGTTCGGGCCGGCGCTGGCGCTGCTGCGGGGAGAGCTGCATTTCTCGTACATGGTGCTCGGCGCGTACTCGGCGCTGTGGGCGGCCGGCGCGGCCCTGGCCGGGGTGAGCTTCGCTCCCCTCGCGCGCCGCCTGCGCCGCGGCACGCTGCTGTGGTGCTCGGCGGCGGTGGCCACCGGCGGGGCCGGCCTGTTCGCCGGGACCCGCACGGTCGCGGGGACCCTGTGCGGCGCCGCACTGATCGGCTTCGCCGGCACCACGTTGCTCACCTGCACCCAGGCGATCCTGTCCGATCGCCACGGCGAACGCCGCGACCGCGTGCTGACCGAAGCCAACATCGGCGCCGCCGCCTGCGCGGTACTCGCCCCGCTCCTGCTCGGCCTGCTTCAGGGCACCGCGGCGGGCTGGCGTGTGGCGATGGGCCTGCCCGTCGTCGTCCTGGCCGCCCTCTACCTGCGCTACCGGCGCGAACCCCCGCCGGAAGCGCCCGCCGGCCACAGCGGCAACGGCCGGGTCCGGCTGCCACGGTCGTGCTGGCTGCTGGCCGCCCTCGTCGCTGCGGGCATCGCGGTCGAGTTCTGCGTGATCTACTTCGGTGCCGAACTGCTCACCGGGGCGGGACTGCGCACCACGGCTGCCGCCACCGCGATGAGCAGCTTCTATCTGGGCATCCTCGGCGGCCGCGTCGGCGGCGCATGGCTCATCCGCCGGCCCGGCCGGACGGTCCCGCTGCTATGGACCTCGCTCGCCGTCACCATGGCCGGGTTCCTGCTGTTCTGGCTGGCCGGGGCGCCGGTCCCGGCGATCGCCGGACTGTTTGTGTGCGGGCTCGGCGTCGCCAACCTCTACCCGCTTTCCCTCGCTCTCGCCCTGGCCGCCGCGCCGGGCAACGGCGATGGCGCCAACGGCGCTACTCAGTTGCTGGGCGGCGTGCTGGTCACGGCCGCCCCTTACCTGCTCGGCAGCCTCGCCGATCACGTCGGGCTGCGGGTCGCGTTCGCCATCGAGCCGGTGCTCATCGGAGCGTGCGCGATCCTGCTGCTGGCGGGCTTGTCCAGCCTGTCCAGCCTGTCCGGGCGGCCTGGGCGGTCCGGGCGGTCCGGTTTCCGGGCCAGCATGGGCAACCCTGATGCGCCGCGGGAGGCCGTGACCAAGGGCGAATACTAGCCATCGACTAATATCATGCTTTCCACTATATTAGTGGGCATGGCAGGCACAGCTATGACGGGCCAGGCGTTCTTCGTGCTCACCGCGCTGGCCGACGGCCCGCGGCACGGGTACGGGATCGTCGGTGAGGTGGCCGAGCTCTCGCAGGGCCGGGTCCGGCTGAAGATCGGCAGCCTTTACGGGATGCTGGACCGGCTGGCCATCGCCGGGCTGATCGAGCCCGACCGAGAGGAATCACACGATGGCCGGCTGCGCCGTTACTACCGGCTGACCCGCGACGGGCGGCGCGCGCTGGCTGCCGAGGCCGAGCTCCGCGCCTCCACCGCCCGGGTGGTGCGGACGCGACTAGGCCTATCTGGTGCGGAGGCGGCCGGATGAGCGGCGACCTGAACCTGGAGCACCGGTACCGGCGGGTGCTGCGGCTGCTGCCCGCTTACTACCGGGGCAAGTGGGAAGAGGACATGGTCGCCGCCTTCCTGGACAGCTGGCTGACCGGTGACCGGGAGGACGACGAGGCCATCCTCGAATTCTGCCGGCCCACCTGGCAGGAAACCGCCAGCGTGGCCGGCCTGGCGGTCCGGCTGCACCTGGGTGGTGCGGGCGCTCCGCGCCGGTACTTCGCCTGGGAGCAGGCCGTGCGGAACGCGGTGCTCGTGGTGGTACTGATGCACTCGGCCCGGTCCGTGGACGCGTTCGTGCGACTGGCCTGGGCCCGCCGCCTGTTCGGGATTCCCGGACCTCCCGCATACATTGCCATCGCCCCGCCGGGCGGTTTCTGGCCCTCCGCGTTTCGTGTAGTCGACTACGTATGGATCATGATTTTCGTGCTGCTGATCCTCGGGCATAACCGCACCGCCCGGGTCTTCGCGGCACTGGCCATCGTCCCGGACCTGGTCGCCGTGGTGCAGGCGCAGCTCAACGGCACCCTCCAGGGCGCCTTCGGTTCGTGGGCGTTCTGGGTCCTGCTCGACCTTGCCCCGGTCCTGGCCATGGCCGCGTTCTACCGGGACGCCCCGCCGGCCGCGCGCAAGCCGTGGCTGCTGGCACTGCCCGCCGGCTACCTCCTGGTGTTCGCGCCGGTGCTGGCGGCCGAGGTGACCGGCAACGTGGTCTGGCTGCCGGATTTCGCCGGGCTGTGCTGCGCCCTGGTCGCCCTCGCCTGCCTTGCGCACACGCCCAAGGCGTGGTCCCGCGACAGCACCGGCTCGGGCGTATGGTCCCTGACCTTGGCCTTGCTCGCCGCCGTCACCGGGCTGTTCCGGCTCGCCTCGCTCGGCGACTACCAGCACGACCCGCACCTGATGACGGTGAGCCTGGCAGAACTGCTCATTGTGGTGGTCGCCGCCGCCCTGGTCGTCCCGGACGCCACCCGCGCCCAGACAGCCGTGCCCGCACAGTCAGCGTATCCGCGACTGGGCTGGAAGCCATGAAGGCCAATCGAGGAGGACCGCAGGACATGCAGTACCAGCCCGGCACGTCGCGCTCTGCATCCGTCCTGGCCAGCATGCTGGCCGCGATCGCGACAGTGCTCACCGCCGTCGGCTGCACAAGCAGCATCACCCCGCTGGGACCGGACGCCACGCCCATGCCGCCGCAACGTCAGCTAGGGTCGGCAATCGTCGTGCAGGCCATGAACACCCAGCCCGCGACGTCGTCGGGCGGGTGCCCGGCCGGCTGGGGGCCGATGTCCGTCCCAAGCCTTAACGGGCCCGCCTGCGACCGCAAGCTCGGCACGCCAGTGACGCTCACCACCGCATCGGTCTCATCGATCCTCAACGGCCCGACGAGTTCCCCCGTGGGCCAGACGGCAGGGCCTCCCACGTACCTGCTCATGATCGGGGTTCCCGCTGCCGATGTGGCGGCGGTGACGGCGATCATTAAGCAGGCGTATGACTCCAGCGGAGCCGTCGGCATCAGCGTCGCCGGTAAGACCTGGGCAGACCCCCGGGTCGTCCAGCCATTCCCTGGCCGGCAACTCCAGATTCCCTTGCCTAGCAAGAATCTAGCCATCCAGCTTCAGCACCTGCTGATCCCGCCAACGAGCAAAACCATCCAAAATCGGCAGCCAGCCGGGTAGCTCTCGATGATCGTGCGCGTGGCGTTCCGGGAAAACGGAACGCCACGCGCACGATCATCCGATTCAGGCCCAGGAAGCCCATCGCACCGTTGCACCGTTGCCCCGTCGTGCCGCCCTCCGCCACCTGGGCAGCACCGCACCTGGCGGCCCAGGTTGAGCCAGCCGAGGATGGTCGAGGGGCCCAATGTCACCCGTCGGCCTGCTCTGTCACCCGTTTCCGTGTTCGAGATCGGGATAAAAGCCACTTCTACCCGCGAGTACGGGTGACAAAGCAAGGTAGCGGTTGCCCTGTATGGACCTTGTGGTGGGGTGTGAAAGAACCCGGCCGGTGTTTTCCGGCCGGGTTCTTCTGGGTGTGGTGGTTAGTGTGGCGGGGTGCGGGTCATGGTTGTGCCT
>DASXDG010000315.1:0-8023 GCA_036490795.1 Streptosporangiaceae bacterium
TCGCCTTTGCAGCCGGCAACGTGGCGACCTACAACGTGACGGTGGCCGCCGACGGCAGCTGGTGGCACACGACCTGAGGCCGCGCAGTCAGTCGTCACGCTTCCAGGTGATCCCTACCGATTCGTCGTCGAAATAGGAGTCGCCCGGACGCCACCCCGGTGGGCGTCCTTTGCGCGTCGGCAGGATCCGGATCGACATGAGCGTGTCGATCACTCCCCTGCGCCGGTCGAGCGGGTAGTCATTCCAGATCACCAGGCGCCCGTCATAGTCGTCGCGGAACCGGACGATCAGCGGCGCCAGGATGTCGGATTGCAGGAGCGCGGCCAGCTGCTCCTTGATGCGCTCGGCGTCTGCCATGTGCTCGGCGCGCGACTCGGCGAACTCCGCTGCGGTCAGGAGCTTGCGCTTGCGGAGGTCGTTCTCCTCGCGCATGAGCTCCTCGAGGGCGACCTCCTCGCGGTACAGCGTGTCGCGTTCCTTGCTCAGATCGCGCTGGAGCAGATCGATCGCATCGTCACGGCTGAGCCGGGCGATTACGAGCCGGGTGATGTAGTCGTCCACGGCGCCCACGTCGCGCACCACGTGCCCGCGGGCATCGGCGCGGCACCGGTACACCATGCGGCGGCTGCGTCCGCCACCGCTGCTTCCTGTGGCTACCACAGGGCCTCCGCACGGGCCGCATCTGGCCAGCCACGACAGCAGGTGACGCCGGGCAGGTCCCGGGGTGGTTCTCCGGCTCTCATCGTTCAGGATGGCGGCCACGGCCCTCCACGTATCTTCAGGCACGATCGCCGGCCACGCTGCCGGGCCGATGACCGCTCCCTGATGTTCCATCAAGGCGGCGTTCCGGGGGCGCCGCAAGACGCGGCCTACCTCGGCGTTGTTCCATTCCACTCTGCGGATCGGCGACCGTAGCCCGGCATCGTTCCACGCGCGGGCGATGCTGGCCAGGCTCATGCCGTCGAGGACGTCCTGATGCGCCTGGGCGACGGCGGCCGCTTCGGCCGGGACGAGCCGCAGGATCCCCTTCACCGGGTGGCCGTCATCGTCGAGCAGCGGTACGCCGCCGGCATCCACGGGCGCGCGGTCGAGTTCCCAGCCGAACGGCCGTTTGCCGCCGAGCCAGCGGCCTTGCTGGGCGACCTCGAGGCGTCCGGCGAGGACGCGTTCGCGGAGGTGGTCGACCTCGTAGGCGGCCGCGTTCGCGTCCTCTCTCAGGCGCTTGCGGCCGGTCGCGGTCCAGAGCTCGTAGCGGCCGCCGCTGTGTGTCTCGATCGGGTTGCGGCCGACGGCGCAGACGCGGATCAGGGTCTCGGTGTCTTCGGGGTCGCGTGTGATCCTGTCGGCGTGATACGCGGCGATGCCGAGGCCCGGGGTGATGGAGAGAAGTTTCAGCATCCGGCCGAAGCTCTCACGTGGGACCAGCGCGTCGCCGGTCTTCCTGAACGCCGTCCGGTCTGCGTCGGAAAACTCGTCGACGATCCGGGCACCGATGCCTTCGATGTGGCCGCGGGTGAGCGCCCGCTGCCGGGGTATAGGCTTGCGGCCGTTAGATTTGCGCAGGTAGGCAACATATTCAGCGCTCGGGTTGGCAGGCACCCGTTAAGTATGTCATGATCCCGGTATCGCAAGATCGAACCAGCTGCCGCGCTTGGGCAGCGACGCCGGTGACAGGCCCACGGTGATCCTGCGCTGCGGCCAGTCCTCTCCGCTGTTGAGGATCGCGGCCCTGATCCGGTCTCGTGCCTCGCGCAGCGCCGTGTCCGGCAGTCCGACCAGCGTCATCCCGGGCAGCCCGTTCGCGATGTCTGCCTCCACCTCAACGACGTGACCGGCCACGCCGACCAGCGCCACCGAGTAGGTGCGGGCGAGCGCCACGGCTAGCCCACCCCCTTCACGTGCACGATCGTGAACCCGCCCGTGCCCTCGCAGATGAGCCCGACCACGTCGATCCTGACCTGGTCGAACCGGACGCCATGCGCGTTCAGCCACGCGACGGCCAGCTTGCGCAGCCGCCGGAGTTTTGCCCGCGTGACGGCTTCGATCGGGGTCCCGTATCCGACCCCTGATCTGGTCTTGACCTCGCAGACCACGAACACGTGGCGATCCACCGCCACGATGTCGATCTCGCCGAGGTCACAGCGCCAGTTCTGATCGAGGATCCTCATCCCGTGCGACCGCAGGTAGTCCGCCGCGGCCCGTTCCCCGCTCTTGCCGAGTACATCCTTGGCTCTCATCGCCACCTCCTGTGACGACGATGACCGTTGCGGCGAGGACCGCGCCGCGGTCGGCCTAGGCCTGTGGACAACGGGTTAAGGGTGGCGGCGGATGTGGAGCACGCGGCGCGAATGTCGGTGGCGGATGCTTTAATTCGCCCGCACAGGTGACGCTGGTTTGTTCGCTTAACGCTTTCTGTCCGGACAAATGGGGATACGGTGCACAGGCAACCCTCAATCCGGCCCCGCGGCAGGGCTGATCCCGGGAGATCCGGAACAGCGAGTGTCCCTCCTGCCCCACGCGTCCCACTGCGCCACCGTTAACGCGGTAACTGTGTCCAACGCGGTGATTAGGGTTGCTGAGAGCAGCCTTTTCTTCCGTGTTGGACATAATTACCGCGCTGATCGCCCACCAGCCCGCAGACCGCACCACCGCCCGCCGCGATTCACGGAGAGCCGAGCGATCGTGCCGAGAAAGTGGTCGAATCAGACCCCTTAGCCGGCACAATCCCCTAAGTGCTCACTGTCCCCGCGCCCGGCCGGTTCGCCGAGGCGCATGTGCCCCCTGTGGCAGGTGGGACGACCGCGCAACCGGCAGGCCGCAGCCAGGACCGCAGCCAAGGCCAGGACCGCAGCCAAGGCCAGGGCCGCAGACAGACGGGACGAGGTCAGGTGCGTTTGTAGGGGTCGCGACCTGGGGGCTGGGCGGGGCGGGGGCCGGCTTTGATGGGGGCGATGTGGTGCCGCGCCGGCTTGGTGCCCAGCTCGAACTGGGTGCCGTGGTGGACCAGCACCAGCGGGTCGCCGTCCAGCAGCTCGTAGCTGGCTTCCCCGGCCCGTACGGTGATGCGCAGCTTGCGGCCCTGGAAGCGAAGCCGGAAAATCAGCGAGGCGATGCCACCCGGCAGGCGGGGCGCGAAAGCCAGCGGGTCGGTGTGCGCGCGCAAGCCGCCGAAACCACCGATGAGCGCGACCCACGCGCCGGCCAGCGACGCCATGTGCACGCCGTCGGCGGTGTTGTGCTCCACGTCCGCCAAGTCCATGAACGCGGCTTCGGCCAGGTAGTCGTAGGCTAGGTCGAGCTGCCCGACCTCCGCGGCGATCACCGCCTGGGTGCACGCGGACAATGACGAGTCCCGCACGGTGAGCGGCTCGTAGTAGGCGAAGTTCCTTACCTTCTGCTCGTCGGTGAACGCGTCGGGGACCAGCTGCATGGCGAGCACGAGGTCGGCCTGCTTGATCACTTGCTTGCGGTACAGCTGGAAGTACGGGTAATGCAGCAGCAGGGGGTACTTGTCCGCCGGCGTGTCTTCGAACTCCCAGCGCGCGTAATCCGTGAAGCCTTCGTGCTGCGGGTGCACGCCGAGCCGCTCGTCGTACGGGATGTACATGTCATTCGCCGCGTCCCGCCAGGACGCGGCCTCCTCGGCGCTGACTCCTAGCTCCGCCGCCCGCGCGGGCAGCTTCTTGACCAGGTCCGCGGCGCAGCGCAGGTTGTGCTGGGCCATCAGGTTCGTGTAGACGTTGTTGTCCTTGATCGCGCTGTACTCGTCCGGCCCGGTCACGCCATCGAGACGGAACTTGCCCGCCGAGTCGTGCTGGCCGAGCGATCGCCACAGCCGCGCGGTCTCCACCAGCAGCTCCAGCCCCACGGTCGACTCGAACTCGGGGTCCTGCGTCGCGTTGATATACCTGGTCACCGCGTACGCGATGTCCGCGTTGATGTGGAACGCCGCCGTCCCCGCGGGCCAGTATCCAGAGCACTCCTGCCCCCGGATGGTCCGCCACGGGAACGCCGCCCCGGCCAGGCCGAGATCGGTCGCCCGCTGCCGCGCGTCGTCAAGCACCAGGTGCCGCCAGCGCAGCGCGTCACCCACGGCGGCCGGCTGGGTGTAGGTGAGTACCGGCAGCACGAACATCTCGGTGTCCCAGAACGTGTGCCCGTCGTACCCGGTGCCGGTCAGCCCCTTCGCCGCGATCGGCCGGTACTCGGCCCGCGCGCCTGCCTGCAGGATGTGGAACAGCCCGAACCGCACCGCCTGCTGGACCTCCGCGTCCCCGTCCACCTCGACGTCCGCGCCGTCCCAGAACTCATCGAGGTAGGCGCGCTGCTCGGCAAGCAGGCCGTCCCAGCCGGTGAGCTGCGCGGCGGCCAGCGCGCCGACGGTCTGGTCGACCAGGGCCGGCTTGCTGCGCTGGCTGGACCAGCCGTACCCGATGTACTTCACGATGCAGATCTGCTCGCCGGGCTTGACCTCGGCGGCTATTGTCGACCGGCCCAGGTCGGGGAACGACTCGGTGCGGCACGCCTTCTTGACCGGCCCGCTGATCTCGTGCGCCATGCCGCACGCGACCCGCAGCCCGGACACCCTGGTCTTGTGCACGAGCACCACTCTCGGGTACTCGCTGTCGAACATCTGATGTTCCTCGCTGACCAGCGGAGCCTCGAGCACGGCCGCGACCCTGGGATCATTGCTTGCCCGCGGCATTTCCTCGTTGGCGACCAGCTCAGACTGCAGCACCAGCCGCAGCCCCTTGTCGACCGGCTCGACGGTGTACTTGATCGCCGCGATCGCCCGCTGGGTCAGCGACACCATGCGCACCGAGGTGACCTTGACCCGCGCGCCGGCCGGCGAGGACCAGTCGAGCGTCCGGGTGAGCGTGCCGGCCCGCAGGTCGAGCACCCGCTCGTGCGAGTGCACGGTGCCGTACCTGATGTCCAGCGGCTCGTCGTCGACCAGCAGCCTGATGATCTTGCCGTTGGTCACGTTGATGACGGTCTGGCTGTCCTCGGGGAAGCCGTAGCCGGCTTCCGCGTACGGCAGCGGCCGCACCTCATACACCGAGTTCAGGTACGTGCCAGGCAGCCCGTGCGGGTCGCCCTCGTCCAGGTTCCCGCGCAGCCCGATGTGCCCGTTGGACAGCGCGAAGATCGACTCGCTCTGCGCCAGCACGTCGAGGTTCAGCGCGGACTCGCGCAACTGCCAGGGCTCGACCCCGTACGCCGACTGCCTGATCACTTCTCGTCCAGCAGGTCGCCGAGGTCCTTGACCACGATGTCCGCGCCGTGCGCCCGCAACTGGCCGGCCTGCCCGACCCGGTCCACGCCCACGACAAGGGCGAACTTGCCCGCTTTTCCGGCCGCGACGCCGGCCAGCGCGTCCTCGTAAACAGCCGCCTGATCAGCACTCACGCCAAGCTCCTTCGCCGCGGCGAGATATGAATCCGGCGCCGGCTTCCCGCGCAGCGAATGGGCGTCGACGAACTGCGCGTCGACCCGCACATCGAACAGGTCGCTGAGGCCGACACTGTCCAGGACCTGCTTGGTATTGGCACTCGCGGAAACGATCGCGGTCTTTAGCCCATTTTTTCTAGCAGAACTAACATAACTGACACTGCCCGGATATACCTCGACCCCGCCGTTGGCGATCTTTTCCAGGACCAGTTCGTTTTTGCGATTGCTCAAGCCCCAGATGGTCGGCGTCCCCGCCGCGTCATCGGGCTTTCCTTCGGGCAGGTGAATATCCCTGGACTCGAGGAAAGACCGGGTGCCGTCCAGCCGCGGCTTGCCGTCGACGTACTCGTCATACTCGGCTACCGGATCGAAAGGGACGAACTCCGTTTGGGTGTCCGCCGCGTGCTGCCGGAGGTACTCATCGAACATCTCCTTCCAGGCAGCCGCGTGAACCACCGCCGTCTTGGTGATCACCCCGTCCATATCGAACAGGCAGGCGCGCACCGCGTCCGGCAGTCCAAGCATGGCTTCCCCGATCTAGCTAGCGCCGAAACCGGGCTTGTCCTCCGGCAACTCCAGGTCCGACTTGGCCAGCTCTTCGATGTTGACGTCCTTGAACGTCACTACCCGGACATTCTTGACGAACCGGGCTGGGCGATACATGTCCCAGACCCACGCGTCACGCATGGTGACCTCGAAGTAGACCTCACCGTTATCGCTGGACCGCACGTTCAGCTCGACGTCGTTCGTCAAATAGAACCTGCGTTCGGTTTCGACCACGTGGCTGAAAAGACCGACCACGTCGCGGTACTCGCGGTAGAGCTGAAGCTCCATTTCCGCTTCGTACTTCTCAAGGTCCTCCGCGCTCATGGGTCCATTCTCCTCTCATCCGCCGAGACAGTATCCCCCGACCCTGGCTCCACCGAGCTTCGCATCCCCACCCTGGCCACATTGACGAAAGATCGCCGATGCTCGGGGCATGGTCCGTGCTCGTCCAGGGCACGCACGTGCTCATCTGTGGAATACCCCTTATGACGGTCGAAACCGTATCGGGGATACCGTTCATGCAGGTCTCTCATCATGCGGTCCCTCGTGACCTTGGCCACCACCGAGGCGGCGGCCACCGAGGCGGTCACCCGGTCGCCCTTCCATACGGCGAGCCCGGGCGCGGTCAGGCCCCGGACCGGGAACCCATCGGTCAGCACGTAGCCAGGCTTGGACCGCAGCCCCGCGAACGCGCGGCGCATGCCGGACACGTTGCACACGTGCAGGCCCAGGGAGTCGATCTGGTCGGCGCCGATGACCACCACGTGCCAGTCGAGCGCCTTGGCCAGCACCTCGCCGTAGGCGTCTTCCCTGGCTTCCGGGCTCAGCAGCTTGGAATCGGCCAGCCCCCGCATGCGCTTGATGCTGGCGTGCTCGAGCACCACAGCCGCCACCACGAGGGGCCCGGCGCAAGCGCCACGGCCCGCCTCGTCGATGCCCGCGACCGGTGTGAGACCGGCCCGGGCAAGCACGGCTTCATACGCACCAAGGCCGGCGTCCCGCCTAGGTGTGTAGCCGGCGTACCGGGGCAAGCCCCCGGCCGGCGCACCGGACTGTCGGATCATGACACTCCGCAGAGTACGCCAGTTCAGGGACTTTCGCGCCGCCGTCGCCGGATACGGCGCCATACCAGGGGGCGTAGCCGGTACTGGGCCCAGGTCAGCGGAATGGCGCCGGCGAACCCGATCGACAGCGGGAGAGCAGGACCGGCGGGCTCTAGCCGCACGTCACCGAGTGCCGCGCCGGAAGAGCCCGGTGAAGAGGTTGCCTGCTTGTTCAGCGCGGGTTGCGCGAACGTGGCGGGAATCGGCAGGATCCGCCACCTGCTGGGCGGCCAGATGATGATGAACGCGCGGCCGAGAACGGCATTCTCCGGAATCGTCCCGCCGCCGGGATCACCCATATGGTCACGAGAATCGGCCGACACCGTGCGATTATCACCCATCACCCACAGTTGACCAGAGGGAACCACGACGTCGAACCGGGACTGCGACGGCGCGGCGCCCGGGTACAGGTACGAGCTCTCGCTGAGCGGAACCCCGTTCACCGTCAGCTGCCCCTGCGCGTCGCAGCAGGCCACGCGGTCACCGGGGAGGCCGACGACGCGCTTTACATAGATGTTGCTCACATGCCCGAAGCCGAACATGCTGGCGAAGTTGCTCCAGAACTGGGAGAACGGGTTGGTGCTCGGCACCGTCCCCGGATCCCACGACCCGTCCCCGTCGAACACGACGATGTCGCCGCGGTGGACGCCGCGGAAGTCGTAGACGAGCTTGTTGATCAGCACGCGGTCGTTGATGTCCAGCGTGTTCTCCATCGAGCCGGACGGGATGAAGAACGCCTGCAGCGCGAAGGTCTTGATCACCACGGCCAGGATGAGCGCCACCGCGATCAGGATCGGCAGTTCCTTCCAGAAGGACCGCCTCCTGCGCCCGCGGCGCACCGGCCCGCGCGGCGCTGCCGCTGCCTGCCCGTCGTCCGCGGCGGCCCCGTCCGGCGCTGCCCCGTCCGCGGCGGCACCGTCCGG
>DASXDG010000316.1:0-12065 GCA_036490795.1 Streptosporangiaceae bacterium
GACTTAGCCGGTGGCGGTCGCTAGTGCGAGCGGCAGCACCGCCGTCGCGCCTGCGTCACGGAGCAGCTTCGCGACGACCGTCATCGTCCAGCCGCTGTCGATCTGGTCATCGACGAGCAAGACGGGCCCGGCTACATCGAAAGGCACCTCGAACGCGTCCCACAGCGACACCAGCCGCTGCGCGCTGTTGTGCCGCCGTGGCCCCGGGCCGTCATCCCGGTACGACAAAGAGCCCAGGTAGGGCAGCCGCCCGACGCGGGCGATGCCGGTGCCGAGGCTGGTGATCAGGGCCGGCCGCGTCAGCGACGGCACGGTCACCACCCCGGTAGGCCGCTCGGCCCAGTTCCACGCGGTGAGTACCTTTATCACGCCGTCGAGGACGGCGGGCGGCACCGGCTCGTCGGGGCTGGCCAGCAGCGCGCGCAGCGTCGAACCCCAGCCGATGTCGGTGAGCCGGCCGAGCGCGCGGCCCTGTTCGGCCTGTGACCCGGCCGCGATCTTCCCGGACACCGCCACGCCTAGTTCCTTCATGCCGGCCGGCCACATGCGGCGCGGCTCCACGTCCACGCCTGGCCTGCTCAGCCGCTCTCGCGCCGCCTCGACCCCGGTAGCCGGCACGTCGGCGGACCAGCCACGGCCCGTGCAGTTATCGCAGCGACCGCACGGCGCCGCGTCCGGGTCGTCAAGCTCGCGGCGCAGGTACTCCATCCGGCAGCTGTCCGTGGCGATATAGCCGAGCATCGCCTGCTGCTCCCGCACGCGCTCGGCCGCCACGCGTTCGTACCGCGGACCGTCATAGCTCCACGACGCGCCGGTGGCGGTCCAGCCGCCGGACACCCGGCGCACGGCGCCGTCCACGTCGAGCACTTTCAGCATCTGCTCGAGCCGGCCGCGGGACAGGTCGACGTGCGTCTCCAGCGCGGCCGTGGACATCGGACGGCCCGCCTCGGCGAGCGTGGCGAGCGTGGCGCGGACCTGGCGTTCCGGCGGGAACGCGAGCGAGGCGAAGTACGCCCAGATGTCCTTGTCCTCGTGCCCGGGCAGCAAGATCACGTCGGCGCTGTCCACTGCCCGGCCCGCCCGGCCGATCTGCTGGTAATACGCGACCGGTGACTGCGGCGCGCCCAGGTGGATGACAAAACCGAGGTCGGGCTTGTCGAATCCCATGCCGAGCGCGCTGGTGGCGACCAGCGTCTTCACCTCGTTCGACAGCAGCGCCTGTTCAGCCACTGTTCGTTCTGATACATCGCTCTTTCCGCTGTACGCGATCGCCGCTATTCCTTGCTCGCGCAAGAACGCGGCGGTCTCCTCCGCGGCGGCGACGGTCAGCGTGTAGATGATGCCCGAGCCCGGCAGCTCGGGCAGCCGGGCGGCGAGCCAGGCCAGACGCTGGTGCACGGTGGGCAGGCTGAGCACGGCCAGCCGCAGCGACTCGCGCTCCAGCGGGCCGCGCAGCACCAGCGTGTCGGTGCCGAGCTGGTCGGCGACGTCGCGGGTGACCCGCGCGTTCGCGGTGGCGGTGGTGGCGAGCACCGGGACGCCGGGCGGCAGCGCGTCGAGCAGGTCGCGGATCCGCCGGTAGTCGGGCCGGAAGTCGTGTCCCCAGTCCGAGACGCAGTGCGCCTCGTCGATGACCAGCAGGCCGGTCGCCGCGCTGAGCTTGGGCAGCACCACGTCGCGGAACGACGGGTTGTTCAGCCGCTCGGGACTGACCAGCAGCACGTCCGCCGCGCCGGCCGCGACCTCGGCGTAGATGGCGTCCCACTCCTGCGGGTTCGCCGAGTTGATGGTCCTGGCCTGGATGCCGGCCCGCTCGGCCGCCTCCACCTGGTTGCGCATCAGCGCCAGCAGCGGTGACACGATTACGGTCGGACCCGCGCCCGCGGCCCGCAGCAGCGCGGTGGCGACGAAGTAGACAGCGGACTTCCCCCAGCCGGTGCGCTGCACGACCAGCGCCCGGCTGCGGTCCGCGACCAGCGCGCTGATCGCCGTCCACTGGTCCTCGCGCAGCCGGGCATGGTCACCGGCGAGCTTGCGGAGATGGAGTTCGGCGTCGTCCCTGAGCTGGCTCATGCCTTCATTGCTATCAGGTCGCCGCGCGTGCGGCGGGTGAGACAACTCGGCGCAAACGCATCCGGATCGGTACGGCGCGTCAGTTTTGACAGTGCCGTATGGCACGATGCGTAACGGGTCGAAGCTGGGAGGTGGCTTGTTATGGGGAAGGCCAGCAGGCAGAAGCTACGCGGCGACAAGGACGGCCGGCGTGCCAAGCGCGTCGCTGGCCGCCAGGCAAGCGCCGCCCGGCCAGGAGGAGCGTCCCGGCCAAGAGAGGCTTCGTTCGGGACCAGGCTCGGGGTGGGCGGGTCCGCGCGCCACCGATTCCGAAGGCTGGTATTCCGGCCGGGCCGCCGCGGACCTGGCCAGTCTGCATAACAGGGTGCAGGTCGGCCAGCCCGGGTAACCATCGAGAGGTCTAGCATCGGTGCCGTGCCAGACACCGTCTCTATCCGCGGACTCAGCGTCAGCGCCGTCATCGGAGCTTACGACTGGGAACGCGACATCGAGCAGAGGCTGGTGTTCACCGTCGACATGGCCATCGACGTGACCCAGGCGGCGCTCACCGATGACCTGGAAGACGCGCCGGTGAACTACGCCGCCGCCGCGCAGACGATCGCCGCCGTTGTGCGAGAGGGAAAGTTCCAGCTCATCGAAACCGCGGCGGTGCGGGTGGCGGACCGGCTGGTCGCGGACTTCGGCTTGTCCTGGATCCGTGTCGAGGTGGTCAAGCCGCGCCCGGACGAGGGCTTCTCCGCCGTCGTGACAATAGAACGCCCGGCCTGATCCGGGGTCAGGCCGGGCGAGCTCTGTAGGCGGGCTGTCTAGAGGACCTTGCGGCGGTACTTGCGGACGGCCAGCGGCGCGAAGACCAGCAGCATGCCGACCGACCAGGCGATGACGGCCAGCTGCGGGTGCTGCATCGGCCAGGCGTGCACGGTCGCGGCCGGGTTGGGGTTACCGAACAACTTGCGGCAGGCGGCCGCCAGCGCGGACATCGGATTCCAGTTGGCGACCGGCTGCAACCAGCCGGGCATGCCCTGGGTGGGCACGAACGCGCTGGAGATGAACGTGAGCGGCAGGAACAGGATGAACCCGAGCTGCTGCGCGGCCTCAGGACTGCGCAGCACCATGCCGAGCAGGATGCCGCCCCAGGTGAACGCGTAACCGAACAGCAGGGCCAGGCCGAGCGCGGCCAGCACGTCCCACCCGTTAGTGTGCACCCGCCAGCCGATGGCTAGCCCGACGCAGACCACGATAACGGTGCTGATCAGCTGGGTGAGCAATTCGGCGATGGAGCGGGCGATCAGCACCGCCCAGCGGGACATCGGCAGCGACCGGAACCGGTCCATCAGGCCGGTGGACATGTCGGTGACCAGCGCCACCGCCACGCCGGGGGCGGTCTGGGCCAGGCCCATGCCGAGCATCCCGCCGATCAGGTACTCGTGGTAGCTACCGCCGGCCGGCAGCCCGATCGAGCCGCCGAAGACGTACGCGAACATCAAGATGAAGATGACCGGCATCAGCGTGACGTCCATGAGCGTCTCTGGCTCGTTCTTGATCCGCGATATCGCACGCCGGACCAGCACCCAGACGTCGGTCATGAACAGCCGGACCGGGCTCTGCCCCGTGGTCATATCCTGCTCGGTGAGCAGGCTGGTGGTGATGGCGGTCATTGTGCGTCAGTCCCCTCGGCGTCCTGCGCGGAGTTGATGTCTTCGGCAGTGTGGCCAGTCAGCGAGAAGAACACGTCGTCGAGCGACGCACGGGTCATCGTGACGTCGTTGACCTCGACTCCGGCCTCGTCCAGAGCGCGGACCACGCGCGTGGTCAGCCCTTCGGCGGCCGTCACCGGCAGGGAAAGGCGGCGCCCCGTGTCGTTCCGCGTGATCTCGCCCTTCGCGAAGCTCTTCAGCGCGATCAGCGCTGCCTCGGCGTCCTGGCCGGCGGCGAGCGTGACCTCGAGGTGCTCCCCGCCGATGGAGGCCTTGAGCTCGTCGGAGGTGCCCTCGGCGATCACCGTGCCGCCGTCGATGACGGCGATCCGCTTGGCCAGCTGATCGGCTTCCTCCAGGTACTGCGTGGTGAGCAGCACGGTGGTGCCGTCGGCGGCCAGCCCCCTGACGATTTCCCACATCATCGCCCTGGCACTCGGGTCAAGGCCGGTCGTGGGCTCGTCAAGGAACAGCACCCGCGGCTGGCCGATCAGGCTGGCGGACAGGTCGAGCCGCCGCCGCATGCCGCCCGAATAGGTCTTGACCGCGCGGTTGGCGGCCGCGGTCAGGTTGAAGCGCTCGAGCAGTTCGTCGGCCCGGCGCTTGGCCGCCTCCGGCGTGAGCCGGCTGAGCTGGCCGATCATGATCAAATTGGCGCGGCCGGTCAGGTATTCGTCGAGCGCCGCGTACTGGCCGGTCAGCCCGATTACCCGGCGGACCTCGGCCTCTTCCTTGTCCACGTCGTGCCCCAGCACCTGCGCCCGGCCCCCGTCCGGGCGCAGGAGCGTGGCGAAAACACGGACCGCGGTGGTCTTGCCCGCGCCGTTCGGCCCGAGCAGGCCGTACACGGTGCCCGCGGGGACCGTCAGGTCGAAACCGTCGAGCGCCCTGGTCTTCCCGTAGTTCTTGATCAATCCGCTGGCCTCGATGGCCGGTGTCTCGCTCATAATTCCTCCCCGCTGGACTCAGTGACCTTCATCTTTCCCTCGTAACTCACGTCTGTCTGGCGTAACGGCTGTGCCACGCCGAGTATCAGTGCGGCGTACCCCTAGTACGGTGTACTTGTTTAGTACGGTGTACGTCCTGGTACGATGTACCATAACAGTACGCCGTACGAGAGCGCAAGGCGGATTACTAGAAATCGGCCTGACCTGCTGCGATACGCGGGATTGAGACGAACGTGCTTGTGCCCGCCCGGGTTATCCGGCAGGCTCCAGGTGGTGGAACTCGGAGGAGCGGTCATGGACGAGCGCGAAGATGAGCAAGAGTGGCCGTTCCCGTCTGTTCCCCGTGCCTACGGGCGTCCCGCTTCCCGCACCGAGCGCCGTGAGCGGCGGGCGGCGGACCATATCGGCCGGCACAAGGAGCATGGCTGGCAGCCGCCGGGCCGGGAACGCCGGCTCTCCCAGGAGGAGATCGTCCGCGCCGCGATAGCCGTGGCGGACGCCGAGGGGCCAGAGGCGATCAGCATGCGGCGGATCGCACGGGAACTGCGAGCGGGCGCCATGTCGCTGTACTACTACGTCGGGTCGAAGGAAGACCTGATCGACGCGATGCTCGAGGAGATGGAGCGTGAGCTCGACATCCCCGATCCGAGCGGCGACTGGCGAGCCGACCTGCGTGCGTTCGCGCGCAGTCAGCGGGCCTCGCTGCTCAAGCATCCGTGGGTCATGGACTTCCTCGGCAGCCGCCCGCCGTCCGGGCCGAACGACGCGCGCCAGTTCGAGCGCATGCTCACGCTGATCGACCAGACCGGTCTTGAGCCGATGCCGACCATGCGGGTGCTGATGACGCTGGCGTCGTTCGTCATGGGTGCCGTGGTACGCGAGCATCAGGAAGAACGCGGGCAGCGCGCGGAAGAACTGCTCGATGCCGGCCTGACTGAACAGGAGCGTGCCGCCGAGGCCGTCCGCATCGGCGACTGGTTCAGGAAGTCAGGCAAATACCCGCACATCATGCGGATCATGGAGATGGGCATCGATCCCGACGACCCGAAAACCAGGGACGAACGCTTCGAGTTCGGCCTCGACATCGTCATCGACGGGATCGCTGCCCAGCTACCTCAAGACCCCGGCTAGGCCTGCCGGCGGTTCTGGCCGGCTTCGCCGCGGCGCAGTCGGCCGCGATCAGCACCGCCACGCAGGTCGGCCCGTAGGTGAGGTACAGCGCCACGTTGACAACGGCGAGCACGTTGGTGACGAACCCGCCGGACAGCAAGTTGATGATGTCCTGGTCGCGCACGTGATGTTGGCCAGCAGGCAGGACAGCATCGCGATGAACGCCGCGGCCGGCGTCGACGTCATACAGGCGAAGCCAGCGTCGGGTCAATTGCGCGATTGACTTCGCTAGGGGGTGTCGATTGCGCAATTGACCAGGCTCCTCCCGCAGCGAGTCAGCAGTCGTGAAGACCCCGGCGGGTGCCCGGCTCATTAAACTGACCAGATGGCTGGGACGGTCGGCGCGCAGGTCTGGTGGGCGAAGCCCCAGGACGCCACGCCTGCCCTGATGATCTTGCTCGATGACATCGAGCAGCAGCGCTGGACCGGTTATCGCCGCGACGAGGACCGGCAGCGGTTCCTTGTCGGCTGTGCGCTGGCCAAGACCGCGATCGGCCGCGTGAGTGGCCGGGATCCAGCGCGGGTGTCCCTCGACCGCACCTGTTCTGAGTGCGGCAAGCCGCACGGAAAGCCGCAGGTAAAGGACAGTGACCTGCAGCTTTCTGTGAGCCATTCCGGTGACCGGGTCGCTGTCGCGGTGATGCCCGGCCTGCCGGTAGGCGTAGACGTGGAGAGAGTGCGCGACACCCACGACCGCGAATCGCTCCAGCGCTACGTGATGGCCGAATCCGAGACGGGGGATCTCTTCACCGCCTGGACGCGGAAGGAGGCCGTGACCAAGGCCACCGGTGATGGCCTGCGGGTCTCGTTCAAGGAAGTCGTGCTGGCGGAGGACCCGCCGCGAGTGCTCGCGTGGCCCTACGCGGCACCGCCCTCGGGGGTGACTCTGTTCGACCTAGATCCCGGCCCGGGATATGTGGCGGCGCTGGCGGTGATCGGCCAATGCGACGGGTTCGTCTCACAGGACGGAACGGCACTCCTCGCGGAAAACATCGGACGTCTGTAACGTAAAACCGTGCGCATCGGCTTGTTCATCACGTGCCTGACCGACACGCTGTACCCGGAGACGGGTAAAGCGGTCGTCGCCGTGCTTGAGCGGCTCGGCCACCAGGTGGAGTTCCCGCAGGACCAGGCGTGCTGCGGCCAGATGCACTTCAACACCGGGTACCGGCGCGAGGCGGTGCCGATGGCACGCGGGTTCACGTCGGTCTTTGCCGGGTTCGACGCGATCGTGACGCCGTCGGCGTCATGCGCGGCGATGATCCGCGAGTACTACCCGACGCTGCTTCCCGACGATCACGGGCTCGCTGACCTGCTCCCGCGCGTGCACGAGTTCTCCGTGTTCCTGGCGAACGTGCTCGGCGTCACCGACGTAGGCGCGTATTTCCCCCGCACGGTGACTTATCACCCGGCCTGTCACTCGCTCCGGATGCTCCGCGTCGGTGACGCTCCGTACCGCCTGCTGAACGCCGTTAAGGGTATCCACCTGGCCGAACTCCCGGACGCCGAGTCATGCTGCGGCTTCGGTGGCACGTTCGCCGTGAAGAACGCAGATGTCTCCGCGGCCATCTGCGCCGACAAGGTCGCCGCGATCATGCAGACCGGCGCCGAGGTCGTCTGCGCCACCGACAACTCGTGCCTGATGCACATCGGCGGCGCGCTGTCCCGGCAGCGGTCAGGGGTGGCGGCGATGCACCTGGCCGAGATCCTCGCCGCCACGGAGTCCGCTCGATGAGCATGCCCACTTACCTCGGCATGCCGCCGTTTCCCGCGGCGGCCGCGACTGCCGTTAACGACACCCAGCTCCGGCACAACCTCACCCACGCCACGCACACGATCCGCGCCAAGCGCGCCCATGCCGTCGGCGAGCTTTCCGACTGGGAGCAGCTGCGCCAGGCCGCGAAGGCGATCAAGGACCACACACTGGCGAACCTTGATCTCTATCTGCTCCGGCTGGAGGAGAACGTCACCGCGGCCGGCGGCCAGGTGCACTGGGCTGCCGACGCCACCTCGGCGAACGAGATCGTGGCCCGCCTGGTCCGTGCCGCGGGTGCGGACAAGGTGGTCAAGGTCAAGTCGATGGCCACCCAGGAGATCGGCCTGAACGACGCCCTGGCCGCGCACGGCGTCGACGCGGTCGAGACCGACCTGGCCGAGCTGATCGTGCAGCTCGGGCACGACCTGCCCAGCCACATCCTGGTCCCGGCCATCCACAAGAACCGGTCCGAGATCAGGGAGATCTTCCTCCGTGAGATGCCGGACGCGCCCGCCGGGCTGACCGACGAGCCACGCGAACTGGCGGCGGCCGCCCGCGCGCACCTGCGCCAGGAGTTCCTGCACGCCACCGTCGCCATCTCCGGCGCGAACTTCGCGATCGCTGACACCGGCTCGCTGGTCGTGGTGGAATCCGAGGGCAACGGCCGGATGTGCGTGACGCTGCCGGAGACGCTGATTTCCGTGGTCGGCATCGAGAAGGTGCTCCCGTCCTGGCGTGATCTCGAGGTGTTCCTCGCCCTGCTGCCCAGGTCGTCCACCGCCGAGCGGATGAACCCGTACACGTCCATCTGGACCGGGGTTACACCTGGGGACGGGCCGCGCGTGTTCCACCTGGTGCTTGTGGACAACGGCAGGACCTCGTCGCTGGCCGACGGCGTGGGCCGGCAGGCGCTGCGCTGCATCCGCTGCTCGGCCTGCCTGAACGTCTGCCCGGTGTACGAGCGCACCGGCGGCCACGCCTCGGCTCGCCGTACCCGGGACCGATCGGCGCGATCATCTCACCGCAGCTGCGTGGTCTGTCGTCGCCGGTCGACGCCTCACTCCCGTTCGCCTCGACGCTGTGCGGAGCGTGCTACGAGGTCTGCCCGGTCGCGATCAACATCCCCGAGGCGCTCGTGCATCTGCGAGCGAAGGTCAAGCACAGCCGTTCAGAACAGACGGTGTTCCACGTCGCCGGTTCGGTTCTCGCGTCCCCGCGCGGGTTGTCGGCCGCGCAGCGCGCCGCCTCCCTGTCCAGGCGGGTACTCGGCATCGGCCGGTCCGGCCGGATCCGGCGGCTGCCGCCGCCGATGAACGCCTGGACCGCGACGCGCGACGCGCCCGCGCCGCCCGCGGAGTCCTTCCGTGCCTGGTGGAAGCGAACGCGCTCATGACGCCGGCGTCGGCACGTGACCAGATCCTGGCCCGCATCCGCGCCGCCAACGCTCTCGCGGCCTCATCGGCCGCCGCGTTCGCGGCCGCCGATATCGATGCCGCCTACCGCGCGATCCCGCGCGACTACCTGGCAGCGCACCATTCCCAGGACATCGTCGCCCTGTTCGCCGAACGCACCGCCGACTACCGCGCGATCGTCGAGCGCGTCCCGGCCAGCGACGTAGCGGCGGCGGTGGCGCGTGCCCTGCCCGGCGACGGCCGTTACGTCGTCCCGGACGGCTTCCCGGCGCAGTGGCGCCCCGCCGCCGGCGTCGGGTCCGCCGGTGTCGGGTCCGCCGGTGTCGGGATCGCCGGCGACGACCCGCCGCTATCGCCGGCGGCGCTCGACGCCATGACCGGAGTGATCACCGGCTGCGCGGTGGCCATCGCGGAGACCGGCACGATCATCCTGGATCACGGTCCGGGCCAGGGTCGCCGCGCGCTCACCCTCGTCCCCGACTTCCATCTGGTGATCGTCCGCGCGGATCAGGTCGAGCCCGATCTGGCCGGGGCGTTCGGCCGCCTCGATCCCGCGCGGCCGCACACGCTGATCTCCGGCCCGTCGGCGACCAGCGACATCGAGCTGATCCGGGTGGAAGGCGTCCACGGCCCGCGCACGCTGCACGTCCTGCTGGTCGGCTAGATGGGCACGGACTACCCCGGGCACCTGCTAGCCCGCGAGCCGGCGCCCCCTATCACGCGGAAGGCCCCTTCGCCTTGTGGCACTTCAGCGAGGATCCGTCCCTTGGCCGGTTCCGCCCTCGGCCGCCGGCCGCGAACCCGGCTGATCGAGGATTGGTGTGGGCCGTTGATACGCGCCACGCGCCGATGTTCTGGTTCCCTCGGGACTGCCCGCGAGGGTGTATCTGGCCGGTGCCGACCACCACGCCGGAGGATCGTGAACGGTTCTTCGGGCAGAGCGCGACGAGTCGCGTCCACGTCATAGAGGCCGGCTGGCTCGCCCGCATGCGTGATTGCCGCCTGTACGCATACCGGTTTCCGGTCGAGCCGTTCCGGCCGCATGACGAGGTGGGCGGCTACTGGGTCACCGAAGAGCAAGTCGATGCGATCGAGCGGATGGACATCGATGACCTGGTAGGCAGGCATGCCACGGCAGGTATCGAGCTCCGGATAACGCCGTCCATCTGGCCGTTCTGGCGGCGGGTCGCGGATTCCACCGTCGAGTTCAGCGGATCCCGGCTGCGTAACAGCGCCCCGCACCCGGACCGGCTGCCGTAGCCGCGGCTCCTGGCGTGCAAGAGGCTAGACAAGCCGATTAACGCGGTAATTTATTCCAACACGGAGGAAAACCATGCTGTGAGCAGCTATTTTCTCCGCGTTGGACAAATGTACCGCGCTGTTCGGCGCTGACGAGGGTCAGTCGATGCTGACGTGAACTAAGTGGTGCATGTGGTTCGTGTGGCGCCTAGGTGGCCACGCCGAACTACAGCCGGCCGAACTACAGCCGGCCGAACTACAGCCAGCCGTTGTGCCGCGCGGCCTGGACGGCCTCGATCCGGTTGCGGGTGCCGGTCTTGCCGATCGCGGAGGACAGGTAGTTGCGCACGGTGCTCTCGGACAGGAACAGCTGCCCGGCGATGTCCGCGATGGTGGCGCCGCCGTCGGCGGCGCTTGGCCGGTTCGGTACGTCTGTGAACTGGTCGCCTTCACCGGCGGGCATTCCTGTCCCGATCATCTGTAGGCGGCGGCCAGGGCGCCGAAGACTTCCTTGGGCCGCCATGTCGTCCCATTCTCGTCCAGGATCGCCACCGTGCCATAGGAGGCCAGGTCCAGATCGGCGCGGGGTTCTTCGCGGTGGGTTAGCCCGAATCCCGCGAACGTGAACCAGAACGCGCTGTCCACACCCGCCGCGTCAAACACTTCCAGCAGGTCGTGCAAGTAGCGGACCTGCTCGCCCTCGTCCCTGACGTAGTCGCCGTCCAGCCGCGCCGGGACGGCCTGCTGGTCGAAGATCGCCCAGCCCATGCCGCCCTGGCCGGCCGCGCCCTGGTAGGTGCAGCAGCCGAACTCGGTGATCGCCACCGGCTTGCCGTGCCGGAACCGGCTCCGGATCTCTTCGCCGAACCTCTCGTAGTTGCGAGCGTCCCGGTATCCGTCCACGGACACGAAGTCGAACGGCGTCCAGTCGAACCCGTGGTCCTCCCACGGCCCGGACGCGTAGGTGATCTTCCCGCCGAACCGCTTCCTCGCCTCCGCGACGACCGAGCCGAGGTAGTCGCTCAGCTGAGCACACACCGCCGGGAGATCGCCGCCGAACAGGCTAGGGATCCGTTCGGCGAAGGTGTCGCCCGCCGCGAACCCGGCGCCGAACAAGCTCAGCTCGCAGCCGGTGACCAGCACGACTTCCGCGCCGTTGCGGCGAAGCGCCTCGGCCCTGTCCGCGCAGTCGAGCAGGACCTCGCGGGTGTCGTCAGGCGAGAGCTCACACGGGAACGGCGCGAACCAGAGCTCCAGGCCGGCCGCCGCGGCGAACTCGCCGGCCGCCGCGATCCGCTCCGGGTCGGCGCCGGAGATCCGCACCGCGGTGCAGTGCAGTTCTGAGGCGATGACCTGGATTTCGTTCTTGACCTGAGTGAGGTCGAAATGGGGCCGGCTATGGCTGCCGCCCGGGATGAATCCGGTGTCGTAGTTGATGCCCTTGCCCCGAATGCTCACTTGCCCGCCTCCAGCTTGACCATGGTCTCCATCGGCACCGAGAACACGCTGCCGACCAAGATCCCCCCGACGATCGCACCCGCCGTCAGCACGGTGGACAGCCACACCATCGTGCCGACCGGAACGGTGAAAGCGCAGCATACCCGGACAATGCACTCGACCAGCAGGGCAATCCCCCACGCCAGCGAGAAGCGTCGCTCCAGCAGCCGGAACCGCGGTGAGGCGGCCAGCAGCTTGTCGAACGCCGCGTTCCTTACGGCATCGCCCTTGACCAGGAACGGCCGCATCCCGGCGGTCATCAGCGGCCGGCCCG
>DASXDG010000317.1:0-9976 GCA_036490795.1 Streptosporangiaceae bacterium
CACCGAGGTAGCCCAGCACCTGCTGAAGACCGTCAACGCGGCACGCCTGCTCGGCGCGCACTGCACGATCTCCGGCATCCGCCCGCAGGTCGCGCAGACGATCGTCGCACTCGGCATCGAGTTCGGCGACATCGCCACCAAAGCCACCCTCGCCGACGCACTGGCACTTTCGCTCAAGAACGCGGGGCTGAAGGTAGTGCGGGCTTGACGGATAGCGGGAACCCGGGCGACATGGCGACGGAGCGCTAGTACCGTCAGCCGGGTGCGGATCCTGATGATTGGCGGCTCCGGGTATGTTGGCTCCCTGATCCTGCCTGGCCTCGCTGATGCCGGGCATGAGGTGCGCGTCCTAGACCCCGTCGCCCCGCGCGGCAACCTCGACTGGGTACCGGGAAGCGCGACCGACCCGGCGGCTCTGGGAGTCGCGCTCCGCGGCACGGAGGCCGTCATCCACGCCGCGATGACACCGCTTGTGCTTGACCAGGGGCCAGAACCGGCGGGCTCGTTTTCCGCCCTCGTCGCATCTGCCTTCACGACCTTGGACGCCGCCGGCCGTGCCGGAGTGACCCGAGCCGTGCTGATCAGCACCATGTCCGTGTTCGCCAGCGAGCCCGTTCCGCTCCCCGACCGGGACCTCGATGAGACGTCGCAGCCGGACGCCTTCGATGTCTACGGGATGGCCAAGCGGCTCGCCGAGTTCGTCGGCCAGGCCGCGGCCCAGGCTCACGGCATGACGATCACGGCGCTGCGGATCGCGTGGCCGACCACCGAAGCGGCCTGGCCGGCCTGGGCGCTGCCGATCTACCCTGAGCCTCGCGTCATCCGCCGCGCCGACGGCACTGCGGTACCAGCGCTAGCCGCCTCCGACCTGACCGCCGCGGTGCTCGCCGCGCTAGACCGCGACGGTGGCTTCGACGTCTTTCACATCCTCGGCGACGACGGCTCGGGCCGCTGCTGCACGACCGCCAAGGCCCGCGCACACCTCGGCTGGCAGCCGAAGCGACGCTGAACCCAGCCGCTCAGGCTGGAGCGAACCTGAGCTTCAATCCGAGCCTGCGCAGCACCCAGAGAAACCACAGCGTCGAAACGCCGGCCCCGGCGACGACAAGCGCGATGGTGGCGGCGGTCGAAAGCGTCATGAACAGGCCGGCCGGCTCGGTCACCATCAGGACCGCCAGGCCGGCGGTGAGCAGCAGGAAGATGGCCGCCCAAAGCCAGGTCGCCGCCTGGAAGAAGCGGTGCAGTCCCGGGTGCCGGGTCGCGGGCTGGCGTAGCGCGACCACCTCCGCTGCCAGCCGGGCAACGAGCGGGTCCGGGCCCTTAGCCGTCCGGGCGAACAGCAGGCACATGCACAGGTTCGCGAGCGGGAACTGCAGCAAGAACAGCCACAGTTCGCCGGTGGCGAGCACCATCGCGGTCTGCAAGGTAAGCACAACCGCCGAAATGGTGAGCAGGCTCGGGACCGTTCCAGTCACGATCTTGCGGATGATCGCGGTCAGCCAGATGACCGCCAGCCCTGCGATCAGGCCGGCGTCGCGGCCATCGAGCCAGGCGGCGGCCATGTAGGCGGCGACGGGCAACCCGGCCGACTCGGCCAGGCTCAAGCCCGCTGTGACGAGCAGCCGAAGCGGCCGGGGAAGTTCAAGGTCCCCGGCCGCTTCAACCGCGGCAACCGGTGCCACCCTCAGAAGTAGTGCCGGCGGCCGCGGACCGCGTGACCGGTTGTCCCGAGCAGAGCCAGGATCGCACCGACGACCACGACGATGATGCCTACGGTCCAGAGGATGGCGATTTTCGCGACGAATCCGATGATGAGAAGAATGATGCCGAGAACGATCATGGGGGGCTCCTGACGACGAGTGAAATAATTCGGTGATTAGCGGATCGGGATCACGGAATCGTGATCAGTGCTTTACGGAATGCTTGGCTTTCCCCGCCTTGACCTTGAGCTTGCCTACTACCTCGCCGACTTTCCCCTTAGCCTGCAACCGCTTGTCGCCGGTTGCCTTGCCAACATGCTTCTTGGTCTTGCCCTTGGCCACCTTGGCTCGGGCCTTAGCCTTCTTGCCTAGACTCATCTACAGCTCCCTTCGCCTTGAGACGGCGACGTCGCCGGGCGCTTCCCGGTCGCCGGGCGCTTCCCGCACGGAACGCGGTCCCGGATGCACGCCCCGAACAGGGCGAATGCGTGGGTATCTGCTACCCCTCGGGAACCTGGCAAACATTTCTCGCACGAAGAAGCTCCGCGGCTCGCCGGCCCGGGTCCAGGACGTTTATGGGTCGCTGCGCACGGTAGCTGTGGCTGAGGAATTGTGAATACGGTGCGGATGCTCGTACCGCGGATCAGAACCCATCTATCCCGGAGGCGGACATGCGTGTTGGTTCAGTTCTGCTGCTCATCTGGCTGGTCATCGGCGCGATCGCCGCCGGGCAGCGGCACTATTACGACAGCTCGGACACGAACTGCGGGAAGGCAAGCACGATCGCCGTCACGATCGCCGCTGGCCCGCTCAACTATGCCGGGGTGAATCCGAAGGTCTCCTGCAGCAGCCCGTCGCGGTAGGCCAGTGACCTCGTCAGCTTACCGTCGGCGCTGCGGCTGGAAGAGGCTGCCCGGAGGCGGTGCGAGCACGGCATGCCGGCCGCGCATGACGGGCTCGTCGTCGGCCACGGCGACCGCGGCGACACCGGCGGAGACCAGGCCGAAGATCAGGTGCGCACCCGCGAATACCCAGTCGTTGACTCCCTCAGCCGCCTGTCCGTCGATCGAATACCAGACGCCGTACTGCATCACCGGCCACACCACCGCGACGAACAAGAAGCCGCCCGCGATCACCAGCGACCGGTGACCGGGCAGGCGCAGAACAAGTGCCGTGACCGCGGTGCCGAAGATGATGGCCATCGTCATGTGCACGGCCAGCCCGATGACCAGCGCGGGCGCGCTGAACGTATTGTTAAGCGGCGCTGACCGGTAAAACGTGTGCGCGACCAGGTTCAGCGGGATCCAGAATCCTGTTCCCACGATCCACATGGCGACCATCAACCACACCGCCATGACGACGCCGGCGGCAATCCCGGCCGGCACCCCAATCCGCACCGCTCGCTTCATCGGACCCTCCACCTTCATGCCAGCGACGCAGTCACACATGGCGCGTATCGCCGCATGGCCAACCCTCCACTGTGTTCACGCGACGCGAAGCGGAACGGTTCAGCTGATGCAGGTGGATTCTTTACTTCTCGCCGCCGTAGACGGCCGGTGGCGTGCCGTTGAGGTGCCTGCGAGATGCCGAGAGCCGACGAGCCGGGTGCGTCGAAGAGCACCGAGGCCGCGGCCAGTACCTCATCCGTGGATGCGGGCGAGGACAGGAGCGAAGCGCGAGCGGAGTGCTCGGGTCAAACCGAGGCGGCCGTGACCGTCTCGGCGGCGATGGCACGGGTCACTGGCACGGGGTTCTTGAACAGGTCGAGAACCGGGCAGTGCTCGTCCACGGCGGCGGCCAGTTCCGCGTAGCGCTCTTCGCTCTCCGGACCTGTCACGCTCACCTCGACCCGCACGGCGGTGAAGCCCGGGCGCACGGTGTCGTCGAAACCGAAGAAACCGCGGATGTCCAGGTCCCCTTCCACCCGCACGCTCACCTTGTCGAAGGTGATGCCCAGCTGCGCGGCCCAGAACCGGTAGGTGATGGCCTGGCAGGAGCCGAGCGCCGCGAGCGCGTACTGCACCGGGTTCGCGGCCACGTCAGCGCCACCCAGCGCCGGCGGCTCATCCACCGTGAAGGTGTGCGCGCCGGTGCGGATGTCCACCTCGGTAACCCCGACGAGCGTGCCCAGCGCGCTGAACAGCACCTGGGCGTTCGCGGGATCGTCGGTGACCGCCTTGCGGGTGTCCGCGATGAGCGAGACGACGGACATGAGGCCTCCCTGGTTGGGGTTACTATGCCGCCATTGTCCATAAATTCGATCTAGATTGTCAATATTTACCGCTCCCAGGGCACGCGGTGACGAAGCCGGCGCCCATGGCGGGTGCGGACGAAGCCGGGCGCCCATGGCGGGTGCGGACGAAGCCGGCGCCCATGGCGGGTGCGGCGCGGTTCCCGGCGCGGTTCTCGCGCCGGATCCTCGGACAACGCGTGAATCCGTGTCCAGCTGCGGGGCCGTTTCATGATCGTGCGCGTGGCGTTCCGTGAATCCGGAACGCCACGCGCACGATCATGCCCTACCCGCGCTCGATGGGTGTTTTGTCCCGGTCTGGGCGCGGGCACGGGAACGGGAACGGGCGTGGGAACAGACGCTGACCGTGACCTCAGCGGCCCGCCAGTTCCTCCACGATCGGCGCGAAGGCTTCCATGTCGTCGAACAGGAACGAGTTGATCCCGAGGCGCTCGCGCAGGTCGACTATCTTCCGGGTCAGTTCCTTGACGCTCCCGATGAACACGTGCGGCGATTGGAGGATCTCCTCGACGGTGAGCTCGACGCCGGTACGCTCGCGGAGTTCGCTGGCACGCCGGGCGGCTTCGGCCTTGGCGTTGCCGGTGAGGACCATGGGCCCTCCCGTGGGATAGGTATTGAGCTCGATCTCGCCGAACCGCTCACCGGCTGCCGCCCGCACCCAGCCGATCTTCTCCTCGGTGGCGGCCAGCGTGATGCTCGGCGTATCGAGGGCCGGCTTGCCCTGCGCGTCCATCACCAGCCGCGGCGCGAGCCCGACGATCTGTGCCTCGCGACCGGCCAGTGTCAGCAGTCGCTTGCCGCCTCCGCCGATGAAGATCGGCGGGTGCGGGCGCTGGACCGGCTTCGGTGGCGCATCGTAGTCGGTGATCGTGTAGTGCTCGCCGGCGAAGGAGAACTTCTCGTCGCCGAAGCAGCCCTTGAGGACGGCGATGGCCTCGGCGAGTTTGGTGATGCGCGTGCCGGCCGGCTCGAAGGGGATGCCGATCGCCACGTGTTCTGGCTTGTTCCAGCCTGCGCCGATGCCGATTTGCACGCGTCCGCCGGACAGCCGGTCGAGGGTCGCGAGGTCCTGCGCCAGGACGGCCGGGTGACGCAGGTTGTTGTTGCAGACGAACGTGCCGACACGCAGGGTCTGCGTTGCCATCGCGGCCGCGGTGAGCAGCGGGATCGGCGCGTACTGCCCCACGAGATGGTCTGGCATCATCAGGGCGCTGTAGCCGAGGGATTCCGCGCGGCGGGCGAAGGTCGCGAGAGCGGGGCCGTCGAGCGCGTCGGAGGTGTCGGTAAGGAAGCGGAAGGGATGCATGGGGTTATTGTTCTCTCTTCGACGGCCGGCTCAGGTCGCGCCCTCGTTGATGAAGGTGAGGGTGAGCTCCTCGAGGCGCTGGCGGGCGGCGCCGGGGAGGTCGCGCAGGGGTCCTTGCCCGGTTAGCACTGCCAGTCCGTGCACCGCGGACCAGATGGGGTATTCGATGCCGTCGCGATGTTGCTGCCGGAGAACGCCGGCGTCAACCAGTTCGTCGAGCGCGGCACGCAGGTGCGTCAGTGGCGTGCGCTCCGGTACGGCCGCGTCGCCCGGAGCGCCGTAGGTGTGCTGCTGCGGCAGGGCGAACGCGGCCGCGAACAGTCCCGGTTCTTCGCGGGCGAACTCCAGGTACGCCGTGCCGACCGCGCCCAGCCGGCGGCGGGCGGCGGCCGGATCGCCGTGCTTGCCGGGAACGCGCGCGACGCCGGCGGCCATGCGATCGGCAAGCTCGCCCATCGCCGCCGCGCAGACCGCGGCGAGGAGCTCGTCGCGGTCGGCGAAATGCCGGTAGGCGGCGTTGGGCACGACACCGACGATCCGTGTCGCTTCGCGGAGCACCACGGCGTCCGGGCCGCCCGCCCTGGCCAGCTCGAGCCCGGCGGCGACCAGTCCGTCGCGGACGGCGCCGCGCGGACGGCGCCGCCGGATCTCCCCCGCTGGCTGGTCGGCTATCACGTCCGCAGCATAACAAAGTGGACAGCGTCCACTAACCAAGTTAAAGTGGACAGCGTCCACTTATCGCTGGGTGGTCGCCGCCGGCCGGTGGTACCCGCCCCTGGAAACGAGAAGGAACACCATGACCAGGATGACCCCGCTGATCGAGCGCAACGAGCAGTTCGCCCGTACCTACACCCCCGTGGCGCTCGGCATACCGGCCCGGCAGGTGCTCATCGTGACGTGCCTCGACCACCGGGTCGATCCCGCGATCATCCTCGGACTCCAGCTCGGAGACGCTCCCGTCATCCGCAACGCCGGAGGACGCGTCACCCAGGCCGTCATCGACGACATCGCCTACCTCGCCTTCCTGGCCGGGCAGCTGTTCGGCGGCCAAGGCGAGCCAGACACGCTCTTCGAGGTCGCGGTTATCCATCACACGCAATGCGGGACTGGCTTCCTCGCCGACCCCGGCTTCCTGCACCAGGCCGCCGAGGCGACCGGCCTTCCCGAGGCGGCCCTCCAGGCCTCCGCCGTCGCCGACCCGCACGCCACCGTCCGCGCCGACGTCGAGCGCCTGCTCAGCTCACCCTCGCTGCCGCAGACGGTGAGCGTCTCCGGCCACGTATACGACGTCACCACCGGACACGTCATCACCACCCACGACGCCTGGACCGCCCGGTAAATCGCTTCCTTCGGGTGGCGGGCTACTTCTCGGCGGCTGCCTTGAACTTGACGATCAGCTCGGCCGGTATGCGGCCGCGGTCCTTCACCTCGATGCCCTGCGACTTGGCCCAGTCCCGGACCTCGGTACTATCCAGCCCGCTGGCGCTCGCCCGCCGGCCGCTCTTCGCCGGCCGCCGTGCGCCGGCAACGCGCCGCCCGGCTTCCACGTACTGCGCGAGCGCGGAGCGCAGCGTCTCGGCATGCTTGGTGTTCAAGTCGATCTCGTACTCGGCACCGTCCAGCCCGAACCGGACAGTACCTGCGGCTTCACTGCCATCGAGGTCATCGATAAACAGCGTCTGCACCTTCTGAGCCACGTCTGCACTCCGTCCTGGTCATGATCTAGCGCATCAGCATAGATGATCATCGACTCAAAACCGCGCAACCCGGAGGTCAATGCGTCGTGGCGGATCCGCCGGCCCGCGCGCTGACCGCCGCGACGAGTTCGCCGAGCTGGCCCCGGATCCGGGCCGCGGTGACATGGTCGAAGTAGTCGCGCGAGACGATCTGACCGTCGCGGACACGGAGCACGAAAATGCCTGGCAGCGCGACTGGTTCTCCGCTACCGGCGGCAGTCAGCTGGTACTCGAATTCGGCGACGATGACCTCCGGATCGGTAGTCTCGTGGATTGTGATGCTGGCTGGCCGGCCGCGGTGCCGGGTGCCAGCGTCGTCTGGCCCGAAGTGCTCGCGGAGTTCGTCGCGGGTACGCAGCGCGGGGGCTCGCAACGGGTCGAACGGGTGAATGACGTCGGTCTGTTCCGCGTAGAGGCTGGCCAGGTCGCCGCGGCGACCGTCGGCTATCCCGTTCACCAGTGCGAGGAAGACCTCTCGCGGGCTACGGGAATCGGTCATGGGAGTCTCCTGTCATCGGCGCGGGCATGCTGCCGGGCCAGATAGTGTCCGGAGTATCGACTCCGGATAATACGGAGTCGCCACTCCCGGAAGTCAACACGCGGAGGAGCTGATCAGCATCCCAGCAGGCGAGCGGGAGACCGGCGGCGGGCGGGCGCAACGTGTCGATGCCCAGGCCAATCGCGGCCGCATCCTGGACGTGGCCGAGGAGGTCTTCGGCAAGGGCGGCGAGTCCGCATCGACTGAAGAGGTGGCACGCCTGGCCGGGGTCGGCATCGGTACGGTGTTCCGCCACTTCCCCACCAAGGCGGCGCTGCTGGAAGCCGTTCTCGTCAGGCGGCTCGATCGGCTCCGCGAGCGGGCCGAAGCACTGCTCAGCGCCACGGACCCAGGCGCGGCATTCTTCGGCTTCTTCGGCCACCTAGTCGCCGATGCCGCGGCGAAGATCGCCATAGCCGAGGCGCTGCTTGACGCCGGCGGCGACCACGACGGCGAGGCCGTCCGGGCATCGGACCGACTACGCCAGGCCGTCGGCGCACTGCTCCAGCGTGCCCAGCGAGCCGGCGCCGTCCGAGACGACGTCGAGCTACCCGAGGTCTACGCCCTGCTGGTCGGCACCTCGCGCGCCGACGCGCGCGCACACCTCGACGAGCAGGCCAGAGCGCGGCTGCTCGCCATCGTCACCGACGGTCTCGCGCCCCGGTGAACTACCTCCGTGATACACCCACCGGACGGTGCGGGTATGCTGCTGGCAGCGCGTACCAGGACGCCTCCCGTCCGCGGCAAGCACCGAGTGCCCCTGGATTCTCCTGCACACTGCGTATGCCTGCGCTCCCGACTGTCGCGCCCGGCCGCAGCGGACCCGGATGCCGATGGAGATTCCATGGAGACCAAATCCCTTCCGGACAACGCCTCACTCGACCAGCTGCGTGCCCAGGCCAAGGAACTGCGCCGCGCCTGCTCGGGCGGTAATCCGGCGGCTCTGACCAGGGTGCGCGCCGTGCGGCCCGGCGCGAGGCCCGATATCCAGCTACGTGACGCCCAGCTGGTGGTCGCGCGGGAGTACGGGTTCGACGGCTGGCGGGATCTGGTCGCGGCGGCCGTCCGGCAGCAGAGCGGCGGCCGCGATCTGCACCGATGGTTCGCCGTCGAGCTGAACAACGGCAGCTGGGACGTGCTGGACGCCGGGCTGTCCGAGTCCAGCCCGCGCGACGAGCGCGAGCAGGCCCTGTACGCGGCGTACGCCTCGACGTACCACTGGATGCAGGCGGGGAACGTGGCGAACCACGGGCGTGGCGAATACCTGATCGCCTCGGTAGCCACGGCGACCGGGCAGCTGGACGTCGCGTCCCGGCATGCGGAGCGGTACGCGGAGCTGATCGGGCAGCACCCCGCGGCGTTCGCTGACTGGGACGCCGCCTTCGCGGCCGAGGCCCGGGCGCGCATCGCCTCCCGGGCCGGTGACCCCGGCGCCGGCGGGCTCAAGGCCGAAGCGGTGAAACTGGCCGAAGGAGTCGCGGGCGCGGCAGACCAGCGGATCTGCCTGGACCGGCTGGCCGCACCCCCCTGGTAGCCGGCGGCCGAGCCCCTTAACGGGCGGCGGTGTAGCCCTCGGCGAGCATCCGCGGCACGCGGGCTTCGTAGGCGGCCGGGTCGTCGGGGGCGACCGTGGCCAGCCCGTCGACGTACCGGTTGAACATGCAGAACGCGGCCGCGATCAGGACCGTGTCGTGAATCTCCACATCGGTCGCGCCCGCCGCCCGGGCCGCGGCCACCTCGGCCTCGGTGACCTTCTTGCCGCCCTGCTGCACCGCGCCGGCGATAGCCAGCAGTGCCTTCAGCTTGTCCGGCACCCGTGCACTGGCGGCGTGGGCGCGGACATCGCGCACCAGCCCCATGCCGCCGGGCAACTGCGCCGCCGCGTAAGCCGAGTGGCACGAACAGCAGAACTTGCACTCGTTCAGTCCCGACACGTACGCGGCGATCAGCTCACGCTCGCCAGGGGTCAGGCTGTTCGGCGCGCGCAGCAGCACCTCGGCCAGTTCGTTCAGCGGCTGGGCGGTCTCCGGCCGGAAACGCATCAGTCCCCGTATCCCCGGTTCATCTGAGTTCAGCGTGATGTGCGGCATACATGCAGCTTCGGGAGAACCCGGCTACGTGAGCAACCTCCAAGTTGCTCTCTTCACCTGACGCCCTTGCCCGTCGTGCTGAACAACCTGGCCGCGTACTTCGCCGGGCTGGACGCCGCTCGCGCTATGCAGGCGTAGGCGTACCGGCGAAGTGCCGCAGCCGCAGGCTGTTCCACACCACGAAGACCGAGGACAGGGTCATGGTCGCGGCGGCGATCAGCGGGTTGAGGAACCCGGCCGCGGCCAGCGGCAGCGCGAGCAGGTTGTAGCAGAACGCCCAGGCCAGGTTGCGCCTGATCGTGGCGAACGTGGCGCGGGCCAGCCGGATCGCGTCCGGGACCGCCATCAGGTCATC
>DASXDG010000318.1:0-15253 GCA_036490795.1 Streptosporangiaceae bacterium
CCGGACGGGTCGCCGTCGTCACCGGCGCGGCCCGCGGGATCGGCCGCGAGGCCGCGCTGGCCTTGGCGCGACGCGGCGCCTCGGTCGCCGGCCTCGACATCGCGGGACCGGTCAGCCCGATCCTCGACTTCGCGCCCGCCACGCCCGGCGACCTCCAGCTGACCGGCGAGAAAGTCCAGGAGGCGGGCAGCCGGTGGCTGCCGGTCACGGCGGACCAGCGGGACATCGGCGCGATCCGGTCCGCCGCCGCGCACATCGAGCGGGAATGGGGCGGCGTGGACATCGTCTTCGCCAACGCAGGCATCCAGGCATTCAAGCCGCTGCTCGAGATGGACGACGCGGACTGGCACGACCAGGTCGATGTCAACCTCAACGGCACGGCGAATGTCATCCGGGTGTTCGCCCCGCTGCTCGTGCGGCGGGGCGGTGGGCGCATCATCGTCACGTCGTCCACGCAGGGAGAGCACGGGACGATGAACGGGGCGTCGTATTCGGCGTCCAAGTGGGGCCTGATCGGGCTGATGAAGTCCGCCGCGCTGGAACTGGGCCGTCACGGCATCACCGTGAACGCCGTCATCCCCGGACTCATCGACACCAGCCTCACCCGTCACGAAGATCGCTACGCCCAGGCGATCAGCGCCGCCGGCCGGCAGCCGTCCGGTCAGGCCGACGCCGACGAGGCAACGGCGAGAGAACTACTGACCGCGAAGAGCCCGCTCGGCGTCCCCTGGATAGACCCGGCGGACGTCGCTCCGGTCGTCGCGTTCCTTGCCTCTGACGAGGCCCGCATGGTCAGCGGCGCGTCGTTCGCCGTCACGGCGGGCGACAGCGCCAACATCACGGCCTGACCCGGTCAGGACTTGATGCCGCCGGAGAGCAGGTCGATGCGCCAGAACCGCTGCAGGGACAGGAACAGGATGGCCAGCGGCACGATGGCGAGAAACACCCCGGCGATGACCAGCGAGTACTCGTTGGGCTGACCGCCGGTGGGCTGGATCATGCCGTACAGGCCGAGGGTGAGCGGGTACAGGCTGCTGTTGTTCAGCATCACGAACGGCAGCAGGAAGTTGTTCCAGACCGCGATGAACTGGAGCAGCAGCACCGTCACCAGGGCGGGCAGCATGAGCCGGGAGCCGACCGACCAGAAGATCCGGAACTCGCTCCCGCCGTCGATCCGCACCGCCTCCATGATCTCGTCGGGCACGCCGGCTTCGGCGTAGATCTTGCACAGGTAGATGGCGAACGGGCTCACCAGCTGGGGCAAGATCACGCTCTGGTAGCTGTTGGTCATGCCGAACTTGGCCAGCAGCAGGTACTGCGGGACGGCGAGCAGGATCTGCGGCAGCAGCACCGCGGCCACGATGATCCGGAAGATCAGCCGGCTGCCGGTGAAGGTGTATTTGCCCAGGGCGTAGCCGGCCATCCCGGCGATGATCGTGGACAAGATCCCGCCGCCAGCCGCGTAGATGAGCGAGTTGAGCCACCAGCGCAAGAAGATGTGGCCATTCCAGCCCAGGATGCCGCTCATGTTGGAGTCGAACGACTTCAGCGAGGACGGCGCGTAGGGCGGCGTTGAGAACAGCTGCGCGTTCGACTTGGTGGCGGCGACGAGGATCCACAGGGCGGGCAGCACGCAGTAGAGCCCGCCGATGAGCAAGATGATGGTGGCGCGCCAGTTGATCGCGCGGCGGGGTGGCCTGCTGCCACCCGCCGCCGCGTTCTTGCCGGTCATGCGTCCAGGGGCGATGGCGGTGGTGGTCAACTGCTCTGCCTCCGGGTGAGCCGGGTCGCGACGGCACCGCCGGCGACCGTGACGGCGACGGTCATGATGAGCAGCGTGAACGCGCTCGCCGCGCCGCCGTAAATGTCGTTGTTCACGAATGAGTCGGAGTAGACGCGCATCAGCGGAACCCAGGTGGACGTGATCGCGTTGGTCAGTGGCTTGAGCGCGGTCGGCTCGTTGAACAGCTGCAGCGCGTTGATCAGGCTGAACAGGGCGATCATGGAGATGGCGGGAGCGATCTGCGGGAGCTTGATGCGCAGCGCGATCTGCAGTTCGGTGGCGCCGTCCACCTCGGCCGCGCGGCAGATATCGGGCGGCAGCGCGCGCAGCGCGGTGTACAGGACGACGGTGTTAAAGCCGATCACGCCCCAGACCGCGACGTTGGCCACGGTGAAGAAGATCGTGCGGTTGCCGAAATAGTCGAAGACCCCGCCGCCGATCGGGCTGGTGGCCGGAAGGTAGAGGAAGCCCCACAGCAGCGAGGCGATGACGCCGGGAACCGCGTACGGCAGGAACAGCGCCAGCCGGGACACGGTGGTCAGGCGGGCACCGTTGGCGTCCAGGCACAGCGCGAACACGGTGGCCAGGACCACGGTAACCGGGATGCCGATGACGGCGACCAGCAGCATCCGCTCCAGGCTGCTCCAGAACTGGGGGTCCTTGAACGTGCTCGTGTAGTTGCTCATCCCGGCGAATACCTGGGCGGTGGACGTGCCGAGCAGACCGCCGGTCACGTGCACCTTCATCAGGCTCAGGTAAAAGGCGTAGATCGCGGGCGCGAACGTGAACAGCGCGAGCAGCAGCAGGGCCGGAGCCACGAACAGCACGGGCAGCTTGCTGGAGTGTTTCTTCCGTCCAGCGATCGCCATGACAGCCGCCTTTCTGATGCGGAGTAGCCGGCCGCGACGGGGATCGTCCTGTCGCGGCCGGCGCTGACTGGTGGCTTAGCCGGTGACCTGGAACCCGGCGTTCTTCATGTCGTTGACCGTTGCCTTCTGCACGCTGTTGAGAGCCGAGACGAACGAGGTGTGATTCTGCAGTGCCGACGCGAAGGCGTCGGAGTAGCTGCTGAAGGTGACCGACGCGTCCGGTCCCCACATCTGGAAGTTGCGCACGCCCGTCGAGATGGACGACATCAGCGAGTTGTAGCCGGGCTGGTCCGACATGAACGGCGGCGGGGTCTGCAGCTCAGGCGAGGACTGAGCGAACGTCGCGGCCGGGAAGACTTCGACGTTCTTGATCAGCAGATTGAGCCCCTGCTGGCTCGAGTTCATCCACTGGACGAACTCGGCGGCCTGCTTGGGGTGCTTGGAGCTGGTGGTGACCACCTCGGCCTCCCCGCCCCAGGTACCGACGGTCTTGTCGCCCGCGGTCCAGGCCGGCAGGGCCGCCGCCGTCCACTGGCCGGACGTGCTCGGCGCGATCGACGGGAACTGGTTGGGCGCCCACTGGGCGGAGATCCAGCCCACGATGTTGCCCTTGTTCATATCGGTTTCCCACTGCGTGGAAAAACTTGGCTCCGGGCTGATCACACCGCTGTTGACCAGGCCCTGCCAGTAGTTCGCCACCTTCTGGGTGGCCGCGTCGTTGATCGCGACGGTCCAGTTGCTCCCGCTGGTGGTCCACCAGTTCGCCCCGGCCTGCTGGGCGAGCCCGGCGAACCACTCCGGGTCGGCGGCGTCGAAGTTACCCAGGTACTCCTTCGGGTTGGCCTTGTGGATCTTCGCCGCGTCGGCGGCGTACTGCGCCCAGGTCGTCGGCGCGGAAAGGCCGAGCTTCTTGAACACGTCGGTCCGGTAGAAGAACACCATCGGGCAGATGTTCTGCGGCACGCCGTAGGTGCTGCCCTGGAACTGCACCAGGCCGAGCGCCGCCTGCGGGTACAGCGAGGACAGGCTCGGGATGTACTGGTTCAGCGAGATGATGACCTTGTTGGCGACCATCTCGGGCAGCGCCTGGTACTCGATCTCCGAGATATCGGGGTTGGTACCTGCCCGGTTGTCGGTGATCAGCTTGTTGTACAGCGTGTACCCGGTGCCGGTCGGCTTGATCAGCTGAACCTGGATGTCCGGGTGCGACTTGTTCCATGCCGCGACCACGGCCGGCATTCCGTTGTCCCAGTCGGTGATCGTCAGGTGAACAACCTGGTTCGAACTCGCCGGGCCCGCTGACGTGGACGATGCGGCGGACGACGAGCTGGAACTGCAGCCGGCCAGGGCGACCGTCGCGGCGGCGAGGACGCTGGCCGCCACGGCCCCGTGTCTCGCGAGTTTTCTTCTCACGTTGTGCGTCTCCTTCAGGGTTCGGATGCCTTGGGTTCGGATGCCTTGAGGGGTCAGGGCCTGGTTCGGGCCCAGGCCGGGTAGCTCACTGGAGTGGTCTGCACGCCAATCCACTGACGGCGGGTGAAGGCACGCTGCTGTCCCTCGCCGCCATGGCGGGCATAGCCGTCGTTGACGTGGACTTCGCTGCTCGCGATGCGCCTGGCGAAGGCCAGGCCGCGCAGGTGGTCGCGGGTGAAGACGGAGTTCATCATGGTGTGGTGCCTGTTCACCAGCTCGAGTGCTTCACCTTCGCTGCCGGCCACCGTGATCGGCATCACCGGGCCGAAGATCTCCTCGGTGAACACGGGCATTCCCGGCGTCACGCCGGTCAGCACGGTCGGGGTATAGAAGAGGCCGTCGTGGGTGCCGCCGACGGCCACCTTCGCGCCCGCCGCGATAGAGGGCTTGACCAGCCCGTCGTGGAACCGGCTGAGCTGCCGTTCGCTGATGACCGGCCCGAGATCGGCCGACGGGTCGCGGAGCGGGTCCGCGACCCGCAGGCTGGCGACCCGGTCCGCCACCGCGTCGGTGAACGCCTGGGCGGCCGAACTGAGCACGATGTGCCGCCCGGCCGATATGCAGGTCTGGCCCTGGTACCACAGGGCGGCCCAGACGGCGCAGCTCGCGGCCTGGTCGATGTCGGCGTCGTCCAGCACCACGAACGCGTTGTCCCCGCCGAGCTCAAGCGCGGCCGGCCGCAGCGACCTGGCCGCGAAGCTGGCGATCTGGTGGCCGACCTCGCCCGAGCCGGTGAAGTGGATGAGGTCCAGGTCCGGGTGCTCGGCGAGCGCGCGTCCGGTGCCCGGCCCGTCGCCGGGAACCACGGCGAACACGCCGGCCGGCACGCCGGCTGCCCGGGCCGCCTCGGCGAGCACCTGGCCGCCCGCGATCGGGGTCAGTTCGGCGGGCTTGAGCACGACGGCGTTGCCGTAGGCGAGTCCGGGGGCAAGGGCGCGCATCGCCAGGCTCATCGGGTAGTTCCACGGCACGATCACGCCGATCACCCCGAGCGGGACCGCCTCGGAGAGTGAGATCTTGCCGGTCTTGTAGGGCGGCAGGATCTCGCCGGCGTTCTCGGTGAGCTGGGTCGCCGAGTTCAGCAGCTGGGTGACCGACTGCCCGAGCTCTTCCTCGGCCTTCTCCGCCGTCCCTCCGGTCTCGCGGATGATGAGCGTGATCAGCTCGTCGTGCCTGGCCCGCAGTTCGGCGGCGAAGGCCGCGATGATGGCGCTGCGGTCGTTCGCGCCGACCGCGGCCCAGCCGGGTTGCGCGCGCCTGGCCGCCGCGACGGCGCGGCCGACCTGCGCGGCGGAGCAGTCCGCGTACCGGCCGAAGGGCAGCCCGGCGGCCTTGTCCAGCACGGGGAGCCACTCCCCCGTGCCCGGTTCGAAGTCGCCGTCGATGTACGCGAGTGCGTCGTACTCGCGAAGCACGGTGCCTGATGCCACCGGCATCCTTTCTCTGCGCCGGCCTTCTCTTAGCCGACATGGATGCGCCGCGGATGACGGCGCGGTGCCCGGTTATGACTGGTGCTGTCGTGGCTACGCCATGGTGAGCAGGGCTTGCTTCCCGATCGGGCACCTGGGCGGCTGCCCCGCGGCGAGCAGTTCGACTTCGCTGGCGGCGGCGTCGCCAAGCCGGCGCAGTTCGTTGCCGAGGGATCCCGCCACGTGCGGGGTGAGGATGACGCCGGGGAGCTGCCGGAGCGGGTGATCGGCGGGGAGCGGCTCGGGGTCGGTAACGTCGAGCACGGCACGCAGGCCGCGGGTGCGGACGGCATGGGTCAGCGCCTCGTGATCGACGATGGCGCCCCGTGCGGTGTTGATCAGGACTGATCCCGGGCTCATCAGCGCGAGCTGATCCGCGCCTACCAGGCCGGCGGTGTCAGGGAGCAGCGGTGCGTGGATGCTGACGATCGAGCTGAGCCGGAACAGGTCGTCCAGGTCTACCCGCCGGGCGCGGGTCAGCACCGGGTCCGCGTTCGGCAGGTACGGGTCGTGCAGCAAGATGCTGAAGTCGAACTGCCCGAGCAGGTCGATTACCCGGCGGCCGACCCGGGACGCGCCGAGGATGCCGACCGTCCGGTGGTAGTTGCCGATGCCGGGGCGGCTCGAGGCGTCGAAGCCGGGATCCGCGGCGTAACCCGCGGCGAGCGCGGGCACGTCCTTGCCGGCCAGGAGTATGGCCGCGAGCGTGTACTCCGCGACCGGGTAGGCGTTCGCGTCCGCGGCGGTGGTGACCAGGATGCCGCGCTCCCAGGCATCCGCTGCCACGTGCTGCTTGACCGTTCCCCCCGCATGGACGATGGCACGCAGCCGCGGCATGGCGTCCAGCGCCGCCGCGTCGAACAGCGGAGCGCCCCAGCCCGTGATCGCGACGTCGAGGCCGGCCAGAAGCCGCGGATCGGCGGTGCCGATGTCGGTGATCACTGTCGTTTCGTCGATGTCCGCGACCGCGCGGATGCGCTCGAGTTCAGGCGGCCCGAACAGGGCGCTGGCCAGGCCCGGCCGCATCGCGAAGGCCGCGGTGAGCCGCTGCCTCCGGTCCGGATCAACCGGCGACGAAGGGGACATGGGAAAGCGCATTCCCACATGATGCACGTTTCGCACATAGCCGTCAAGCACCATGAAATCGCAGGTAATCGACTCATGCCCGATACGATCCGGCTACCGCGGCTCGCTGGCGCCATCCGCGAAAGAGGTTTGTCGCACTTGTCCAGGAAAGTGCTTTCCCGGGCTACACTCGGCGAAATGCCGCGTCTACCTGCGGCCTTCGATGCGCACACGTTCGGGAGCGGCGATGACCGAGACAGCGGCCAATGGCCGGCGGCCGCGGCGTCGCCGCCCGCCGATGCGTGCCGGCGGCCTGGACCTGCGGGTGACGCTGCAGGACGTGGCCGACCGGGCGGGCGTTTCGTTGACCACCGCGTCCAGGGTGGTCAACGAGGGGGCGCGCCGGGTCGGCCCGGTCATGACCGACCGGGTCAACCGGGCGGTCGCCGAACTCGGTTACATGGCCAACCTTCAGGCCAGGGCCGTCGCCACCGGGCACAGCGCCATGGTCGGCGTGACGGTGCACAACATCGACGACCCGTACTTCTCCTCCATCGCCGCCGGGCTGATCGACGCGACGCGGACCCGCCAGCTGCTGGTCTGCATCTCCAGTACCGCGCACGGGGAAGCGGGCGAGTGCCAGTACGTGTCGCTGATGCGCGGGCAGCTCGCCCGCGCGGTCGTGCTGATCGGCAGCCGCTCCGACGACCAGCGGGCGCGCGAGGCGCTGCGGGCCGAGGTCAGCGCGTTCGTGAGCGCCGGCGGCCGCGCGGTATGCGTCGGCCAGGACATGCTCGGCGTGGACACGATCATGCCGGAGAACAGGGCGGGCGCGATGGCCCTGGCCCGGTCCCTGGTGGCGCTCGGGCACCGCAGCTTCGCCGTGCTGGCCGGGCCCAGGGATGTGCTCACCGCGAAGGACAGGACGGACGGGTTCCGGGCCGGCCTGCGGGCCTGGTCGGTCGAGCTGAACCCGCGCTGGGTGGTGGCGGGCGCGTTCACCAGGGACGGCGGCTACGAGGCGATGAGCGCGGTGCTCGCCTCCGGCCCGGCGCGACCTGACTGCGTGTTCGCCGTGAACGACGTGATGGCCGTCGGCGCGCTAGCCCGGCTGCGGGCCGAGGGGATCTCGGTGCCCGACGACATCGCGGTGGCCGGTTTCGATGACATCCACACGCTGCGCGACGTCTATCCCCCGCTGACCACGGTCCGGCTGCCACTGAAGCGAATGGGCGAGATGGCGGCGAACCTGGTGCTGAGCGAGGACGGGCGGGACCGCCCGCGGATCATCCCGGTACCCGGCGAGGTGATCTTGCGGGAGAGCACGCTGCCCCGCCCGCGATAGCCCCGGTAACCGCTCAGCCGGTGAGCCAGTCCAGTGCGCCGCGCAGGTGGGCCAGGAAATCCGGGTCGGCGTATGCCTGGTCGCGATGACCCAGCGCGGTGTAGAAGGAACGCCCGCCGCCGTACTCGTGGCACCAGGCGATCGGGTGATCGGCCCCCATCGTGCCGCCCTGATATGTGCTCTCGTCCACGGTCAGCAGCACCTGCACCCCACCGGGCCGTGGATTCTCACCGAACGCGTACCACTCGTCCGTCCACGTCCAGGTCGGCCCGAGGTGGCGGGTGGCGAGATGATCGCGCACCTCGACGGTCATGGTGGCCGCCTGGATATCGGGATGGTGGTCGAAACGCGCGCCGGCCAGTCCCCCGTACCACGGCCAGTCGTATTCGGTCGTCGACGCCGCGTGCACGCCGAGCCACGCGCCGCCAGCACCCAGGTAGCTGGCCAGTTCTTCCTTGCCGGCCTCGGTCAGGATGTCGCCGCTGGTGGAGAGGAAGACCACCGCGGCGTAGTCGCGCAGCGCGGGCAGGTCACCCTCGGTGTGGTCGATGCCGAAACCCAGGCCCGTCATGGCTTGCACACCGGCCGGTATCGATTCATGCCGGTACCCGGCGGTCCTGGTGTAAACGAGCAATCGTCCCATGGGCCCTCATACTAGGCTTTCTGATGTGACAGCTGAGGCGCAGTCTCCGTTCACCGGCTTGACCAGAGCCGACTGGGAAGCCACGGCGGACCGGATGCTCCTCGCGGTGCGGCCGTACGCGAGCCCGGATCATGCGCTGATTGACCTGCCCGGTCCGGCCAGCCGGTCCGGGCGATGGAGCGATGGGCTCGAGGGCTTCGCCCGGACGTTCCTGCTGGCCGCGTTCCGGATCGCGGGCAGCGAGGGGAACGATCCGCACTCGTTCGCGTCCTGGTACGCGGAAGGTCTCACCGCCTGCGCCGCCCGGTGGCCGAAGCTGGACGAACTGAACCAGGCCAAGGTCGAGGCCGCGTCGATCGCGATCGCGTTGCACGAGACCAGGCCCTGGATCTGGGACCGGCTGGATGACCGGGTACGCGAGCGGTTGCTCGGCTGGTTCGGCGCGTTCGCCGGGTCATGGGTCCCTGACAACAACTGGGTGTGGTTCCGTGCCGTGGTGGCGGCGTTCTCGCGGTCGGCTGGCGGGTTGTGGCACGACGAGGACATCGCGTGGGCCATCGACAGGACCGAGGACTGGTACGCGGGCGGCGGGTGGTACTCAGACGGCGGGGTGCGGAACTTCGACCATTACAGCGGCTGGGCGATGCAGCTGTACCCGCTGTGGTACTGCCGGATCGCCGGCCAGTTCGCCGCCCCCGGCTTGGCGGACCGGTACCGTGCCCGGCTGCGTGACTACCTGACAGACCTCGCGCACCTGACCGGCGCGGACGGCGCGCCGCTGTTCCAGGGCCGGTCGCTCACCTACCGGTTCGCCGCGCTGGCACCGTTCTGGGCGGGAGCGTTGTTCGACGCCACTCCCCTCGCACCCGGGCTGACCAGGCGGATCGCCAGCGGGATGCTCAGCTACTTCACCGGCGCGGGCTGTTTCCGCGAGGACGGCACGCTGTCCATCGGCTGGCACGGCGAGTTCGTGCAGATCAGGCAGCCGTACTCCGGCCCGGCCTCGCCCTACTGGGCGGCCAAGGGTTTCGCCGGCCTGCTGCTGCCGCCGGGCGACCCGGTCTGGCAGGCCACCGAAGAGCCCCTCCCGGTCGAACAGGGCGACTTCACCAAGGTGATCACAGCGCCGGGATGGATAGCGGCCGGCACGTCGGCGGACGGCATTGTCCGCGTCGCCAATCACGGCACCGACCACGGCTCGGCAGGCGAAGGGGTGCCGGACGACCCGTTCTACTGCCGCTGGGCATACGGCACGAGGACCGCACCCGACCTGAAGGCGGACGGCCTCGATTCGAACGTCGCGCTGATCGACACGGACGGCAGGCTCTCGCACCGGCGTCCGCTGACCCGGGTGCGGGGCGGCGAACCCGGCACCGGGATTTCCCGGCACCAGGCACACTGGCCCCAGTCCGATCGGTGGTCCGGTCAGCTGGCCGATCCGCCGGTCACGGGCCCATGGCTGACCACGGCCAGCGTGCTGCGCGGCTGCTGGGAGGTGCGCATCGTGCGGGTCAGCGACGGCGGCCCGTGGACGCTGCACATCGGCGGCTGGCTGGTCGCCGCCGATTCCGCGCCGGCGGAACAGGCCGGCACCGGGACCGGCACCGGGACCGGGACCGCGTCGGTCCGGGGGCCCGATGACCTGACCTCAGTGATCACGGCGCTGCATGGTCCGCTGGCCGCGTTCACCCACCGGATCGGCGGGCCGACCGCGTTCGGCTCACACGCCGCCGTTCCGTACCTGCGGTCCAGCCTGCCGGTCGTGCCCGGCCAGGTCTACGCGGCGGCCATCGCGCTGACCGCGGACCCGGCCGGCCCGGGAGAGCCGCCCCGGCTGACGGCCGATGGCGGCCAGATCCGCGTCATCTGGCCGGACGGCGAATCCTCAAGGCCGTTCGCGCCTGCGTGACAACGGCAGCGCGAACCACAGGCCGGCCAGCATGCAGCCCGCCAGCCCGGTGATCAGCGCCCCTGGCAGCCATCCGGCGACGTAGCTGGTCACCAGCAGCACCGAGGTCAGGACGGCCGCGCCGACGGCGGTCAGGCCGAGTATCGCCATCGCGTTGGAGAACCGCACGAGGCTCTCCTTCATCCCCTGCCGGAAGACCAGCCGGTGGTACGCGACCGGGCCGAGCAGCAGGATGGTCGCGACGGCCGAGAGGGTGAGGCTGGCCAGGTACAGATCACGCTGGCCGTGGCTGAGCTGGCCGAACCTGACGGTGAACGGCAGCGAGAGCAGGAAGCCGAACAGGACCTGAACGCCGAGGCTGATCACCCGCAGCTCCTGGACCAGCTCCCCGACATTGCGGTCGTCACGCTGGGCAAGGGACTCTGGCCGCTGGTCATCGGTCGTCCCTGGCATCGCCGCTACCTCCCGCCCGTCCCAGACCGGCTACCCGGAAGGAATACCACGGAAACCACGGGTAGAGGCTAGGCATGGCGACTATCACACGGGAAATGGAACAGAAGTACGAGGCTCCGCCGGGCACGGCACTGCCACCGCTGCGCGATCTGCCGGATGTGGCGGCGCAATCCCGGCCGCGCAGTCAGACGCTCACCGCCGAGTACTACGACACCGACGACTTCCGGCTGCTCAGGGCCCAGATCACGCTGCGGCGCCGGGAGGGCGGCAAGGACGAGGGCTGGCACCTCAAGCTGCCCGACGGCCCGGCGCGACGCGAGGTGCGGCTGCCGCTGGCGCGTTCCGGCGATCCCGCGCCCGGCGAACTGACGGAACTGGTCCGGGTGCACACCCGCGACGCGGCGCTGCGCCCGGTCGCGCGGATCGAGACGCACCGGCGCACGACGACGCTGCGCGACGAGGCAGGAACGTCGCTGGCCGAGGTCATGACCGACGAGGTAGCGGCGCAGACGCTTGGCCGCTCGGCCACCACCGTGTCGCGGTGGGACGAAATCGAGGTGGAGCTGACCGGCGGCGGCGAGAAGCTGCTGCGAGCGGTGGACAAGCAACTGCGCCGCGGCGGTCTGCGGCCGGCCACCTATTCCGCCAAGCTGCAACGCGCGCTCGGCACCGAACCGGCTCGTCCCCGTAAGGCGCCCACCCGCCACTCAACGGCGGGCGAGGTCGTCCTGGCCTATCTCGACGAGCAGGCGGCCAGGCTCAAGTCTCTCGACCCGGCGGTCCGTCGCGGCGAACCGGATTCGGTTCACCAGATGCGCGTGACCGCGCGGCGGCTGCGCAGCGCCCTCCAGTCGTTCCCGATGGTCCTGAGCGAACGGGACGTCCGGCACCTGGGCGAGGAACTGAAGTGGCTCGGTGGCGTACTCGGCGACGCCCGCGAGGCAGAGGTGCTCAGCGAGCAGCTGCGTTCGGCGCTGGCCGGGTTGCCGGCCGAACTCGTCATGGATTCCGCGGCGGCACGAGTCCGGGTCCACTTCGCGCCGCAGGAGGCCGACGCGCGAACCACGGTCGGCCGCGTGCTCGACTCTGGCCGTTATTTCGCCATGCTCGACGAGCTTGACGAGCTGCTCAAGGTCCCGCCGTTCACCGCGAAGGCGGACGCACCCGCCCGTGGCGTGCTGAGCAAGGCCGTCACGCGGACCGGCAAGCGGACCAGGCGCCGGGTCAACCGCGCACGGCACGTGCCGGCCGGCCGGGACCGCGACGCCGCGCTGCACGAGGTCAGGAAGGCGGCCAAGCGCGCCCGCTACGCGGCCGAGGCCGCGCGGCCGGTCCTCGGCAAGCCAGCGCGCCGTTTCGCCAAGCGCATGAAGGCGGTCCAGTCGGTCCTCGGCGACCATCACGACGCGGTGAACGCACGCGCGACGGCCAGGGAGATCGGCGTCCAGGCACATCTCGCCGGCGAGAACGCGTTCAGCTTCGGCCTGCTGCACGAGCGGGCGCACCGCGACGCGCGCGACTACCAGCGCGAAAGCAGGCGGGCGTGGCAGCGGGCCGCCGACGGCAAGCTGATGTAATGGAGACGTGACTACTCATCTTCGTGACCGGCTGGGCCGGTTCGGTATCTGGCGCAGTGGTTCCCAGGTGACGGCTCAGCTCGCCGCCGGAATTGAGCAGGAGGGCTTCGGCGCGCTGTGGATCGGCGGATCGCCGAGCGGCGATCTGTCCCAGATCGAAGAACTGCTCGCCGCCACGACGTCGATGCTGGTCGGGACCAGCATCGTCAACATCTGGAAGGACGACCCGCACCCGGTGGCTCGTTCCTTCGCCCGCCTGGAGGCCAGGTTTCCTGGCCGTTTCGTGCTCGGCGCCGGTACCGGGCATCCCGAGGCGACCAGCCAGTACCAGCGCCCGTACGACGCGATCTCCGGGTACGTGACCGATCTGCGTGCCGACGGCGTCCCGCAAGAAGCACTGGTGCTCGCCGCGCTGGGCCCCAGGGTGCTCAAGCTGGCCGGCGATCGCACCGCCGGCGCGATCCCGTACCTGGTGCCGCCCGCGCACACCCGCCAGGCCAGGGAACTCCTCGGCCCGGAGCCGCTGCTGGCTCCGGAGCAGAAGGTGGTGCTCAACGCCGAAGCGGGCAGTGCCAGGAGGCTCGGCAGGGAACGGGTCAAGCCCTATCTCGGCATGGTCAACTACACGAGCAACCTGCGCAGGCTGGGCTGGTCCGAGGACGACGTGAGCGGTGACGGCAGTGACGCGCTGATCGACACGCTGGCGGTACATGGCACCGCGGACCAGGTGGCGGCTCGTCTCGCCGAGCACCTCGACGCGGGCGCGGATCACGTGGCGATCCAGCTGCTCACCGAGACGGGCGCCGACCCGATGCCTGGTTATCGTGACCTGGCCGAAGCACTAAAGGCGTTTTCTTCATAACAGCAGTGGTGCTTGTCGCGTATTGATCACCCGGTCCGGGCCGATGCCGAACCGCTCGGCGCGGACGCACCCGCCATCCAGCCAGTCGAGCTGGCCGGGCGCGTGCGCGTCGGTATCGATCGCGAACATGCAGCCGAGGTCCACGGCGAGCTGGAGCAGGTTGTCCGGCGGGTCCTGGCGTTCGGGCCTGCAGTTGATCTCCACCGCGACGTCGTAGTCGCGGCAGGCCGTGAACACCGCCTCGGCGTCGAACTGCGACTCCGGCCGGCCGCGGCCAGTCACGATCCGCCCGGTGCAATGGCCGAGCACATCGGTGTGCGGGTTGCGGATGGCGGCGATCATCCGCTTCGTCATCGGCTCGGCCGGCATGCGCAGCTTGGAGTGCACGCTAGCGATCACGACGCCGAGCTGCCCGAGCAGCTCCTCTCTCTGGTCGAGCGAGCCGTCATCGAGGATGTCGACCTCGATGCCGGAAAGGATCCGGAACGGCGCGAGCGTCTGGTTCAGCTCGCCGATCAGCTCTAGTTGCGCGCGGAGCCGGTCGGCGGACAGACCGTTGGCCACGGTGAGCCGGGGCGAATGGTCGGTGAGCGCCATCCACTCGTGCCCCACGTCCCGTGCGGCCAGCGCCATCTCCAGCGGCGGGCTGCCGCCGTCGGACCAGTCAGAGTGGGCGTGGCAGTCGCCGCGCATGGCGGCGCGCAGCACGCTCGGACCGGCCGGCGAACCGCCGCCGAGCAGCCTGGTCAGGTAGTCCGGCTCCTGGCCGGCCGCCGCCTGGGCGATCACCTGGGCGGTAACCTCGCCGATCCCGGGCAGCTGCCGCAGCGTCCCGGTCCTGATCCGATCGGCCAGTTCGGCCGCGGTCAGCCCGGCGACCACCTCGGCGGCACGCCGGAACGCGCGGACCCGGTACGTGGGCGCGCCGGTCCGCTCAAGCTGGAAGGCGATCTGCCGCAACGCCCATCCCGGATCACTCATCTACTCCAGACCTCCCATCCCTGCCAGATAGTCATCTATCCGGCCTTACGGGCATAACTCGCGGGATGCGGGGCAGTGTTGGCGACATGGTTGTTTTCATCATCGTGTTGCTTATAGTCGGGTTCGTCGTCGGCGCGATAGCGCGCCTGCTCATGCCCGGCCGCGACTCACTCGGGATCCTCGGCACCATCGTGCTGGGCATCGTAGGCTCCTTCATCGGCGGGTTCTTGTGGACCCTCGTCGAGTACCACTCCGTGAGCATGCACAGCTTCCACCCCGTCGGCATCATCGGATCAATTATCGGCGCTTGGGTCCTGCTGCTCCTGCTCCGCCTGACCGGCATGGAACCAGGCCGCAGCCGTCGCCGCTAACCCCCACCCACCACGCACCTGCGCCCGCGGTCAGCTTCCTGCCCGCGGGCGCCCGCAGTTAACCAGCCCGGCGCCTGCGGGCGCACCTGCCCGGCGCGGGCGAGCGACCGCAACCCTGCTGAGCGTCCGTTTCCGTACTTGCCGACCATGGACCCCGCGGTATTCGAGGCCACGCATCTCGGTGACTGGCGCCGCCCGGTCGTCGTCTACCGCTGTGTCGGTAAGTACGCGGAAGCGGACCTGCGGAACTGGCTGCGGTCGGCCGATGCCAGCCGGATGCTCGGCGTCTTGGTGGGCGCCTCCTCCGGGCACAAGGCGGTCCGCACCACGCTGTCCCGGGCACAGGCACTTCACCGGGAGATCCATCCTGATCTGCTGGCTGGAGGCGTGGCCATTGCCGAACGCCGCGATGAGCACCTGCGCCTGGTGGCCAAGCAGAGGCGGGGTTGCGCG
>DASXDG010000319.1:0-8661 GCA_036490795.1 Streptosporangiaceae bacterium
AGCAGCGGCCAGATGGCCGCGAGCGCGTCCTGCATGCGCGCACGGGACAGCGGGGTGCCGTCACCGAGCCGCACCACCCACTGAGCCGCGTAGTCGCGGTGGTAGGTGAGCTCCTTGACCCCCTTCGCGGCGATCGCGGCCAGGACCGGGTCCTGCGCGCGCGCCAGCGCCTGGAACAGCGCGAGGCGCCAGGCCGAGAAGATCAGCAGCCGGCCGGTCAGCTCGGCGAAATCGCGGTCCTCATGCTCGGCGAGGCGGACGTTGCGGAATTCCTTCTCGTCCCTGAAGAACGCCAGCTGGTCCTCGGTCCGGCCGAGGATGCCGCCCGCCCTTGCCAGCAGCATCCTGGCCTGGCCGAGCAGGTCGAGCGCGATGTTCGCGACCGCGGTCTCCTCTTCCAGTTCGGGCATCCGGGTGACCCACTGCTGTAGCCGGTGGCTGTAGATCAGCGCGTCGTCGCCGAGAGCCAGGCAGTAGCGGGCCAGCGCGGCGGGGTCGACGTCCGCGGGGACGGTGGTGTCGATGCCTTCCAGCGGGTCGGTGAAGCCAGTGCCGAAGGCCCACCGGTGACCCTCGTCGTGCTCGTCGCCCAGCAGGTCATAAGGGTTATCGTGGTCGCTCATACCAGGTCACATGTGCGGAACGTCGTCGGGAATCTGATAGAAGGTCGGGTGCCGGTAGACCTTGTCCCCCGACGGCGCGAAGAACGGGTCCTTCTCGTCCGGGCTGGACGCGGTGATGTCGCTCGCCGCGACCACCCAGATGCTGACCCCCTCGTTCCGCCGCGTGTACAGGTCGCGGGCGTGATGCAACGCCATCTGCGGATCGGCGGCGTGCAGGCTGCCGACGTGCACGTGGTTCAGGCCTCGCTTGCCGCGCAGGAAGACCTCGAAAAGCGGCCACTCGGACCGGACCGTTACCTCACTCATGCGGTGCCTCCCGCCTTAGCGGCGTGAGCCAGGGCCGCCTCGCGGACCCAGGCGCCGTCGTCGTGCGCCGCCTTGCGCCGGGCGACCCGTTGCGTGTTGCACGGGCCGTTACCGGCCACGACGGCCTTGAACTCGTCCCAGTCCACCGCGCCGAAATCGTAGCTGCCGCGCTCCTGGTTCCAGTTCAGTGCGGGATCGGGCAGCGTGACGCCGAGCTTGTCCGCCTGCGGCACGGTCATGTCGACGAACCGCTGCCGCAGTTCGTCGTTGGTGTGCCGCTTGATGCCCCACTTCATGGACTGCCCGGTGTTGGGCGAGTCGGCGTCCGGCGGGCCGAACATCATCAGCGAAGGCCACCAGAACCGGTTGGTCGCGTCCTGCACCATGTCCCGCTGCGCCGCGGTGCCGCGCATCATCGTCATCAGCAGTTCGTAACCCTGCCGCTGGTGGAACGACTCCTCCTTGCAGATCCGCACCATCGCCCGCGCGTAGGGACCGTAGGAGGACCGGCACAGCGGCACCTGGTTGCAGATGGCCGCCCCGTCCACCAGCCACCCGATCACGCCGACGTCGGCGTAACTCAGCGTCGGGTAGTTGAAGATCGAGGAGTACTTCTGCCGCCCGGTGATCAGCTTCTCGGTCAGCTCGGCGCGATCGGTGCCCAGGGTCTCCGCCGCGCTGTACAGGTACATGCCGTGACCGGCCTCATCCTGCACCTTGGCCAGCAAGATGGCCTTGCGCCGCAGCGAGGGGGCACGGGTGATCCAGTTGCCTTCCGGCTGCATGCCGATGATCTCCGAGTGCGCGTGCTGGGCGATCTGCCGCAGCACCGTGGCCCGGTACTTGTCCGGAACCCAGTCCCGTGGCTCGATCCGGCGCTCACGTGCCATGGTCTGGTCGAAGTGCGCCTGGAGTTCTGTCTCATCGATGATTGTCATTCGTCCCACTCCTTCGCGACCATGGTCAGCACGTCGTACGTGGCGACGACCGTGCCGTCGGAGTTGGTCACCTCGGCGTCCCAGCGGACTTCGCCGTAATCACCGGGCCTCGGGCTGATCTGCTTGCAGGTCAGCGTCACCGACATCTCGTCCCCTGGCTTCAGCGGGGTCAGGAAGCGGAGGTTGTCGATGCCGTAGTTCGCGAGCACGGGCCCGAAATCGGGGTGCACGAACAAGCCGGCCGCGAACGACACGATGAGATACCCGTGCGCCACCCGGCCGCCGAAGAACGGGTTCTTCGCGGCGGCCTCCTCGTCCATGTGGGCGTAGAAGGTGTCCCCGGTGAACTCGGCGAACTGCTCGATGTCCGCCATCGTCACGGTGCGCGGGCCGCCGGTGATGGTGTCGCCGATGGCCAGCCGCGACAGCGGCTTGGTGAACGGGTGCGGACCCTCGGTCCGGCGCGGCGCGCCCTTGACCCATCGCCCGGTGGCCGCCTGGAGCATCCGGGGGCTGGCCTGGATCGCGGTGCGCTGCATGTGGTGGACGACGCCGCGCATGCCGCCCATCTCCTCGCCGCCGCCCGCGCGTCCGGGACCGCCGTGGACAAGCATCGGCAGCGGCGAACCGTGGCCCGTCGACTCTGGCGCGGCATCGGAGTCCAGAACTAGCAGGCGTCCATGCCACGGGGCCGTGCCGAGGACCACGTCGCTGGCGAACCCCGGATCGTCTGTGACGATGGATCCGGCCAGGCTGCCCTTGCCCATGCCGGCCAAGTCGATGACGTCCGCAGTGTCGCGGTAGCCGATCAGGGTGGCGACCGGGCCGAACGCCTCGACCTCGTGCACCTCTGGACGGCGGGAGTCCTGCGCGCAGACGAGCAGCGGAGAAAGGAACGCGCCGCGGGTGGCGTCCGCGCCGGTGACCTCGACGTGATCGGGGTCGCCGAACACGATCCGCCCGGCGTCCTCAAGGGCCTTGAGCGAGCGGCGCACCTCTTCCCGCTGCTCGAGGCTGGCCAGCGCGCCCATCCGCACGGACTTGTCGGCGGGATTGCCGACCACCACCGCGGCCAGCCGCTCCCCCGCCGCCTCGGCGACGGCGTCCAGCAACCCGGCCGGCACGAACGCGCGCCGGATCGCCGTGCACTTCTGCCCGGCCTTGACGGTCATCTCGTTGACCAGTTGCTTGATGTACAGGTCGAACGCGGGCGTGCCCGGCGTCGCGTCGGGGCCGAGGATCGACATGTTCAGCGAGTCGGCCTCGGCGTTGAACCGCACCGACCGCGCGATCACGTTGGGGTGCGACCGCAGCCGCTGCGCGGTGCTGGCGGAGCCGGTGAAGCTGAGCAGGTCCTGCTCCTGCAGGTGATCGAGCAGGTTACCGGCGCTGCCGCTGACCAGCTGGAGCGCGCCCTCGGGCAGCAGCCCCGACTCGATGATCAGCTCGACCAGGCGGACGGTCAGGTACCCGGTCTGTGAGGCGGGCTTGATCAGCGAGGGCACGCCGGCGATCAGCGCCGGGGCCAGCTTTTCCAGCGGGCCCCAGACCGGGAAGTTGAACGCGTTGATCTGGACGGCCACGCCGAGTCTGGGGGTGAGCAGGTGCTGGCCCAGGAAGCTCCCGCCCTTGCCGAGCGGCTCCACCGGGCCCTCGACGAGCACCCGTTCGTTCGGCAGCTCGCGCTTGGCCTTGCTCGCGTAGCCGAGCAGGACGCCGATGCCGCCGTCGATGTCGAACTTGGAATCGCCAAGCGTCGCACCGGTCCGGTAGGAGAGCTGGTAGAGCTCGTCGCGGTGCTCGCGCAGCATCTGGCCCAGCGACTTGACCAGGGCCGCGCGCTCATGGAAGGTCAGCTGGCGCAGCTCGGGGCCGCCGGCCGACCGGCCGTGGGCCAGCGCGGCACCGAAGTCCACGCCGTCGGAACAGACCTCGGCGATCTGCTCGCCGGTGACCGCGTCGTAGACCGGGGATCCGCTGTCCGGCGCGAGCCAGCGGCCTTCCACGTAACTGCCCAGCACCGCCACCAGCGCTCACTCTCCTCGCCGAGCCCTCCACCGGAGGGCATTTACATACCGACCGTTCAGTATTTTATTATACGAGTATGGCGATTGACCAGACCACCACCGCCGGCGCTCCCCGCCGGCGCGGGCGCCCGGGCTACGACCTTGAGTCGGTGCTGCGGGTCGCCGTTGACCTGTTCAACGAGCGCGGTTACGACGGGGCGAGCATGGATGACCTGTCCAAGCGCCTGGGCATCGCCAAGTCCGCGATCTACCACCACGTCGCCGGCAAGGAAGAGCTGCTCCGGCTGGCCCTCGACCGCGCCCTGGATGGATGGTCGGAGGCGGCCGGGTACGCTCGCGGGCTCGACGCGCCCGCCATCGAACGGCTGGAAATGCTCGTCCGCGGCACGGTGGCGGTGCTGGAGGCCCAGCTCCCCTACGTGACCCTGCTGCTGCGGGTGCGCGGCAACACGCCCGTGCAGCGTGCCGCGATCGAACGCCGCAGGTCGTTCGACCGCCTGGTCGCGAGCCTGGTCGAGGAAGCCGAACGCGACGGCGACGTGCGCGCGGACGTCGATCCCAAGACCACCGCCCGCCTCCTATTCGGCATGGTCAACTCCGTCGTCGAGTGGTACCGCCCGACCGGTTCCGGCTCTGGTGCCGGCTCGGGTGCCGGCTCTGGTGCCGGCCCTGGCCCTGGTTCGCTGGCCGACGCCGTCTGCGCCATCGCGTTCGACGGATTGCGCGTGCGCAGGTAGCCGCCGCGCCACGCCCGCCCGGGCGCCTGCCGGGCATCCCGGGGCGCCTACCGGGCATCCCGGGGCGCCGGCCGGGCCGTCGCGCAAGCGGAGTCCGCGGGCACCTCACTAGCACGGTAAAAACGTCCAGCACGGCAAAAAAGGCTGCTGACAGCATGGCTAATTACCGCGTTGAACAGAAGTACCACGATAATCGCCGATGTCCCGCGACGCCTCGTGGCGGGAGTTGCGTCAGTGGCCCATGGGACGAACGGTGCATCGCCACCCAAGCCCGGCGCTTGACCCGTCCGGCATCCTCAATCCTGGCCGGTCCTTCTGACCGGGTTAGCCTGACTGCCTGGCTCAAGTTCCTCGAAGATCAGCACGGTCTGGGTGGAACGCACTTCTGGCATCTCCTGCAGCCTGGTGAGTACGACATCGCGCAGGGACGCGGCGTCGTGCGTCCGTACCCGCAGCAGGATGTCGTGCTCACCCGAGATGAACGCGACGTGGTCCACCTCAGGCATGCTCAGCACCTGACGGCTGACTTCCCTCCAGGTTCGCTGCGCGATGTCCAGGTAGACGTACGCGGACAGCCCGTAGCCGTATCGCGCCGGGTCGATGACCGCGGCGAACCCCCTGATCACGCCGTCGCGCTGGAGCCTGGCCACGCGGTTGTAGGTGTTGGCGCGGGACAGGTGCACCCGCTCGGCCAGCGCGCGCATGGACAGCCGGCCGTCGGCCTGGAGTTCCGCGACGATGAGCCGGTCAGTGTCATCCAGGGGCGCCATTTGTCCACGCGAGCCATCCGCAGGGCCATCACTTGATGCCATATGGCCACGCTACCCGCTCACCTGGATCAATAAGTCTCGTTTTTGTGCCAGATGCTGGAAATATGGCTGCCCAGAGGCGCAAGATTTGGAAAAAGGAGCCTGAAAGGAACTGCCGTGACCCCTTTGGCAGACCTAACGGCGGCCGACGCATTGCTACCCAGTGCGGAACCGCTGCAACTGATCGATCCTGACGGCCGGGCCGGGCAGAACCACGGTGAGCTGACGCTTCCCGAGCCGGCGACGCTGGTTGAGCTGTACCGCGCGATGGTGCTCGGGCGGCGTTTCGACCGGCAGGCCACCATGCTGACCAAGCAGGGCCGCCTAGCCGTGTATCCGTCGTCGCGCGGCCAGGACGCCTGCCAGGCCGGGGCCGTGCTGGCCCTGCGTGATCAGGACTGGCTGTTCCCCACCTACCGGGACACGGTCGCGTTGGTGACGCGCGGGGTGGACCCGGTGGAGGCGCTCACGCTGCTACGCGGCGACTGGCACTGCGGGTACGACCCGTATCAGTACCGGGTCGCGCCGCAGTGCACGCCGCTGGCCACCAACACGCTGCACGCCGTCGGGCTGGCTTACGCCGCCCGGCACAAGCAGCAGGACGAGGTCGCGCTTGTGCTGCTCGGTGACGGCGCGACCAGCGAGGGCGACACCCACGAGGCGCTGAACTTCGCCGGCGTGTGGCAAGCACCGGTCGTGTTCCTGGTGCAGAACAACGGTTTCGCGATCAGCGTGCCGCTTTCCAAGCAGACCGCCGCGCCGACCCTGGCCGCCAAGGGGATCGGTTACGGCGTCCCGTCGCTCCTCGTCGACGGCAACGACGCCGCGGCCGTCTACGCGGCGGTGCGCACGAGCATCAAGCGGGCCGCGGCCGGCCACGGGCCGACCCTGATCGAGGCGATCACCTACCGCATGGAGGCGCACACCAACGCCGACGACGCCGGCCGGTACCGCGGCGACGCCGAGGTCAAGACCTGGCTGGCCCGCGACCCGATAGCCAGGCTCAAGGCTTTTCTCATAACGGCAGGCCTACTCGGCGAGCAGGCCGCGGCGCAGCTGGACGCAGAGGCGGAGCAACTGGCCGAACGGACCCGCGAGCGGATGAACCAGGACGCGGACGTCGATCCCGCCGAGCTGTTCGCGCACGTGTACGCCCAGCCGACGGCGGCACTGGGACGCCAGCGCGACGCGCTGTTCGCCGAGATCGAGGAGTCCGGGCGATGACCGACGTGCTTGCCGTCGAACAGACTCAGCCGGCATCGGTGACCCGGGCGACGGGGCCGGTGGCGCCCGCGCCGGCTCCGGTGACGGCTCCGGCTCCGGCTCCGGTGACGATGGCTGGTGCGCTGAACGCCGCGCTGGCCGACAGCCTGGCCGCCGATGAGCGGGTGCTGGTCTTCGGGGAGGACGTCGGCACGCTCGGCGGGGTGTTCCGCGTCACGGACGGGCTCGCCGCCAGGTTCGGCGACCGCCGCGTCTTCGACACGCCGCTGGCAGAGGCAGGCATCGTCGGCACCGCCATCGGCATGGCGATGAACGGCCTGGTCCCGGTCGTCGAGATGCAGTTCGACGCGTTCGCCTACCCAGCCTTCGAGCAGATCACCAGTCACCTCGCCAAGCTGCACAACCGGACCAGGGGCAAGGTCAGCCTGCCCATCGTGATCCGGATTCCGGTCGGCGGCGGCATCGGCGGGGTGGAACACCACTGCGACTCCTCCGAGGCCTACTACACGCACACCCCGGGCCTGCGCGTCGTGACGCCGGGAACGCCCGCGGACGCCTACCGGCTGCTGCGCCAGTCGATTGCCTGTCCCGATCCGGTCATCTTCCTGGAACCCAAGCGGCGCTACTGGTCTAAGGAGCAGGTGAGCCTGACCGCCGACGGCCCGGCCATCGACCGGGCCGTGATCCGCCGGGCGGGCAAGGACGTCACGCTGATCACGTACGGCGCGATGGTGGACACCGCGCTCGAGGCTGCCGAAGCCGCCGTCGAGGAGGGGTGGGACGTCGAGGTCATCGACCTCCGCTCGCTGTCGCCGTTCGACGACGCGACGCTGACGGAGTCGGTGCGCCGCACCGGCCGCGCTGTCGTCGTGCACGAGGCACCGGGTTTCGCCGGATACGGCGCCGAGGTGGCGGCCCGGCTCATGGAGCAGTGCTTCCACTATCTGGAGGCACCGATCCTGCGGATCACCGGCTTCGACATCCCCTATCCCCCGCCGCATCTGGAGCGGCTGCACCTGCCCGATGTGGACCGAATCCTGGACGGCATCGCGCGGCTCCAGTGGGCAGACAGGCAGTGGGGGGACAATGCCTGACTTCCTGCTGCCCGACCTCGGCGAGGGCCTGACCGAAGCGGAGATCATCAGCTGGCATGTCGGCATCGGTGACCACGTCCAGGTCGATCAGGCCGTCGTGGAGGTCGAGACCGCCAAGGCCGCGGTCGAGGTGCCCGTGCCGTTCGCCGGTGCGGTGACCAAGATCCACGCCGCGCCCGGCTCGGTAGTGGCCGTCGGCCAGCCCCTGATCACTATCGCCGCGGACGGATCGGCGGGATTCAGGGAGCCCGGCGTCGTCACAGCCGCCGAAGACAGCGGGAACGTCCTCATCGGCTACGGCACCGCCGCCACGCCTCGCCAGTCGGGACGCGCCGCGCGACGAGCGTCGCTGCGTGCTCCCGTGGCGGCGGCTCCCGAACTGGTTCCCGTCCCCGAACTGGTTCCCCTCCCCGAGCCGGTTCCCGTCCCCGAGCCGGCTTCTGCTCCCGATGAGCTGCGGCGCGGCCCGGTTCCGGTGATCTCGCCGCTGGTGCGCAAGATGGCCCGTGACGCCGGCCTGGACCTGGCCACCGTCGCCGGCACCGGACCGGGCGCTCTGGTGCGGCGCGACGACGTGCGCAGGGCCCTGGCGGACCGGGCCACCGCCGCGGGCGTCGCTGATGAGCAGGGGGTAACCCGGATTCCGTTGCGCGGCGCCCGCCGCATGACCGCGGAGAAGCTGTCCCGTTCACGGCGCGAGATCCCCGAGGCGACAGTGTGGGTCGACGTCGACGCCACCGGCTTGATAGAGGCGCGGCGTGCCCTCAACGCCGGCAGCTCGCGTCAGCCGGTGAGCCTGCTGGCCCTGGTGGCGCGTTTCGCCCTGCTGGGTCTGCGGCGCTACCCCGAGCTCAACGCGCGCGTCGACGCCGACGAGATCGTGATACCTGACCACGTCCATCT
>DASXDG010000320.1:0-2574 GCA_036490795.1 Streptosporangiaceae bacterium
CGCCGGGGTTTCCGCGATCAGCGAGCTGAACGGCGCCCGCAAGGCGACCATCGAGGGCAAGGTCCGGTCGGTGGAGATCCACCCGGTCGAGAACAGCTGCGTGTTCGATGCCACGGTCGTGGACGAGACGGGGACGCTCACCGCCAAGTTCTACGGCCGGTCGAGCATCCCCGGCTTCGAGCCGGGCACGCGCGTACGGCTCGCCGGGAAGGTGTCCATGCGAGAAGGCGGCCCCGCCATGATCAACCCGGCGTACGAACTGCTGCCACGAGGTGAGTGAAGCGCTAAGCCTCCTCGCCGTGCGAGACGAGTTCGTAGGCGGGGTTGATCATCACCGGCTGGCCGCCGCGGATCCGGGCGGAGCCGGTGAACCGGACGCGGCCGCCGCAGATCAGGCCGGGAATGTTTGACCTGCCGTAGAACATCGCGGTGAGGTTGCCGGTCGAGTCGTTGATCTCGACGGCGAGCACCGAGTTCCGCTCGACCGGCCGGATCTCCATGACCCTGACCTTGCCCTCGACCGTGACCTTGCCGCCGGTGACGGTGCCGATCGCGGAGACACCAGGCGTGCTGCCGTTGCCTGACTGCCCTGGCCCGCTGTGGGCCGTCACGACATCGGACTCGCGCCCAAGCTCCCGCGCGGTCGCCGCCAGGTCACTGGCCGTGAGTCCGGCGCCCGCCCTCTTCTCCACGGCGGGCGGCGTGACGGCGACGGCGGGCGCATGGCCCTTGCCCGCCTTGGCGGCCGCCTGCCTGGCCTGCAGCACCGCCACCCGGCTGGGCACGTCGTAGGGCACGATCGTGGCGGCCGACCGCGGGACACGGCTGACCGCGGCCGCGATCTTGTCCGCCGTGCGGTCGTGCAGGAGGCGGCCGAGCAGCTGCGAGTAGCTGCGCCTGGGCAGGATCACCGTGACGTGCGTGCCAGGATCCTCGATCTCGCGCTCGGCCAGGTCAGTCGCCGCCTTGATGAGCCGGCGGTCCGGGCAGTCGATGAAGTCGAGCGCCACGCCGCGGTCGGCGCGCATCCACTTGTCCCGCAGCTTCTCCGCCCGCACGCTGTCGATGACGAAGTGCACCGCGCGGATCTGGGTTGGCCGCAGCGACCTCGCGTAGCGGAGCGCGGCCAGCGTGGCCAGGTCGAAGCTGTCCACGAACACGAAGACCACCCGCCGCGTGTAGTGCGGCGCGGGCGGCGGCTGCTCGCCCGTGACCGTATCAAGCACCTCGGCCTCGGCCCGGTACTCCGCGTTCAGCCTGATCAGCGCGGGGACGAGGATGGCGAACAGCACGAGCACGACCCAGGCGCCCTCGGTGAACTTCACGACGGCGAAGATGAGGACGACGATCGCCGACAGCGTGCCGGCGGCCAAGTTGATGCCGAACTTGGTCCGCCAGCCCGCCTCGCGCCGGGTCCAGTGGTACTTGGCCATGCCGAAGCCGGCCATCGTGAACGCGGTGAACACGCCGATCGCGTAGAGCGGCACCAGGTTGTTGACGTCCGCGTCCTTGATGATCAGCAGCGCGACCGAGGTGACCGCGAGCAGGATGATCGCGTTGGAGAAGACCAGCCGGTGACCGCGCTTGAGCAGCCACCGCGGCAGGAACGAGTCGCCCGCCACGTAGCTGGTCAGGAACGGGAACCCGTTGAAGCTGGTGTTGCCGCCGGTGTAGAGGATCAGCATGGTCGCGAGCTGCACCAGCAGGAACAGCGCCTGGCCGAAGAACGTGTGGCCGAAGACGATCTTGGCTTCCTGCGCGAGGACCGTCGGGTAGCCGATGGTGTACGGGGTGGCGTGGGTGGCGTGCGCGAGCCAGCCGATGCCGGCCACCAGGATGCCGAGGATGACGCCCTCGGCGATCAGCACCTTGCGGGCGTTCCTGCCCTCAGGGGGGTTGAAGGCGCCCACGGCGTCGCTGACCGCCTCGATGCCGGTCAGCGACGCGCCGCCGTTGGCGAAAGCGCGCAGCAGGGTGAAGATCATCACGCCGCTGATGAGTCCCTCGGTGCTGTGGCCGAGGGCGTAGGTGCCTTGCTGCGTGGCCGGGTCGTACAGCGGCAGCTTGCCGAAGATCTCGCGGATCAGGCCGACGACGATCATCAGGATCACCGCACCGGAGAACAGGTAGGTGGGCACGGCGAACGCCTTGCCCGCCTCCTTGATGCCGCGCAGGTTGCCGAAGCACATCAGCACAACCACGCCGACGCAGATCTCCAGCTTGTACGGGCCGGTGGCGGGGATCGCGGACGCCACCGCGGCGGTGCCGGCCGCGATCTGGACCGCGACCGTCACCACGTAGTCGATCAGCAGCGCGACCGCGCAGACCTGGGCGATGCGGGGGCCGAAGTTCTCCCTGGCGACCACGTAGGAGCCGCCCGGCTTGATGTAGACCATGACGACTTCGCGGTACGAGAGCACCACGAGCGTCATCACCAGCAGGATGACCAGGGTCAGCGGCAGGATCAGGGTGAACGCGGCCAAGCCGACCATCGGCACCAGCGCGATGAGGATTTCCTCGGTGCCGTACGCCGACGAGGAGATGCCGTCGGGCGAGAGAACGCCGAGCGCCAGC
>DASXDG010000321.1:0-28899 GCA_036490795.1 Streptosporangiaceae bacterium
GACCCCACTCCACCCCGCGCCCGTTTTATGCCCTTTGTTCCGCGACCGTGAGCGTCACGCGCGCGATCGCGCCCGGCCGGGCACCGGGAACCGCGATCAACGCGCCCGGAAACGTCAGCAACGTCCAGAGCCGCCCGGAAACGTCAGCAACGTCCAGAGCCGCCACTAACGCGGTACAAATGTCCAACACGGAAGAAATACCTGCTCACAGCATGGTTTTCTACCGCGTTGGACAGAATTACCGCGTTGATTGACACCTCGCACCGCTCAGTGCGAGCCGGACGCCCCCAGCCGAACCGGGCGCGTCCCATGCGACACATTCACCCCAAGAGGCGCGTAGCGCCACAAGCCCGCCCCCGTTCGGGTGGCGCTTCGACTCCGGCGGGCCGCGCCTCGACCCCGACGGGCGGTGCGGTGACCGCGACAGTCCATGCGGTGACCGCGACCGGCCGTGCCGGGCCCGCGACGCAGGGGTCTGTGGCGTCACAGACCCCTTGCGGCTGCGTGTGGAGGTAGTGGAGGGTTACGCCTTGGCGTCCTCGGTGGTCTCGTCCGCAACATCCGCCTCATCCGAGTCGGTGTCCGGGTCGGTGTCCGTCGCCGAGCCGGCATCGTCGGACGCGGCTTCGTCGTCAACGTCGGCGCCGGCCTCGCCATCGAGCGGGGCGGCAAGGGCCGCGGCCACGTCGATCACGACACCGGACGGGTCGGTGACCTTGACCCGCTCGGCGATGATGTTCATCGCCTTGGCGCGGACCACCTCGGCGGCGGCGAAGTTGAGCTGGTTGTTCTGGGCGAGTTGCTGGGCGAGGCGCTCGGGAGCGATCCCCATCTGCTCCGCCTGACGCATCACGTAGGCGGACAGCTCGTCCGAGGTCACGCTGACCTCTTCCTCGCGGGCCAGCTTGTCCAGGATCAGGCTGACCTTGACCGCGCGGCGGGCGCGCTCCTCGTTCTCGGTCTCGTACTGCTCGGCGGTCTGGCCGATCGCCGCGAGGTAGCCCTCCAGGTCGGCGCCCGCCCGCTGCAACTGGTCATCGACGGAGGCCTTGCCCTGCTCGACCTCGGCGGTGACGATGCCCTCGGGCAGCGGGACGTCGACGGCGTCGATCAGCGCCTGCAGCGCCTTGTCCCTTGCCTGGATGATCTGCTGCATGGACTTGGACCGCTCCAGCTGGGTGCGGGTGCTGGCGCGGAACTCGCCAAGCGTGTCGAACTCGCTGGCTAGCTGGGCGAAGTCGTCGTCGAGGCCGGGCACTTCCTTGGTCTTGACGCTGTGCACGGTGACGGTGACGTCGGCCTCCTGGCCGGCGAACTCACCGCCGCCCAGTTCGGTGCGGAAGGTGGCGGTCTCCCCCGCCGACAGGCCGGTGATCGCCTCGTCCAGGCCGTCCAGCATCGAGTCGCTGCCGACCTGGTAGGACAGGCCGCTGGCCTGAGCGTCCTCAACCGGCTTGCCGTCCACGGTGGCGGACAGGTCAATGGAGACGAAGTCGTCATTCGCGACCGGCCGCTGCACGGACTTGAGCGAGGCGAAGCGCTCCTGCAACTGGGAGAGGTACTCCTCGACCTCGTCCGGGGTCACCAAAGTGCCGTCCACCTCGACCGAGAGCGTGCTCAGGTCGGGCAGCTCGAAGTCCGGCCGCTTCTCCACCTCGATGGTGAACGTGAGCTGCTTGCCGTAATCCAGCTCAGAGATGTCCACCGCGCCCTGTCCGAGCGCCTGCACTTCGCTGTCCGCGATCGCCTTGTCGTACAGGCCCGGGATAGCGTCATTGACCGCCTGGCTGAACACGGTATCCCTGCCGAACCGGCTGTCGATCACCTGCGCGGGCACCTTGCCAGGCCGGAAGCCAGGGATGCGGACCGACTGGGCGATCTCGCGGTATGCCTTATCCAGGCTCGGCTTCAGCTCTTCGAAGGGCACTTCCACGCTCAGCCGTACACGCGTCGGGCTCAGCTCTTCGACGTCAGTCTTCACGTCCGCGTCACTCCGGGGAATCAGATGGTAACTCAGCGCTGATTCGCTGAGGATTCTAGACGCTCCAGTCTAGGGGTTAACTCGACCCGGACGACCCGCACTGCCGGCGGTTCGCGCTTGTCGTTGCGCTTATCGCCGACGATGAGGTTCAGCACCCAGCTGACCAGCCCGACGATGATGGCACCCCAGAAGCCCGCCCAGAACCCGTTCACATGGAACGGCAAGTCCAGGTCACCCGCGATCACGCTGGTCAGCCACAGCAGCAGGCCGTTGATCACGAGCGCGATGAGGCCGAGCGTCAGCACGTAGAACGCGCAGCCGACGATCTTGATCAGCGGCTTGAGCGTGGCGTTGATGAGGCCGAAGATCACGGCCACGCCGAGCAGCGTGAGAATCTTCTTCCACCCGGCGCCAGCGGTCAGCGTGATGCCGGACACCGCCCATGTGGCAACGCCGAGCGCGGCGGCCGACACCAGGACCCTGAGCAGGTATTTCATGATGGCCTTATCTTATGCGGCGGGCGATCCGCCCCGGAAGAGACGACGGTAGGCATTAGGGGTGGTCCCGCGCCAGAGGCGGAAATGATGCCGCATCGCGATCGCGTTGCCGAACCCGGTCCTGTCGGCGATGGCGTCCACGGTCTCGTCGGTCTCCTCCAGCAGCTGCTGGGCCAGCAAGATCCGCTGTCCGGTGATCCAGCGCTGCGGCGTCGTGCCGGTGTCCTGCACGAAGCGCCGCGCGAAGGTCCGCTCCGACATGTTCGCGCGGCCGGCCAGCTGGCGTACGCTGACCGGTTCCGCGAGGTTGACGCGCAGCCACTCCAGCAGGTCGTGCAGCGTTCCGTCGCAGGACGGCGCGACCGGCTGCGTGACGTACTGGGCCTGGCCGCCGTCGCGGTGCGGCGGCACCACCATTCGCCTGGCGATGCCGTTGGCGACCCGCGATCCCTGTTCTTTGCGCACGAGATAAAGGCAGGCGTCGATGCCGGCCGCCGTACCCGCGCCGCTGATCACCGGATCGTCGTCGACATAGAGCACGTCCGGATCGACCTTGGCCCGGGGATAGCGGCGGGCCAGTTCCGCGGCGTGCATCCAGTGCGTCGTGCAGCGGCGGTCGTCCAGCAGTCCGGCCTCGCCGAGGATGAACGCGCCACTGCACACGCTCAGCACCCGTGCGCCCCGGTCGACAGCCTCGCGCAGCGCGTCCAGCAGCTCTCCGGGATAGTCGTGGGTGGCCAGCCGCTTCCTGCCCAGTGCGGGCAACGCGATCAGGTCAGCCTCGCGCAGCCGGTCAAGGCCATGGCTTGGCTGCATGGTGAAGTCGTTGGCCGACCGCAGCGGACCTGGCTCACCGCCCACGACCGCGAAGTCGTAGGCGGGCAGGCCGTCCTCGGTTCTGTCGATGCCGAAAACCTCGCAGATCACGCCGAACTCGAACGGCAGGAAGTCGTGCACGACGACAACCGCGACATTCTTCAGCATGCACCAAGTATGGCAGGATCTCCCATACCTAGCGAAACACTGCCACAATCAGTAGCCAGGCCAGTGGAGCCCGGCTAGCTTCAGCACTCGCTGCGTCATCACCGCGCCATCCCACAGGGCCGGCATCCGCTTGCCGCCGATGACCAGGCCGACCGTGCCGCAGCCGTTGGTGGCGGCGGTCACGTCGGCCAGCACCGGCCCGCCCCTGGTCGCGCGGAACGTCAGCCGCAAACCCTGGCCGTTATCGGCCGGGCAGCTGAACACGCCAGGCGGCATCAGCGGCAGGCCATCAACGACCTCGGCGATCTTGGTCACGGTGGCCCCGTCGGTGACCGTGGCCGGCGGGTAGAAGTGGCTGACCGGCCGGACCGGCCCGGCGCTGGCACCGGGGATCTCCGTGATCGTCACCACCTTCGCGGCGGCGGGGATCCGTTCCGCCGGTGATTTGCGCGGAAGCCACGTGACCAGGCTGTCCACTCGCAGCGCGACGCCGTCCGCACCGTCACGGGCCACGGACATGTACAGGGAGCGTTCGGCCAGCACACCGGACACCGGCGGCAAGCTGAACTCGGCGAACCTCGAGATGACGCCGGACCGGTCCGACGACGCGCCGCTGCCGCCGAGCGCGAGGCCGGCCGGCCGGTGCGCCGTGATCCAGCCCAGCACGGAGTCCATCGTGCCCGCCGCCCGCCACCACGCGGTGCGGCTGACCGAATCGGGACCATAGCCCGCCGGCGCGGCCGACAGGGCCGGCACCGCGATCGGACCGGACCGCTGCGCGCCCGGAGGCGGCCGGAACTCGGCGAGCATGCTCGTCGCGTCGGCCTCGGCGATCTGCTTCGGCGACCCGGCCGCGCGAGCGGCACTGGCCGGGCTGGCAGCACTGGCCGGGCTGGCCGGGCTGGCAGCACTGGCCGGGCTGGCAGCACTGGCCGGACGAGCGGCACTGGCCAGCGGACTGGCGCAAGCGGCGACGGCGAGCGCGGCACTGCCGGCCGTGACGACGAACAAGGAACGGCCGGCGGCGGTGGGAATCCTCATGTGACTTAGACTCCCACGGCCGCACCGCAGTTCCCGGGAAAAGGTAACCGTGTCGTCACGCACGGCGACGGGCTACTGCGTTGTCGCGACCAGCATCCGCCGCAGGTAATCCGCCCAGGCCGGGGCGCCGGTCACGGTGACCGCGCCATCGCCGGCCCGCCCCCACAGCCAGCGGAGCATCGCGTCCGGTTCCGCCGAGACGGTCACTACCGGATCATCGGCGGCGCCTGCCCCCACCGTGACCTCCTCCACCGTGCCCTCCTCCACCGTGACCTCCTGTTCCGCGCCAGAGGCCACCCGCGAAGCAGACACCGTCCAGTTCCGGCCGCCGGAGCTGACCACGATCGCGGACGCGCCGTCCGCGTCGGGCAGGTGCGAGAAGTCCCCCGGCAGCGAGAAGTAGCCGAGAAACCGGACCAGCACCTCGTCCACGCCGTCTAGCGCGAGATCGCCGGGTACCCGCGCGGACGGCAGCCCGGCCGCGAGCTCGGCGTCGATCCGGTGGATCACCGTCTCCTGCGCCATCCTGCGCAGCCAGAACCCGACCGTCTCATCCGGCTCGTACCAGGTCGTGATGGCCTGCGTGACGTCCCTCGCGGTGAACTCCGCGGTCAGTTCGCCGTAGGCACGGCCGAGCAGGGCCAGCCGCGCCTCGGCCGCCAGTTCCGCGGGCGGCCAGGGCCGCGGCCACCGCCCGGTCCGCATGACCGCCACCTTGTGCAGGTAGACCTCCGCGACGTGCTGCACCAGGTTGCCCATCATCCAGCCCGGGCAGCTGGGCACGGGCGTGCCGAGGTCGGCCGAGGCCGCCGCGTCCCGCAGCAGCGCGTACTCCTCGGCAAGGCAGTCGGCGAACCTGGCTCCATCCACGTCACCACTGTCTTGCAAAAAACACTGTCCAGCAAAACGAGCTCCGCCGCACGGGACAGGCGTGGCGTCGGGGTAGAAGTACCACCGTCAGTTATGAAATAGAAGGGTGCTTGGATCGGCCGTGCCTGGATGGCTAGCAGAGGTCGTGCGGCAGAAGCGCGCGCCGGTGCCGTGGCTGGAGATGCTGCGCGCGGCGGTGGCCATCTGCGTGCCGCTGTCCGTGGCGCTGGTCGCCGGCAAGGGGACGCTCGGCGTGCTGCCGGCCATGGGCGGGCTGCTCGGCACGCTCGCCGACACCGGCGGGCCTTATCTCACCCGGGTCAAGCGGGTGGCCAGCGCGTGCCTGATCGGCGGCGCGGTGGGCCTGACCATCGGCGGGCTCATCCACGGTCACGGCTGGGTGGCGGTGATCGCGCTGGTCGTGATGGCCGGCGTGTCCGCGATCCTCAGCGCGTTCGGCGACCTGGCCTCTGTCGCCGGGCTGCAGTTGCTCGTCTACACCGCGCTCGGGTTCGGCCCGGTGGGCGCGGAACGGCCGGTCTGGCACACGGCGGCCGGCTTCCTGGCCGGCGCCGCGTGGGCGGTGCTGCTGATCCTGCCCGGCTGGCTGTGGTCGCCGCACGGCAAGGAGCAGCGCGACGTCGCACAGGTGTACTCGGCGCTGGCGGGCAAGCTGTCCGCGATCGGCACCAGCAGGTTCGCGTCCGCGCGGCAGGACGTGACGGCGGCGCTGAACACCGCGTATGACGAGCTGCTGACCGCGCGTTCTGTGTCGAGCGGGCGGAACCGGCGGATGATGCGCCTGATCGCCGTGCTCAACGCCAGCCATCAGATCACCGAGGCATCCACCACACTCGGCCTGGCCGGCGACCGGCCGCCGCCCTTGTTCATCGACGTGGTGCGGCGGCTCGGTTCCGCGGTTCAGGACGGGCGCCCGGCGCCGTTCATCCCTCCGGCCTGGGATGCCAGCGCGGGAGCACGAGCGCTGCGGGACGCGCTGGCCGGCGCGGCCAGGGCGGTGTCCGGCGCGTGGTCACCCACCACGGAAAAGCCGCGCCGCCGCGAGTGGGAACCGCACGTCGGCCGGCTCGGCTGGATCTTCACCGCCCGGCTGATGGCGTGCATGCTGGTGGCCGGCATCGTCAGCGAGATCCTGCCGCTGCAGCGCTCGTACTGGGTACCGCTCACCGTGGCGATCGTGCTCAAGCCCGACTACGGGTCCGTGTTCGGGCGGGCACTGCAACGCGGGATCGGCACCGTCATCGGCGCGGTGCTGGGCGCGGTGGTGCTGACGCTGGTACACGGGACGTGGCTGCTGATCCCGTTCGCGATCCTCGCCGCGCTGCTGCCGTTCGGCAGGTCGCGTAGCTACGGGCTGCTCGCGGTGTTCCTCACGCCGCTGGTCGTGGTGCTGATCGACCTGCTCGAACCGAGCGGCTGGCACCTCGCGCTGGACCGGCTGCAGGACACGCTGATCGGCTGCCTGATCGTGGTGGTGATCGGCTTCGCGCCGTGGTGGTCGAGCTGGTACGCGCATCTCCCCGGCCAGTTCGTGACGACGGCGGGCCAGGTGAGCGCGTATCTGGACACGGCGCTGCTCGACTTCTCCGGCGCCGGCCCCGTGCCCGACCGGTCCCGGATGCGGCGGCGGACATACCGGGCGCTCGCCGATCTGCGCGCCGAGTTTCAGCGCACCATGTCAGAACCAACAGCGGTGAGCCGGCGCGCGTCCGCCTGGTGGCCCGCGGTGGTCGGCCTTGAAGACGTGATGGACGCGGTCACCGCGACCGCGCTCGAGGTCAGACGCGGTGACCTGGCCGCGCCTTCCGCTGACGATGTCCGCACGGTGAGTGCGATATTGCGCGCGGCCAGCACTGCCGCGGCCGCCGGAGCCTATGTGCCGCCAGCCCGCGAGCTGCCGGGTGCAGAGGGCTCGCTGGAAATGGTGACCGGCGCGGTCCGCTCGCTGCTCGGCGTGCTCGCCACCGAAGAGGACCGGCTCACCACGTTGTAACCGCAATTTGTTGGTCTGCGCCTACCAGCGGTCCAGCTCCAGGCGCAGGGCCTTCGGCGCCATGATGATGCGCGGAACAGGCGACGCGGGATCAGACGTCGTGGGCCGCAGCCGCCATCGCGCGCAGATGCTGGCGATCGTCAGCGTCGCTTCCGTTATCGCGAAGATGTCACCGATGCACTTGCGGGCGCCGCTGCCGAAGGGCACGTAGGAATGGCGGTCGACCTGAGACTGCCATCTGCCCGGAGCGAAGGTCTCCGGGTCGGGAAACGTGCGGTGGATAGCGTACGCGCTGAATGCCAGCGTGGAACCGGCCGTCAGCCGGTAGCCTCCGAGATCGGTATCGGCGGTGAGTTTCCGGCTGAGGAACCACGCGGCCGGATACAGGCGCAGGGTCTCGTGAATAACGCTTTCGGTGAGGGGCAGGGCGGGCAGATCCGCCCAGGTAGCTGTCCTTTCCCCGAGAACCACCGCCGCTTCTTCGTGCACCTCGCGCTGGATCTGCTGGTCGCGGGACAGGAAGTACATCGCCCAGGTAAGGGTGGTTACCGTCGTCTCGATTCCGGCGAAGAGCATGGTGAATACCTGGTCCAGGACTTCTGAGTCACTCAGCACGCCGCCGTCATCGTCTTGAGCGGCCAGCAGCAGCGAGAGGAGATCTCCGTAATCCTTGCCCTCGTCCCGGTAGTCCGAGATCGTCCGGCTAAGGGCGTTGCGGATGGCGCTTTCCGCGTTCCGGTAGCGCCGGTTGCCAGGGGTGGGCAGCTTGGCGAGGAACGGAAGGACCATCTGCCGGTAGGCGCCCTTCAGCAGGTCATCGACATTGTCCGACATGATCCTGGCCGCGGTCGTGGCAGACTCGGCCTTGAAGAGCGTGCGGGTTACCGCGTTGCAGATGAGCCCGTAGGTCCACGCTGGCACGTCGACGATCTGGCCGCAGTCCCAGTCCGCTAGAAACCTGGTGATCTGCTCGGTGATCTCCGCGGCGTACGAGGGCATCCGGCTGCGCTGGAAAGCGGGCTGGAGCAGGCGGCGCTGACGTCGGTGCTCACTGTGCGGACAGGTCGCCAGCCCATTCCCGAGAATGTCCCGCGCCTTGTCGTAGAACATGCCGCCCTTGTCGAAGATGGCGTCCCTGGCCAGCACATCCTGAAGGAGTTCCGGGTCACAGACCACCCAGACCTGCCACGGGCCGAAGCGGATCCGCACCAGATCGCCGTGCTCGCCCAGACTCGTCATGAACGCGAGCGGGTCGCGGATCATTGACAGCGTGTGCCCGATGAGCGGGATCGCGCCGGGCGCGGCGATCGCTCGCCGCTCGGTGCCGTTACGGCTCACGGTCCAGGGCCTCCTCGACTTCCGCCGGAATAACACTCAGTTCCGCCACCTCGTACCAGGCCGTGACGAAGTCGCAGAACCGGAGAACGGACTGCCCCCATCCGGAAAGCCCGGCAGACAGCGCGGAGACCAGGCCGGAGAGTTCCCGGTAGTGCTTGCGCCGCTCGGCATCGACGAGTTCACGGGCGCGCTCCTCCGCCACGCCGGCCTCGTGCATCTGGATGAGCACGGCGTTCGGCTTTCCTTCGGCGAGCTCCCGGCGAAAGCCACGCAGGTCGTTGGCCAGGCGAACGCAAAGGCTCCCCGTTTCGCACACCGCCCCGCGCAGTTCATGCTCAGCACGGGCCGGGTACCCGTCGAGGGCGCCCACCGCGGCCCACAAAGCGGTGGTGCTGATCGTGGAGACCGCCCACGCCAGGTACTCCGCGTATGCGGGCACCTTTCCGCTCCGCAGAAACTCCTGGCGCTGTCCGTACTCGACGGACATCCCCGTCATGCAATCCGCGAAGCAGCGCCTGAAATGCGACGAGTCGATCTCGTTGCAGAGCTCTTCGAGCGCCACGACGATATGAGGATTCGGAGTGAGGGGATAGAAGAGGCGCCTGCCAAGAGCAATCGCTCTGCACTCGGCAAGAAGAGTCGGGTCGCCGGCGGATATGTCCATGACGTCATCGATTTCAAGGATGATGGCGCCCAGCCGTCCGCACTGTACGAGAGTACGTTCGCCGGAGTCAGGGCACATGGCCGTCATGGAGAGCGCGACCGCTTGGAGGCGGGTCGAGGACGCTCTCATCGAGTGCGCAGCGGCCCAGGTAAGCAATTCGGCGTGGATACTTTTCGCCCTCGCGGCGTTTACCATAGCCGTCTACCGGCGATGCGCGATGATGCTGTACGCGGAAATCGCGTCTTTGGCGAGCGCCAGTTCCATGTTGTCCGCCGCGTCCCGGAGGTCCTGGAAAACGGGAGGCGGGGCGGCCCCGAAACGCTCTCGCACGCTCACGCCGATATCGTGCCACCATTGAATCATGTCGGCGTTGCTTGGCAGCTTCCGTATGTCGTCCACGACGAGATCGTTCTGCTCTAGGGCCTCAAGGAATTCCGCCGGAGTTTTCCGGTAGCGACAGGCCAGCCTGTCCGTGGTGTCGGGTATCGGCGACTCGTAGCCGTCCCGGTACAGGTTCTCCGCGATGATCAGCGAGCTTCCCTGGCTCATCCGGCTGGCTGTGGCGCCCAAGGCCGCGTGCAGGACGTCCATGGAGAAGTGGGTACTGCTTCCGCGCATGAGCACGAGGTCGTAGGGACGCTCAGGCGCCGGGAGCATTGCGATGTCCTGCGCGTTGCAAAGGTAGAGATTGACCCGGTCATGCATGCCGAGGGCGTCCAGCCGGTCCGCGCAGTACCCCAGTTGAACGGCGCTGATATTCACCGCGTCAATCTCCGTGCAGGCCGGAAAATAGCCGCCGAGATGCTCCAGCTCGACACCCCAACCGCAGCCGATGTCGAGGATTCTCTTGACGTTGCCGTTTTCGGCGCGCCTATGGCCGGCTAGCCGCAGCTGAAGGTCAAAATGCCGTTCGCCGGACTCCGCTATTGACAGGGCCTCCGGCCGCGGCGCATCGTAGACGCCACCCTGGAACCAGATGGGAACTCCGAGCACGGATTCCCAGTCCTTTGGGTCGCCCGCGTAAACCTCTTCGATAGTCGATTGATATGGATCAGAAAGGGTGCTCTTGATGGTTAGCAGCGGACGTTCGTTATCGACGATGTCTACCATTGCGACCTCTCTGCTGAAGCGGCCACTTGTATTCCGAGGTCTGTTTAACCTCCGGATTTAGTGTCGTTGGCCGGTCGCAGAGTTGACATTAGGGTAAGACCCCTATGTCACTCCGTAATCCCAGAGCAGCACCGTTGAACCCCTAGGGGTTATCAGTGGCGCAGACGATCGAGAGTGTGCCCGAGCTGGGAACGGGAGGTGAGATCAAGCTTGCGGTACACGCTGGTGAGGTGGACCTCGACGGTCTTCAGGGTGACGTACAACGTCTGCGCGATCTGACGGTTCGTTGCCCCGCCGGCGGCGAGCTGGGCGACGCGCAGTTCACTCGGGGTCAACCGGTCAAGCCCGGTGGGAGTGGTACGCGCCAGGTCGCCAGGGGCACCGCCAGCAGCGGCGAGTTCGGCTCGGGCGTAGTCCGCCAACGGGGCGGCAGCGCAGCGCAGAGCCAAGCTGAGCGATTGCTCAAGCGGACGACGCGCCTGGCCGCGACGGCCGGACCGGCGCAGCGCGGCGCCGAGGTCGGACAGCGCCTTGGCGTGTTCCAGCGCAGCCGGTGAGCGCTCGAGCACGGCCACTGCCTCGCGCAGCATCCGCACGCCCTCTTCACCGTCGGTCATCAGCCCGGCGATCCGCAGCGCGTGTCCGACCATGCGAGGAGTGCCCCATTCGCGGGCCAGTGGAAGCTGGTCAAGGGCGTAGGTTCTGGCCTGTTCACGTCGTCCCAGGTCGTGCAAGCACAACGCCGCCTGTGACCGCCAGGCGAAGACGGCAGGGTTGTCGGCGCCGCTCGCCCGCAACTGGGCTCCGCTGTCCAGGGCGACCCGCAGGGCTTCTTCCGGGTCTCCGCTCAGCTGCGTGAGCCTGGCCTTGGCCGCCAGATAGTCGCTCATCAGGTTGACGAGCGGAGGCGTGTCCGGAAGCCCGGCCCGGTCGAGCGCCACACCAGCCTCGTCGAGCCGCCCCTGTTCGATGAAGACTTCCGCCAGCCAGGGGCACACCAGCGTCCGGAAATAGGCGATGGACGTGACCTCGATCATCCGGACCGCTTCGGCTAGGACAGACTCGGCTTCGGCGAGCTGTCCGCAGCGCAGCCATCCGGCCCCTTGGTAGGAATAGATGCACCCAAGGCCGACGAGATCACCGCCCTGCCGCGCGAGGTGCGCGGCGTGCTCGAGCAGTTCCGGAAGGTCGTCGGCATCGGCGCGGCTCATCGCGTACCAGGCGGATGAGCTGAACATCCACGACGCGTCCATGAGCAGATCGTCCTTGAGCCCGCGGCGGGCACGCGACACCGCGGCCGGATTCCGGTGGCGCGTGTCCGCGTGCGAGAGCGCGCAGTCCAGCATCCGGCCGCCCAGACTCGGGTCGGGATCCAGCTCGTACAGCGCGGCGAGATCCATTCCGGAGACTCTCGCACTGGCCGACATCCCCGTGGCGTGCAGGATTACCAGCCAGGCTTGTGCTCGATGCCGGTAGTCGGTCAGGTCAGCGGGAAGGGAATCGACGATGTCCAAGAGGATCTGTTCGCCTCGCAGCAGGTCGCCGGAGAAATTCACCGCGGTCACGAGCTGCTGAGCGATTTCCGCGCGCTGCGAGACGTCGACGGCCAGCTCCGTGGCCAGCTCATGCGCACGCGACAGGAACCGCGAGCAGGCCGGCAGATCCACTCGTTGCGCCAGCATTCCGGCCTCGACGAGGATCTCGAGCGTTTCCCGCGGACCGCTCGGCGGTTCGGCCAGGCATCGCCCCAGGTACGTGACGGCCGTTTCTGGAGATCCCTGCGCGGCGGCCGATGTCGCGGCACTCCGCAGCGACGCCACCACGTGCGGGTCGGCGCCGGGCAGCGTGGCGAGCAGGTGGGCGGCCACCCGTTCGCCGGCCGCACCCGCGGCGGCCAGCATCCTCGCCGCTCTGGCATGACCGAATGCCTGCTCCACGGAGCCGAGCTGGTCATAGACGGCGGACCGGATCAACGGGTGCACGAAACACACCCGCGTTTCACCATCGGGCCGTGGATCGGCCGTCATCCGGAGGATCTCGATGCGTTCGAGCTCCTTCGCCGCCTCCGCCCCCGTCGCGCCGTTGAGCCAGGCGAGGCGGGCGACCTCGGCGACTGTCGCGTCCTCGCCCAGCAGTGCCGCCGCACCTGCGAACGTCCGCAATTCCGGCGGCAACGACCCCAGCCGCCGGCCCACCCAGTGCGCCACCGCTCGCGGACCGATTTCCATCACCTGGGGAATGTTCTCCCGGGTCGCCGCGACACCATCGGCCGACAGGACCGCCGCGAGCTCGCGCAGGAGCAACGGATTTCCCGAGGTCGCCTCGTAACACGCGTCGAGAAAGGCCGGGTCCGTCTCGCCCAAAGCGGCAGCCAGCAAGCGTGCCGAACCCGGCTGCGTCAAAGGGCGAAGGCGGAGTACCTCCGCTATCGGATCGGTCAGGATGAAATCAAGAAGCCGCAGCTCGGCTCCCGGCTCGTTCGGCCGCACGCCGACCACTAGCAGGAGGTTCAGGCTCCGCATTCGCGGCAGTACGTAGGCAAGGAACCGCAGCGAACAGACGTCCGCCCAGTGCGCGTCGTCCACCACCGCCAGCAGCGGGCCCTCACGGCAGAGATTGACCAGCAACCACCACAACGCGTTCAACCGGGCAAATTCCCCGGCCTTACCCACGCGTGCGCTGTCGGCGCGCCGCGGTGGCGGGAAGCCGAGCATCTCCCCCGCCAGCGCCGCCGGGCCTTCCAGCAACCGGGTTCGCAGACCCGGATCAGCGGCGGCCAGTACCGGGTCGATCAGCTGGCGCACGAGGCCGAAGGCGAACTCCCGCTCCAGCTCCACCCCGCGCGCCGACACGACTCGCATCCCGGCCCGCCGGGCCAGGACGGCAGTCTCCCCCAGCAGGCGTGTCTTTCCCACCCCGGCGAGCCCGGCCGCCACCACCAGTCGTCCCGCGGGCGCGTCCATCGCGGATGCAAGGCGCGCCAGCTCGTGGTCTCGCTCAAGCAATTCGTTCCGCATCACGGGGAAATGGTCTCATTTCGTCGCCCAGCACCGGCAGGGCGCGCCGACGGACCCCGGTAAGAACCGGTAACGCACAGGGAGTGCCCGGTAACGCCTGAGTTGCGGTTTAGCCGACGGATGCAGCGGAGCCGGAGAGGGATGACAAGAATTGCTAATAGGAAGTCCGGGGCGAGTCTGCGCGTGGGGGCGGCGAGACGAGTGGGTGATATTGCCGAACCAGTTGGCCGCCTGCTTCGGCGTTTCCGGCTGACAGCGGGGCTGACTCAGGAAGAGCTCGCGTATCGTTCCGGGCTAAGCGTCCGGGCGCTCAGCGACATTGAGCGGAACCAGACAGCAAGGCCGTTCAGCCGCTCGATCCGGCTGCTCGCCGATGCGCTGCAGCTTGACGACGCGGACCGCGTCAAGCTGCTGAGGGCCGTGCCAGAGCGGCCCGGTCAGGCAGCACCGGCTCCGCTTACGACTGCCGGGGCTAGCGGCGCGGAGCAGCCGGCCGGGTTCCCGGACGTTCCCCGGCAGCTGCCGGCAGTGGTCGCCGGGTTCGCGGGCCGGGCGGCTGAGCTGGCCGAGCTGAACGAATCGCTGAACCTGCGGCACAGCCCGTGCCAGAGCGTGATCGTCTCGGCCATCGGCGGGATAGCCGGGGTGGGAAAGACCGCGCTGGCCGTGTGGTGGGCACAGCAGAGGGCCGCGCAATTCCCTGACGGCCAGCTCTACGTGAATCTGCGGGGCTTCGACCCCGGTGGCGCGCCCGTATCGCCGGTGGCGGCTATCGGCGGGTTTCTGCAGGCCCTGGGCCTCCCGGCCGAGCGGATCCCGGTTCAGCCAGAGGCCAAGGCCGGCCTGTACCGGAGCGTGACCGCCGGCAAGCGGATCTTGCTGCTGCTGGACAACGCCAGAGATTCTGAACAAGTCATCCCGCTGCTGCCCGGCGGCCCCGGCTGCCTGACCCTGGTCACCAGCCGGGCGCCGCTGACCGGGCTGGTCACGACTCAGGGCGCGCGCCAGGTCATCGTCGACGTGCTCAGCCCGGAGGATGCACGCCAGCTGCTCGCGCTTCGGCTCGGCGATGATCAGGTCGCCGGCGAACCGGTCGCGGTGCGCGAGGTGCTGGAGCTGACCGGACGGCTGCCGCTCGCGTTGAGCATCGTGGCGGCGCGGGCGTCGGCCTGTCATGGCCGTCCGCTGGCCGCCCTGGCCGCGGAACTACGAGACGAGCGCAGCCGGCTGGACGCGCTGGACGCTGGTGAGCTGTCCGCCGATCTCCGGGCGACGTTCTCCTGGTCCTGGCAGCAGCTCAGCACCGCCGGGCGGGTCATGCTGCGGCTGCTGGGTATCCATCCCGGGCCCGCGGTGTCCGTCGCGGCGGCCGCCAGCCTGGCCGCAACCCGACGGCCGCAGGCCCGCCGTGCTCTGGCCGAACTAACCTCGGCGGGGCTGCTCAGCGAGCCGGTTCCTGGCCGGTTCGCCTGCCATGACCTCGTTCGTTCCTATGCGGCCGAGCTCAGTCTCTCGCAGGACATAGCCGGCGATCGGAGCGCGGCCACCCGGCGGATGCTGGATCACTACCTGCACTCCGCCGCCGCGGCTCGCCAGCTGATCACTTCCGCGCCCGCGCCCGCGTCCAGCCAGTTGCCCGCGTCCGGGACGCGGCCGGAGCAACCCGGCGGATACGAGCAGGCGATGGGCTGGTTCGCCACCGAGCGGCCGGTGCTCGTCACGGTGCTCGCGTCAGCCGTCCGGGCCGGATTCGACGACTACGCCCAGCAGCTGACCGCGATGATGGCAACCTACCTGGGCCGCTGCGGCCAGTGGGAAGAGCGGCTAGACGTGATGGTAGTCGGGCTGGCGGCCGCGCAGCGCGAAGCCGACGTCGCCGCGCAGGGCTCAGCGCACCGGCTGATCGGGGGCGCACTGGTCCAGCTGGGCCGACCCGAGGACGGGCGCCAGCACCTGCGGCAGGCGCTGAAGATGTTCGCCCAGACCGGTGACCGCGAGGGGGCCGGCCGGTCACACCTCGCGATCGCCGTGACGTTCGGCGAACAGCGCCGGTTCAGCGATGCCCTGGAGCACGCTCGCCAGGCGCTGGCGATATTCAGCCAGGCCACGTACGGCAACGAGCAGGCGCAGGCGCTGAACATCATGGGCTGGGCATTGACCGAACTCGGCGACCACAAGCAGGCGATCGGCCGCTGCCGCCAGGCCCTCGCGTTGTGCGCTGACACCGGCAACCGGGTACTCGCGGCCAACACGAGAGACACCTTGGGGCAGGCGTATTACAACAGCGGCCAGCGCGGCCACGCCCTCGACTGCTACCGGCAGTCGGCCGCCGAATGCCACGAGCTGGGGCATCTGTGGGGCGAGGCCGATGCCCTCTCCCATCTCGGTACGGCCTGTTTCGCCGGCGGTGAGGTCGACGCGGCGCGGGAAGCCTGGCAGCAGGCGCTGATCATCTTGGAGGACAGGCACCATCCAGGAGCGGACAAGATCAGGGCCAGTCTGCGCCAGCTCGGCGGCTGACAAGCCGGCCGGGCAAGCGCCCTCGCGGCGCGGGCCGGCCAGCCCCCCGCATGCAGGCCAGACAACGTGGATGATTGCCCCTACGTGGAAGATAGACCCCCGTAAACGAGGGTCAGACTTCCACAAAGGGGCAAAATGACACGTTATTTAAAGTGATGGCCTACGACGTCACTGAGCCTTTCGTCCGCCGAGGATACGTGCCCGTCATCCGAAGTTCAGATCGTAGGCCTGCAGGCCAGGGCTGAGCGTGATGGTCAGTTCGCCGGTGTGCTGGCTGGTGCTGGTCAGCAGGGGATGCTGGTTGGGCGTCCCTGATACCGCGATGGTGGCGGGCTTGCCCGCGCCGGTGACGGTGACGGTGCCATGCCCGGCTAGGACCAGGTAAACGTCTTTGGCGTCGTAGTGGAGGATGATCTTCGCGCCGGAACCCGCGGTGAAGTAGCTGTCGCCCGCGGTCCAGGTGCCGCCGAGGCTGAGGTGATCGACCGGGACGGTGGCCGGCGGCTGGTACGCAGCCGACGCGTCGTGCACCAGCGGGGTGCCGGCGTACCGCGCGATCTGGTTGTAGTTCAGGTAGGTCTCGGGGGTGAGGCCGGGTGAATCTGGTGTGGTGTCGGGCACGTCGGTGGCGGCCGGCAGTTGCGTCGAGGGGCTGGCCTGGGTGAGCAGCTGGCGGATCAGGCGCTCGGTCAGCGAGTAGTCCCCTTCGCCGAAACAGATGTGCCGGACGTTGCCCTGGGCGTCTATGAGGTACTCGGCCGGCCAGTACTGGTTGCGGTAGTTGTCGAAGGTCGCGTAACCGTTGTCCAGAGCCACCGGGTAGGTGATGCCCATCGACCGGGTCGCGGCCGCGACGTTACCCGGGTCGCGCTCGAAGACGAACTCCGGCGTATGCACGCCGATGACCTGCAGGCCGCTGCCCGCGTAGTCCTTGTTCCAGGCTTCGACGTGCGGGATGCTGCGCTGGCAGTTGATGCAGGAGTAGGTCCAGAAGTCGATCAGCACGACCTTCCCGCGCAGCGAAGTGAGCGTGACGGGCTTTCCGCCGGGGGTGTTGAGCCACCTGGTGATGTCCGCGATGGCTGGCGCGGGTCCGCATTCCTGCAACACGGGCGCGTCGTCGGTGCAGCGTGATAGCTCGCTGTTGCCGCCGTTGGTGAGGCCGGACAGGCGGGGCTTGAACGCAGAGCTACTCTCCACCTTCTGCTGGAGCGTGTCGGTGTAGCCGGGTAGGTCGCGCTGGAGTGCGTCGGTCAGGTTGAAGGCCAGCGCCACCGCGAGTGCGATCATGACCACGCCGCTAACCTGGCGGAACCGGGGAGCGCGGGTACGGAACGCCTTGATCCGGTCGCTGACCTGGCGGCCAGCCAGGGCGAAGCCGAGCAGCGGCAGGGTCGCGCCGACCGCGAAGGACAGGGTCAGTACGACGACGTTCAGGCTGAGCCGGTGCGTGGCCCCAGCGACCGCTATCGCGGTGAGCACCGGTCCCGCGCACGGCACGTACACCAGGCCCAGTCCCAGACCCAGTACGAAGCCGCCGCCGGCGTCGCGGTTGCGCGGACCCATGGTGAGCCGGGCGAACGGCCGGTCGAGGAGGTCACCGAGCTTCCCGAAGATCATCCCCAGGCCGATGAGCACGAGTAGCACCAGCCCGGTGTAACGCAAGACGCTGGAGGGCAGGCCGAGCGCCGAGATGAGCAACGAACCCAGCAGAGTGAAGAAGCTGAAACTCAGAACTAGCCCGGCGATGATCGCGTACGGCCGCTTGCTGCGCTTGTCCTTGGTGGCGCAAGGGTCGGTCCGCTTGCCCGCGCCGCCAGCCAGAAATACCACGGGGAGCACGGGCAGAATGCACGGCGAGATGCCGGTGATGAGACCGCCCACTAGCCCGATCAGAGCCAGGATCAGCATCGTTCCTCCTTCGTCCGGCAGGTGCCGCTAGCGAGGCCAGGTGAGTCCCCCGCCGGAGGCACCCGTTGCCGGGGCCTCCGGTAAGAGCGGGGTGGGGACCTCAGGAAGTCGGTGGCATCAGGACGGTGTTGATGATGTAGACAGTGGCGTTGGCGGTCTGCACGTTGCCGCACACCACCTGCGCGCCGTTGACCGTGTACATCCCGTTGCTCATCGCCGGGGTCACGGTGCCGCCCTCCAGCGTCTTGAGCGACATCCCGCCGGCCAGCTGCGCGGGAGTGTTCCGGCCCGGGACCACGTGATAGGTGAGGATCTTGGTCAGCTCGGCCTTATTCGCCAGGACCTTGTCCAGCGTCGCGGCCGGGATCTTGGCGAACGCGGCGTTGTCGGGCGCGAACACCGTGATGTCCTGCGCGGAGTTCAGCGTGTCCACCAGGCCGGCCTTCTTCACGGCCGCGACCAGCGTGGACAGCACCGGGTTGGCGGACGCGGCGGTCGCGACCGGCGCGGTCGCCATCCCGCTGAAACTGCCCGCACCCGAGGAGGGCACCGACGCGCACCCCGACCCGAAATCGGTCATGGACGCGCTGGCCTGCTGCCCAGAAGCGGTCGACGACGACATCATCGACTTCGGCGACGACGAAGACGACGCCGCCGGCGAACCACCCGAACTGCACGCCGCGGTGCCGACCGCCAGACCAGAGGCCAGCACGGCCATCGTAAGAACGCGCTTATTCATCGCGATGCTCCTTAGCTGTTGTTTTTGATAGCGGAGGCGCAGCCAGCCCCGGCTAAGCCGAGCGCCATATCCGCGCCGAGAGTGCCGGATGGCTGTCGCTCTCATGACGGGTCCCATTCGGAACCCTCCCGGAACCGGATTGGCCGGCCTAAGAAATCTTCTCCGTGACCAATCCGTTAGCCCGGCTGTCCCAGGGCCATCGCGGCCACGCCGCCGCACCGCCGCACCGCCACGCCGGCACGCCGGCATCTCGCAAACAGGACAAACCGCCCGCACTCAGGCGGCACCGCGGTGAACCAGCCCACGAGCCAGGCACCACCGCGCACAGCGACGGAAGGTACGCACATGGCGGCACCACGCGAAGAACTCGCTGACTTGCCCGGACAGTCCTACCGTGCTCGACCTGCTGACCGCGGCGGCGCGTGGCGAGATCGTGAGCCTTCCCGTCCTGCTCCGCCGAAGCACCACTGTTGTTATGAGAAGTACGTCCCGGTTTTACTTACTCGTACAGCGTTCGAGAGTGGTGCGGCGAGCGCCATGATCGCACAGCGTACGAGCGCTAGGCCCGGCGCCGTTCCCTGACCGGCCTGGCGGCAACCCGCTGGACGGCTTCAGCGACGAGAGCGGTGACCAGGTCCGGCTGCAGACGCTGATTGTCCTGGTGCTTGAGCTGGCGTGCGCGGCTCCCGCCGCCGCTGTCGTGCTGGCCGGACGACTGCGGCACAGCACGTCGGTGCAATGGCTAGGCCTGACGGCCAGGCGCAGGCAGCGCCGTGCCGCGACGGTGGCGTCGCAGCTGACAGAGAGCGGTATCGCTGCGTAGCGGGCTGGGTCGTCTCAGCGCGTCGGCGCCATAGGCGGTGCTCGCCTGGTCCCTCTGCGCGCTTCAGCTTGAGATGCGGGCTTCGATGCCGTCGAGGAGGAACTCCAGGCCGGTCCGGAAGGTCTCGTCGGCGCTTAGGTGGGGGCCGTCGCGTACGACCTTGGCTAGCGCGGGAAACCGGCCTGTTGCGAAGGTCCGCTCCAGGTAAGGTCCGTTGGCGGCCTGGAACTGCCTGATGTCCATGCCGCTGGCCCGTTCGGCGCGTCGCTCGGCGATCTCCCGGCGTACTGAGCCGGCCACGTACGCGTTGACCGCGGCGACCGCCGGCACGACGGTGTCCAGGTCGACACCGCCCATGGCGGCTAGCACGGCGTCCCCGGTGGCCAGCGTGTGCGGCCCGAGCTGGGGGCGCCCGCCGATCAGGTCGGCGAACCATTCGTGCTGCTGGGCGGCCTGTCGCGTGGCTTCGGCAACGGAGCGCAGCACCTGCCGCCAGCCGTCTCCGGCCGGCCGGATCTCGGCGTGGACCGCGTTCACCATCAGGTCGAGCAGTTCCTCCTTGGTGGCGATGTAGCCGTATAGCCGCATCGGCCCGGCGTCCAGCGCCGCGGCGACCTTGCGCAGCGACACCGCCGCCAGGCCGTCCGCGTCGGCCAGCTGGATCGCCGCCCGGACGATCCGATCCCGGCTCAACGGGGCCAGCACCGGCCGATCCGGCGGCTCTGGTCTCTCCCACACCAACATGCCGCCGACAATACAGCGCTTGAGTGATACGGTGACACTAGCCAATACAGTGTATCGACCTATACAGTGAATCGAGCCCCGTGGCCATCGCTATCGTCGGAGCCGGCCTGGGCGGCCTGGCCCTTGCCCGCGTGCTGCATGTCAACGGCATCGACGCCGTCGTGTACGAACGTGAACCGTCGCGCGGCGCGCGCGGTCAGGGCGGCATGCTCGACATCCACTCCGGCCAGCGGGCGCTGCGCGAGGCCGGCCTGATCGACCAGTTCTCCGCGATTGCCCGTGGTGAAGGCCAGGACATGCGTCTTCTCACCCCGGATGGCACCCTGCTGCTCCAAGAGGACACGCCCGACGACGCACCGCTTGAGCGACCCGAGGTCGACCGCGCCGATCTGCGCAGCCTGCTGCTGGATTCCCTCCCCGAAGACGTGGTGCGCTGGGGGCACGCGTTCGAATCCGCCGGCAACGGCCAACTGCGTCTCTCCGGCGGCGGCACTGCGAGGTATGACCTGCTGGTCGGCGCGGACGGCGCGGCCTCCCGGGTCCGCGCGCTGCTCACCGACGCCCGCCCCGCGCATATCGGCCAGAACGTCGTCGAGGCCGGCATCCCCGATATCGACCGCACGCACCCCGACCTCGCGGCGATGGTCGGGCGCGGCAACTACTGGGTGCTCGGCGACGGAATATCGCTGGCGGCGCAGCGCAACGGCGACGGCCGCGTCCGCATAGGCGTCAGCTTCTACAACACCGCGGAGGACTGGTTCGCCACCAGCGGGATCCCGTTCGAGGACCCGGCAGCCGCCCGGGCGCGGCTGATCGACCTGCTCCCCGGCTGGGACTCACGGATCACCGCGCTGATCGCGGCCTGCGACGACACGGTGGTGCCGCGGTCGATCACCGCTCTCCCGGCCGGCCTGACCTGGCCGTCGACGCCAGGCGTCACGCTGCTCGGCGATGCCGCGCACCTGATGCCGCCGACCGGGCAGGGCGCCAACATGGCGCTGCTCGACGGCGCCCTGCTCGCTCTCGCGCTGGCCGCGCACCCCGATGACCATCCCGCCGCCGTCAAAGAATACGAACGCGAGATGTACGAACGCACCAGCGCTGCCGCCCGGATGTCCGCACGCATGAAGGAAATGCTGATGTCGCCGGACGCCGCCCAGAAAATGCTCGCATTCTTCCAACCCGGCTGAAGATCACCAAATACGACCACCAGGCCAGCGGCCAGGCCAGGCCGACCACCCGGGTCTACGACCGTCACGAGGACCGTCGCTGGCTCGGCGAGCCAGCGGAACCTGGAGCCAGCGGAACCTGGAGCGGGCGGGGATGCGGGTGTGCAGGCGGATGGAAGTCTGGGGGACGGAGTTGCCGTCCCTCTCTGCCCTGGGCTTACCCGCGATGCTGCTGCCGCGCGGCGAAGCATCTCGGCGGCTTGCGTGACTGCCGGGAGCGCCGTGGTCCGGGTAGGAGCGGCGAGGGCAAGCAGCCTGCTGACCTCGGCTAGGTTCCGGCTTGTCACCGCGCGGTTCAGGGCCACTGTCATCAGGAGCGGTGTCAGGGCGCCTTGTTCGCTGTCAGGCCGTCCGGCGAAGCATTGCTCCCAGTGCCGTGCCTGCGCACTCTGGAACCGGGCAAGCAGCACCGCGGGTGGCGGGTGCCCCGCTGCGTTTCCTGGCGTGAGCAGTCCGGCTTTGGACAGTGCCAGCGCGCAGAGCAGGCCCATCACGTAGACCGTGTGATAAGAAGCGGCGAGCAGATAACGTGACCGGTCGGTACCGCCCAGAGCAGCGAGCCGGCTGAGACGAAGAGCGGGTGCGGGGAGGAAACCCGCTTGGTCCTCGACTGCCGTGATTACCTCGAATGCGAAGCTGGCCGATGGCGTCAGCTTGAAACCGAGCATGAGGTAGCACGCGAGCAATTCGCCGGCGAGATCGTAGTCCTGCCGGTCTAGGCTTACCGCGAGCGCAGCGTCCAGATCATGGCTTATCAGACATGATGGGCGTGGCAGCGATGCCCGGTCCGCGCCCAAATTGGTTGCGTACATGATGGAGTGTGTCAGGGCATAAAGATCGTCGCGTCTTTGGGTCAGGACGTCGAGTCCGGATCCGAGCGCGGACTGCCCGATGAGTTCACCGGGATGCTGGCTGCTATCAGCGTCCTCAGATTCGGCAAGCCGGATAACCCAGAGCTGCTCCAGCGCGCGGTGCGGTAGCCTCTCGCGCCGGGGCCGGCCTGGCTGACCAAGCGCGACATGCAGCAGCTGGACGAAGCCCGGGTCGGAGTACCCAAGGCGTGCCAGGCAGATCGCCGCGAAGGCATTGTCGAGCACCAGTGCCGGGTCAAGGCATATCGCGGCGCGGGCACCGAACCGGGTGGCGTGAGGCAGCAGCTCCCGCGCGATCCGGTGGATTGCGGCGCTGATGACGGGCCGGCCAGCGCTGATACGCTCCGCTACGAGCAGCAGCAGGGCCGTCTCGGCTACCGCCTTTTCCGCCGTGACGGCGACATCGAGATCATCAGGGTCGCTCCAGCCATCACTGCCAAGCAGGACGACTGCCCGCTCGGCGACCGCAAGCGCCCCTGTCAACCTGCGCTCCAAGTCGGCCCCGTCAGGACAGAAACCAGGGCCCGGGTGCGCCTGCGGCCGTGCCGGACCAGGCAGGTGGCCGACGCCGCGCCACCGGCTGGCGGCGCCGGTCACCGCTTGCGTCATGCCCGCAGCTCCCGGCCTGCCTCACGGAGCGCAGAGAGCTGCTCCAGCTCGGACGTGACGTCGGCTAGCCGGTAGACGTTAACGAACCGCCGCATCGTGCCGCAGAAGAGGTCGTCCCCCTCCATTGTCAGCGCGGCTGACGGGCCGAACTCCGCCAGCGTCCGCCCGATCGCCTCGAAATCTACCGCTTTTGATTCGATCAGGCGCTCCACTATGGCACGGCTACGCGCGGTTTCCTCAGTCCCCATTACGCTCTCCTTCGAGTGTGACGATCTGCTCGTTGAAGAGCCACGGCTGCCCGTCCAGATACACGCACGCCACGCCATCTTCCGTTACAGGCATGGGATGGCGGTCTCAACAGGTCGTCGGCAGATCCAGTGGCCAGCTGAGCGACTCGGCCGAGTAAGCGCCACGGCGGGAGGCTGGCGGTGCGGGTGCATCAGAGCATCCGGGAGCCTGCTTCGAGGCCAGGAAACACGGTTTAGCGGGTTCGGGTGCGGCCGGTGCCGGTGGCCAGGGGTGCGGGCCAGGCAGCGGGGTCGGCTGGGTCGGATGGAGCGGTGCGGCAGATGACGTAGTGGCGCGGGGTGATGGCCGTCGGGTGGTGCGTGAGAGCGGCCACGCAGGCGGCGTGTGCCTGTTCCGGCGTTCGGATGGTTTCGGTGGCGGTCAGGTGGGCGACCAGCGGGCGGTCGTCGGCCGAGCCGAAGACATGGGCCACCGCGGGCGCGACTGCGTCCTCCACCAGGCGCTGCACGTCGGCGACGTCGACCCAGCAGTAGTCGACCAGTATCCGGTCCGGGGTGCCGGCCAGAGGCTCCAGCCCGATGAGCTCGGGCATCTGGCCGGCGGGCACGTCGCCGCGGGCGGCGGCTGCCAGCAGGCGTTCGACGGCTAGCAGCACCGATTCCAGTTCGGCCCGCGGCAGCAGTCCGGCGTCGGCGTTCCACACGTCCATCCGCAGGCAGCCATCGATCTGGTTGAGGCTGAACTGGATCGGATTGCCGCTGACTGGCATCGGGCGCCAGCGCAGCTCGGTCCGGGCAAGCGCGATGTCGATCTCCTCGGGCTCGAACCCGACATCCGCAGTGAATCCGGACCACGTTTCAGGGACCAGGCTGTTGAACATCGGGTCATAGATCAAGCGCAGGCCCCGTTCGTACTCGATCAGCTCGGCCATGGCAGCCCGCTTGACGGGGTCGTACCTGGCGTGCCGACTCGCCTGCATCACCGTGGTCCAGGTGTGGCCGGCCAGCTCGTCGAAACTTCTTCCGCCGGTCTCGACGGTGGCGATGGGGACCTCGGCCAGGGAGCCGACGTAATTCACTAGGTGGCGCTCGAAACGGTTGCTGGACACCAGGGGGAACACCAGCTCCGGATAGCCGGCGCGGCGGGCGACCACGGCGCAGATGGCCGCGAGCACAATGCTGGACCGGCTGGTCCGGGTACGCGCCGCTATCCGCCGCACGGCCATCGCGGCGGCCGGCGACGACAGCTCCACCACCAGCGACTCGCCGACAGTCCGGGCGCCCGGCAGAGCGTACAGGCAGCGCGGGAGCCGCCACGACTGCTCCCGCAGGTACTCCAGCGCCGCCTCCGCCCGGCGCCGCTCGGCCGGCGTCGCCTCCAGCTCGGCCTGGTCCAGCGGCTGGTGGCCGGGCTGGCCAACCTGCCGACTGGCGGGATCGCCTAGCAGGCCGGCGAAGTCGCGCTTGAGGATCTCGATGGCGCCGTGGTCCACCGCCAGGTGCGAGAACCGGGCGGCGCACGCGATGACCTGATCGCCCGCGTCGGGAGCGATGGCCACGGCCAGACGCACCGGGCCCCGTCCCGGATCGGGTGACTCGCGCAGCCACCGGACGAGCGCCTCGCCGACCGCTGGGCGGTCGCGCGATCCCCACCGTCCCACGCCGAGCGAGCAGACCTCCAGCAGCTGGATGCCGGATGCCGCGACCTGCTGACGCGGCTGCTCGCCTGGCTGATCGCCGGGTACGAAGGTGGTGCGCAGGCTCTCGTACCGCGCGATCAGGACCGCGGCCGCCCCGGCTACGTCGTCGACGGACACCACCGCTGGCGCCGGGAGTTCGACGCGCAGGATCGCATAGAGGTCGTCCACTGCCCCGCTCATCCATGCGTAGACGTTGAGCTGGCCCAGGGTGAGCGGTCCCCGGCCGGCCCGCTCCCCGGTGAACTCAACCGGAACCGATCGCATCAAGGTCAGCCGCAGGCGGCGCCGGCGGCGCTGACCAGTCTCGGCGACGGTGCTCATCGATCATCAGCCGAGCAGCTCGCGGAGCGCGCCGGCAGCGCCCGTCCGTGCCGCAGTCGTGTCTGCGCTGGACTTCGGCCAACGGCCGGGCCGTAGTCGGCGGCGGCGGCGGCGGGCCGAACGTAGTCGGCGGCGGGCCGAAGACGCCGGCCACGAGCGCCATGGGCCATATCGATCTCGCCCAGCTCTTTCACCTCGAAAAGGGGGTCTGGTGATATCGCGGCGCCCGGCATACCCGCACTGGCCGTCGGTGACCGCGCGTGTGCGCGAGCTGGCCTGGTGTCGAAGATAAACATACGCAGACGGCCGCGGACAGCCCTCTCCGAGATTGCTGGGAAGCTACCCCTCCACGGGGTGAAGGAGACCGTGACCTACGTCGAGATGACGGCCCTGAGCCAGCATTACCGAGGGAACCCACGAGCTAGCACACCTGCTCAGCGACCAGACGCGGGCACTGGGTCCGGCAGACCCAGAGACCACCGCTACTCGCAGAATCCTCCAGGCCAGTCCGCACCAAAATTGCACGATCGTGCATATGGCGCCTGGTCCGAAGCCTGCAGCTCCGTCAGATGCACGATCGTTCATCAGGCGCAGGGATTGCCGTCCTGCAATGGGGTAAGCTTTCTAATATGCACGATCGTGCAATTGAACGGGTTGCCTGGGGCCGCGAAATCCGGCGCCGACGACTGGAGCTGGGGCTGCACCAGGATGAACTCGCCGCGCTTGCCGGCGTGTCACCGCGCTTCGTTCACACTCTAGAGCAGAGCAAACCCACGGTGCGGCTGGACAAGATGCTCGCCGTACTCGGCCAGCTCGGCCTGGATCTCGTGCTGGAGCAGGGGACTGGAGCAATCAGGGGAGGAGAGGAGTGAGCTCGCATGGCGAAGACGTCTCTGCGCCAGTTGCGGCTTGTCAGCGACGCCGATGTCTATAAAGCAGGCGTTCTGGCGGGCACATTGCACCGGCTGCACGACCGCACGGAGTTCTCTTATCTTCGCGGCTATCTCGATAGCGCGTATCAGGCAGTCGCATGGAGCCTTCCCATAAGGGCCGAAGCTTTCATTGCGCCTGCCGCTGCGGTGCCCGCGTTCTTCGCCGGCCTGCTGCCGGAGGGACGACGGCTGACCGCGCTGCGCCGGACCGTCGGCACCTCTGCCGATGACGAGTTTTCCCTGCTGCTCGCGGTCGGCGGCGACACTATCGGTGATGTCCAGGTCGTGCCGGCTGGCGACATGCCGGCAGCCACTGCCAGCCCGGTCGTCGTCGATGACTTCGGCAAGGTCGTCTTCAGCGACTTGTTTGCCCAGGCCATCGGCCAGCGACCTGACCGGGTCGCCCTGCCCGGCGTGCAGGACAAAATCTCGGGCCAGATGATGAACGTGCCCGTCCAGGGCCGGTCTAATGGCTACATCCTGAAGCTAAACCCTCCCGAGTTTCCACACCTGGTGGAGAACGAGTACTTCTTCTTCCAGGCAGCTGCCCATACCAGGCTCAAACTCGCCGAGGTGGAACTCGTCCATGACCGGACCGGGCAGCCGGGTCTGCTGGTGCGCAGATTCGACCGAGTCCAGGAAAACGGCGCGGTCCGGCTCCTGGCTGTCGAAGATGCCTGTCAGGTACTCGGTCGCTGGCCCGGCGACAAGTACGTGATCTCTACCGAGGAAGCCATCACCGGCCTGGCGCGGTGCTGCCGCGCGCCCGGCGTGGCAGCCCTTGAGCTGTACCGCCTGCTCGTCTTCGCGTACCTGTCCGGCAACGGGGACCTTCATGCCAAGAACCTGGCGATCCTGCGCGACGATAGAGGGGAATGGCGAGTCACCCCGGCCTACGACCTGCCCTCTTCCGCCATCTACGGCGACCGCACCATGGCACTGCCCATCGGCGGGAAGATCCGGCAGCAACTGTCCTGGACAATGCTCCGAAGCCTCGGAGAAGCAATCGGCATCCCCCCCAGGCTTGCTGCCCAGATCATCCACGAACAGGTTGCCGCGGCCGGGACCTGGACCCGGGAACTAGATAGCCTGCCCTACGACGCCAACCGCATCCGGAATCTACGACGCCTGGTAACCGCCCGCATAAAACACATCGAGCCACCAGCTGTCAGCACATAAGCCCCCATCCTCCCTGCCGATTTGTCGCGATCCGGATGCAGGCTGACGTGCGTTAGCCGGTCCTCTGCTGCCGTTAGTCGTGTGGCGGGGCGCGGTGGATGATTTCGGTGGCGATGATGTCGGTGATGTGCTCGGTGCCGGGGGGCAGGTGGGTGTCCTGGTCGCGGAGGGTGATGCGGACCTGGCGGGCGATGGTCTCGGGCTGCGGGCGTGTGCGGGTGCGTTCGCGCGGGTCGTTGTAGATGGTCCAGGCGAGGGTGGCGATGGCGACGATCAAGATGGCGGCGGCGGCTCGTGCGGCGTCCGCGGCAGGATCGGTCATGTCTGTCATGGGGTGCCTCCGGGCTGTCCGGCGGGGTGGCTGGCGATGTAGTCAACTACACGAACACGCCAACCGGAAACAAACCGGGGCACGACCTCCTGGGAAGAGCGCTTCGCGCCAGTAGAGTCATGGACTGCGGAACCGCCTCTATGTGGTTCGAGAGTGCGCAGAACCCGCCCGGCCAGGAATCCCGGCCTGGGTGGCGTGCTCGGAGCGCAGGATGCCCATCATGATGAAGTCTTTCCAGCCGTCGGGGTAGAGCTCGGCTTCCCGGCGGACTCCTTCCTGGCGGAAGCCGCAGGCCAGGTAGCAGTTGATGGCACGGCTATTACTGGCCACCGCCTGCAACTCGACGCGGTGCACGCCCAGCACATCGAACGCCCAGGCCAGCACCAGCCGGGTAACCTCACGGCCCAGTCCCTGGCCGCGCAGAGCGGCGACGAACAAGCCCACCGTGTACTCGGCGGAGTGCTGCCCGGGGTTCACGTCAAGCCCGGCGCTGCCGATGCAGTGGCCGTCGTATTCGACCATCCAGGTGCGGGTGCAGGGATCGGGCGCGGAGCTGCCGGCGGTCAGGTACTCCCGGGTGTGGTAGCGGCGGCCATCCCACTCCCGCCGCCACGCCGAGCCGTAGCCGTCCTCTTCCTCGGGGTCGATGGGATGGCGCAGCCGGTCATCAACATCGGAGTCCCGCCAGCCACGCAAGATGACCCGCTCGCCGCGCAACACCGGCAGCGGCGGCAGCGTCAGCGAGTCCAGCACGAGCCCGACCCTACGCGCTCCTGCGGCAAGGCCCAACCAGATATTGCCGTCAAGTCCCGCACACGCAGTCGTGCACGAGGCTGCCCGAAAGCAGGCGGGCGGCCCCGGGACGCAGTGAGATGCAGGACTCAGATCAACATCTCAAGCCACCAACCTCAAGATCGCACCTATCGCCTAATACACGGGTGATGCCTCAGGTGTCAGGCGAGTTGTATCCGGATCGCAGGATCGCCATGAGCACGATGTCCTCGTACTGGCCGCGGACCCATGCGTGCTCACGCAGGCGCCCCTCGACCACAAAGCCTGCCTTCTCATAAGACCGCAGCGCACTGGCGTTGCTCGCGATCGCCTGCAGATGGATGCGACGGAGATTGCGGCGGACGAACCCGAACTCGACGAGCAGGCGCATCGCCGCCGTCCCCACTCCGCGGCCGCGAGCCCCGGGGACCAGGCTGATCCCGGCCTCGGCGTG
>DASXDG010000322.1:0-19813 GCA_036490795.1 Streptosporangiaceae bacterium
ATCTCGTCGACCAGGCTCGACGGCGCTAGCACGCGGCCATCCTCCCCCAGCCGGAGCGCCAGACGGCGCACCCAGCCGGTATCTGGCGTCCGCAAAACCACGCGCAGCCGCCCGTCCGGCAGGTCCGTCACCGACTCGCACGGGTAGTACTCGGCCACCCAGCGGCCCTCGACGGACAACTCGAGCTCCACCCGGACGTCGTCAGATGACGGGTGGAACAGGCCCGTGTCCACGTCCACCGGCTGCGCGTCCGGCGGCGGTGACGACGGCACGTCGAGCACATCGAGCGACAGCACCCGGTCCAGCCGGAATAGCCGCATGGCCTCGGCCCGCAGGCACCACCCCTCCAGGTACGGCCTGCCGTCGGCGACAAGCAGCCGCATCGGGTCCACGTCCCGCTCGGTGGCCTCGTCCCGGCCAGGAACGTAATAGGTCAGGTGCAGCCGCCGGCCACGGTCGAGGGCGTCGCGGATCTGGTCGGCGTAGCCACTGTCGTTATGACCATCGACCTGGATAGCGACCTGGGCACTCACCGAGGCTGCCTCGCCGGCCGCGGCCTCCAGCTTGGCAATCAGCCTGTTCAGCGCCGAACGGTCGGCCCGGCCCGGCACCTCGGCCAGCATCCGCAGCGCGACGAGCAGCGCCGCGGCCTCGTCCACCGCCAGGCGCAGCGGCCGCGCGATCGACTCGGCCTGGCTGACCACGATCTCGCCGCCCTCGTAGGACAGGTCAATCGGGCAGTAAGGGTCGGGTGCGCGCAGCTCGACGCACCACAGCATGTTCAGGTCATCGACGAGTTCCCGCTGGGAGACGCCGAACGCCGCCGCCGTCTCTGCCAGGCCAACCGACTGCCGCGACACCACATACGGCACCAGCGCCAGCAGCCGCTGCAGCCGCTCGGTCGACGTAACCAATGCGCTCATGTTGTTTCTCGCCTCCGCTGCGTCGAGAGGACCAGCTCGCTCATGTGAGGGCCCCCTTGAGGCGGGCGATGACGGCTTCGCGCAGGTCCGGGGGGTCCAGAACGATCACATCGGGGCCGAACGACGCGGCGTAATCGGGGAACCAGCCACCCTCGCCGTACGACGTGGTGATCTCGTCCCAGTCATCGTCGACGGGCTTGTCCGACAGGGCGTGCCGGCGCAGGCCGACACCCGCGCCATGTCGCACACGCAGCGTGGCGGTCTGCTCGCGCGACGGCGCCGAGTCCCAGTCGCGCACCAGCTCACGGACGTCGGCTCCGGCCGGAACGGTCACCGTGCCCGGCGGGCCACTGAACTTCACCGCCCCCTCGATCCGGCTCAACCGGAACACGCGAGTGGCCTCCCGGCCCCGATCCCAGCCAGCCACGTACCAGCGGCCCTTCCTGTTAACCACGCCCCACGGCTCAAGGTCGCGCCGCTGCGGCTCGGACCGGCCGGCCGCACGGTACGCGAACGTGACAGGCCGCCGGTACCTGACCGCCTCCCACAGCGGGCCGAAGGCGGGCTCGCTGGTGCCAAGCCTCGGCTCGATGCCGTGCTGCGGCTGATCCTGCGGATCGTCGACGCCGGCCGCCCTGATCTTGAGCAGCGCGCCCGCCGCCGCACCGGCCAGTTCCGCGCGGTGCCACACCCTGGCCGCGAGGCCGAGTACCGCTGCCTCGTCCGCCTCGAGCCGTAGTTCGGGCAGCTCGTAAGCCTGCTGCGGGATGCGGTAGCCGGCCTCGTCGTCGAAGGGATGGTTCAAACCGGTCTCCAGCGGCACGCCGAGGTCGCGCAGGTCTTCCTTGTCCCGCTCGAACATCCGCTTGAACAGCTCTTCGCTGTCCGGGTAGCCCGGCACGGCATCCCTGATCTGCCCGGCGGTGAGGTATCGCCGGGTCGCGAGCAGGCAGACAACAAGGCCGAGCAGACGCTCAGTCTTCTTCTTTGACATCTTCCTCCGCTCGCTCGCCTCCGGGCCGCCCTAGCCGCGCTCGCTCGCCTCCGGGCCGCTCCGAGTCGGCCCTTTGGCTCGCTCACTAGGCTAACCTGCGGGTCGTGATCACATGGCGGAACGGCACGGTCATCGGGACTCCGCGTCGTGAATGGGCTGGCGCGGTGGAACTCGACGTACAGATCCACGACCAGGGGCGGGGTGCGGCGGACCCGGCCCAGCGGATAAGGGCACTGTGTTATCCGGCGCTTACCGGGACGCCCCTCCCTGGCGATCGGGTGCTGTTGAATACGACGGCGCTTGATCTGGCACTGGGGACCGGGGGGTACGCGATGGTGGTCGCGGTGCCTGAGCGGCTGCCGGACGATGCTGAACTGCCTGGGCATCTGATCAAGGCGCGGTATACGCCGTTGCAGGCGTGCGTGCGGGGAGCCGACGAACAGGGCTCGCCATGGCATGAGGTGCTGCGCGAGGCTAGCGACATCGACGCGATGCCGGTCGTGGTCGCCGACCTGCATTCGGCTCTCCCCGCCGTGCTCGCCGGGCTCTTCTCCGTGAACTCAGAACTGACAGTGGTGTATGTCATGCAGGATGGCGGGGCGCTCCCGGCATGGTTCTCCCGGTCGTGTTCGGGGCTGCGCGATGCCGGCTGGCTCGCCGGGGTGGTGTCCACCGGACAGTCGTTCGGCGGTGACCTGGAGACGGTGACCCTGCACACCGGGCTGCTCGCGGCGCGGCATGTGCTGAACGCGTCGGTGGCGGTGGTCACGCAGGGACCGGGGAACCTCGGCACCGGGACACGCTGGGGATACTCGGGAGTGGCCGCGGGCGAGGCGGTCAACGCGGCGGCGGCTCTCGGTGGCCGTCCGGTCGCGTCGCTGCGGGTATCGGCTGCCGACGCCCGGTCGCGGCACTACGGGGTGTCGCACCACTGCCTGACCGCGTACGGACGGGTGGCGCTGGCCCCGGCCGACGTCGTGGTGCCATCGCTCGGCGGCGAGTTCGGCGACGTCGTGACGGCGGGGGCCGCTGCCCTGGCGGATCGGCACCGGCTGGTCACCGTGCCGGTCGACGGCCTGGAGGAAGCACTCCGGTCAGCACCGGTGCCGCTGTCCACGATGGGCCGCGGGCTGGACGAGGATCTCGCGTACTTCCTCACCGCGGCGGCGGCCGGAGTACACGCCGGCCGCCTCGCCGCGGGCAAGGATTAGCCGAACGCGCCAAGGACGTCGACGGCGAACACCAGCGTGTCGGTGCCGGTGATGCCGGCCGAGGACACGCCCTTGCTGCCGTACCCGTCAGCGGGCGGGACGACGAGCAGCACCCGGCTGCCTACGCGCACCCCTTCGAGGCCGGTGTCCAAACCGAGGATCACGGACCCGGCCTCGCCTACCGCGAAACCGAGCGGCGCTTTACGGGACCAGGAGGAGTCGAAGACCTTGCCGGTCCGCCAGTCGACGCCGGTGTACTGGACGACGATGTACTGCCCGCCCTTCACCGCCGGGCCGGTGCCCTGGACCAGGGTCTTCACGGTCAGGCTGGTCGGCGGGGCGCTGGCGGGGATGGTGATTGTCGGGGCGGAACCGGTGATATCGCTGACTGCCGGCAAGCCGGCGCCGGCGTTGACCTGCGTACCGGACACGTCCTCGTTGCTCCCGAAGACGCCGAGCAGGTCGACCACGAACACCATCGTGGAGTTGGGACTGATGCCCTCCTGCGTGTCGCCCTGCGAGCCGTAGGCGTCGGCCGGCGGGACGACCGCCAGGACCCGGCTGCCGACCTTCTTGCCGTTAAGCGCCGTGGTCAGGCCGGGAATAAGCGACCCGGCCATCAGCTGGGGGTTGCTGCTGAATGTGTTCTCCACCAGCTTGTGGCTGGTGCCGTCCCATGTATAGAAGACGTAGTTGGCGACGAACGCCGCTGTGCTGCTGACCGCGGGCCCGGTGCCGTTGACGAGGGTCTTGACGGTCAGGGCACTGCCCGGCGACTTCGACGGGATCTTCACCGTTGGCGCCTTACCGTACGTACCGGTCACGGCCACGTCGGCGTTAGCTCCGGGACTGCCCGAGCCACCGGAACTAGAGCAGGCGGCGAGCATCGCCGCGCCCAGAACGGGCGCGGCGATGGCCGCGATCAACTTCGCACGCCGCATCGATCAGCTGCTCGACGTCGCGCTGTAGGCGTCAACGATGTCGACGACGAACACCAGGGTGTCCGTGCCGGTGATGCCGGCCTGGGAGGCACCGGTGCTGCCGTAGCCCTCCTTGGGCGGTATGACCAGCAGCACCCGGCTGCCCACCGTCTGCCCTTCCAGTCCGCTGTCCCAGCCGGGGATGACCTGCTCGGGGTTGGCGCCTATCTCGAAGCCGAACGGGGTCTTGCGGGACCAGGACGAGTCGAAGACCTTGCCGGTCCGCCAGATGTAACCGACGTACTGCGCGATGACATAGTCGCCCTTGGCGACCTTCGGGCCGCTGCCCTTGATCAGGGTCTGCGTCTGCAGCGTTGTCGGGGGCTTGACCGACGACGCGGGCATCTTGACGGTCGGCGCGGTGCCCGCCGCGGACGGCTCAGTCACGGTCGGAAGGTCACCGCCGCCATGCCCGACGGCGCTGCCGGTCGCGCCCACGGTACCGGGATAGGCACGGATCACGTCGATGACGAAGACAAGTGTGGTGGTGGGCGTGACGCCGGCCTCGGAGTTGCCCTGGCTGCCGAAGGCATCCTTGGGCGGCAGGACGGCCAGCACCCGGCTGCCCACCTTCTTACCGGTAAGCGCGGAGGCGAGCCCGGGCAGCAGCGGGGTGCTGAACAGCGTCGGCGTGCCGCCCGAGCCGTAGGTGCTGCCCTTCAGCGTGTGGGTGGTGCCGTCCCAGGTGTAGACGACGTAGTTACCGAGGAAGGCGTCCGTCGACGTCAGCGCGGTGCCGGTCCCGTTGATGAGCGTCTTGACCGTCAGCGACGCGTCGGCTTTCGCCTTCGGGATCGTCACGCTGGGCGCCTTGCCGAACGTGCCGGAGGCCGTAACCTCGGCGTTCGCGTTGCCGCTAGAGGTGCCGCCGGCGGCCGTCGACTTCGACGAACCGCAACCAGCTAGGGCCAGGCCTGCTATCAGGGGAATGGCGATAAACGCCAGTGAGCGTCGCATGGAATCCTCAAGGTGGTCGGTGTCAGCCCCGCCAGCCTACCGGGCATCCGTCGTGGTATTGGTCTCCACGTGCTAACAGGGCTTAGTGCCCAGGTTTGGCGCCATTCAGCTATTACTCAGCCATTTTGGAATTAGCTCATGACAAGGCGGCCGGCCAGCGCTCTAACCGAGCTTGGTGAGCAGATTCTGCCGCCACAAGGCGATCTGGTATCCGTCGAAGCGGTAAATCTTGACCGGCTTACCCGCGACCTGCTCCATGTGCCTGATCAGCACGCCGGGCTCGCGCGGGTGCCAGGGCGGCGGGACGGTCAGGACGAAGTCGGCGTACGCGCTGCGCGGGTCGTACCAGCTCGAGTCGGCTTCCCAGTACCCGCCGTTGATCAGCTCGTCCTGGTTGATATCGATGGCCCTGACCTGGACCGCGCCGCCAGTGTCCAGCGTGACGCTGTTCGACAGCCAGTAACCGCCGACGCCCCTGGTGAAACCGTGCGCCTTGAGCCAGCTGGCCAGCTTGGCGACCTGGGCCGCCGGAATCTGCTCGGCGGGCATCGGGCGGGTGGCGTTGTAGCCGAGCATCGCCCCGTAGCACAGGAACAGCGCGAGTACGGCCACGCTGCCCGCGAGCAGCCGGTTCGGCGAAACCCGGGCATGGGTCACACTCTGCTCGGGTCGCTGCTCGGGTCGCACGCCGAGCAACGGGTCAGCGAGCAGCCGGCCGGCCAGCACGGCACCGAACGGCAGCACGGCGGCGATCTCGCGCGTGGTCGCGATGTTCTCGGCCTGGACGGTGAAGATGTAGGCGGCGATGTTCACCGCGATCGCGACGGTGAGCACCTGGACGATCAGCTGCTGGCCGAAGAATCTGCGCACGGCCAGGAACAGTCCGCACGCGGCCAGCGCGAGCCCGGCCATGTGGATGACAGAGAACACGTCCTCGACACCCGACTGCTCGCGGAAGAAGTCGGCGCCGAACAACTGCAGGAGGCCGCTTCCGGTCAGTGAGAGGTTCCTGCCCAGCACGCCGGGAGCGGCCAGGCCGGTGCGCGGCGCGGTGATGGTCCAGCCGTCGAGCGCGGTGACCAGCTTGACGCCAAGCCAGGCGAGCGGCACCGACAGCATGGCCGCGACACCGAGCGATAGCTCGTAGCCCAGGTTGCGCAGCCGGACGCCGCGGAACCTGGCGCGCAGGACGCGCAGAGCGCAGGTCAGCACCAGCGGCACCGCTGCGACGACCTCGGCGAGCTGATCCCCGACCGCGGTCCAGGCAAGGAGCAGGCAGACGGCGGCCGGCACCGCCCAGCGCAGCCAGCCGTCCCGGCGCGGCCGGCCGTCCCCGTCCGCCTCTGCCGGCCCGGCCAGCCAGTCGGTCCTGTCGATCAGGATCCAGATCACTAGCAGCGGGACCCCGGTGCCGACGTGATCGGGTGACAGCAGCACCATCGCGGCCGGGTTGCCGAGCTGAGGCGTCATTATGCAGGACGCCGCGACCGCCACGCTGACCAGGGCCTTCCGGCCGGTAGAGCGTCCCTTGGCGAGCACGGCGGCGAACACGACCAGCAACGCATAGGTCATCGCGCCGCAGATGTGCACGACCTCGGGAGTCAGCCCCCTGACCGCCTCTACCAGCGCGTACTGGGGAAGTTCCGTGGTGTAGAACGAGACGTCGGACAAGCTCCAGCCGTGCAGCAGCACGTTGCCGTGCAGCATGGCCCAGGCCTGCAGCGCGTTCGACGCCCCGTCGGAGTTCACGTTGGTCGAGCGCGAGGACTGCAGCAGGTACGCCAGGAACAGCACGATCCCGCCGACGGCGAAGCCGGCCGGCCAGGCCAGCCGTGACCATCGCCCGCGCATGTCGTCTGTCCTCCCGAAAGGGGTATCTGGGAAACAGACATGGATATTACCCGCGTTGACGCCCTCCGCGGGGGCATGCGGCAACTTCTGCACCACTCAGAGTAACCTACGATTACTGCTGGTTACATCCCGGCGATGAGCTTCTCCACCCGCTCGTCCACCGAACGGAACGGGTCCTTGCACAGCACGGTCCGCTGCGCCTGGTCATTCAGCTTCAGGTGCACCCAGTCGACGGTGAAGTCACGACGCTTCTCCTGGGCACGCCGGATGAACTCGCCACGCAGCTTCGCCCTGGTGGTCTGCGGCGGGACCGACTTGGCTTCGAAGATGTCAATGTCGCGGGTCGCCCGCTCTACCGCGCCGGCCTTCTGCAGCAGGTAGTACAGGCCGCGGCCGCGGTGCACGTCATGGTAGGCCAGGTCCAGCTGGGCGACACGCGGCGAGGACAGCGGGAGGTCGTGCCTGGCCCGGTACCGCTCGATCAGCTGGTACTTGGTCACCCAGTCGATCTCACGCGCGATCAGGTCCAGGTTGCCGCTCTCGATCGCGGCGAGCGCGCGCTCCCACATGTCCAGCACCCGCTTGCTGACCGGGTCCGCGCCGTTCTTGTCGGTGAAGTCCTTGGCCCGGTTCAGGTACTCGTACTGGATATCCAGCGCGCTGAGCTCACGGCCGCTGGCCAGGCGGACCCGGCTCCTGCCGGTCATGTCATGGCTGACCTCACGGATCGCCCTGATCGAGTTGTCCAGGGTCAGATCGCGCATGATCGAGCCGGCCTCGATCATCCGCAGCACCAGGTCGGTGGAGCCCACCTTGAGCAGCGTGGTGGTCTCGCTCATGTTGGAATCGCCGACGATCACGTGCAGCCGGCGGAATCGCTCGGCGTCCGCGTGCGGCTCGTCCCTGGTGTTGATGATCGGCCGGGACCTGGTGGTCGCGGAGGATACCGATTCCCAGATGTGCTCGGCGCGCTGCGAGACGCAGTACACCGCCCCGCGGGGGGTCTGCAGTACCTTCCCCGCGCCGCAGATGATCTGCCGGGTGACCAGGAACGGGATCAGGATGTCGGCCAGGCGGCCGAACTCGCCGTGCCTGCCCACCAGGTAGTTCTCGTGGCAGCCGTAGGAGTTCCCGGCCGAGTCCGTGTTGTTCTTGAACAGGTAGATGTCGCCGGCGATGCCTTCCTCGCGCAGCCGCCGGTCCGCGTCGACCAGGAGCCCCTCGAGGATCCGCTCCCCCGCCTTGTCGTGCGCCACCAGGTCGATGACCGAGTCGCATTCGGGCGTCGCGTATTCCGGGTGACTGCCTACGTCCAGGTAGAGCCGCGCCCCGTTCCTGAGGAAGACGTTGCTGCTCCTCCCCCAGGAGACCACGCGCCGGAACAGATAGCGCGCCACCTCATCCGGGGACAGCCGCCGCTGCCCACGGAAGGTACAGGTAACGCCGTACTCGTTCTCTAGCCCGAAAATGCGCCGATCCACATGCACAGGCTACGTCCCCTCGCGCCCTGACGACAGCATCGGCAGTGCGCGGCGTCAGTTCAGTATGTTGTGGTCCCAGACGTAGATCGTGTAAGGCGGCAGGCTGTAGATCTGTACGGGCAGCCCGAGCCACGATACGGACCGGAATTGCGGCTCCCAGTAGTTGTAGAAACCGGGCAGGTTTTCCGTCACCAGGAACGTGGCCGTGTTGGTGCTGGGGTCGTACCAGGAGTGCTTGGACTCCCACCAGTCCCGCTGCAGCGATCCGGGCATGACGGCACGGATCGTCACCTGGCCGGACGTGTCCACGGTGACGATGCTGGACTGCCAGTATCCGCTGACGCCGTAGGTCAGGTTGTGGGCGGCCAGGAAGGCACCAAGCTGGGAGTTCTCCGCCGGCACTGGCGGCCGGGTCGCCGACCAGCCGAGGCTGGCCAGGTAGGCGCCGAGCACGGCGACCAGGCACGGCACGAGCAGGCGGGCCTTCCGGCCGGCCCGGGCACCCGTCGCGGGGACGGGCACGCCCGGCATGGACAGGCGTACCTTGCCGGCGAGCCTCCGGCCGGCCAGTACCGCGCCGAACGGCAGCGCTAGCGCGTACTCACGGGCGTTCAGGTCGGTCGTGCTGGCCAGCGTGCTCGGCACGTAGAGGGCGACGTTGAGCACGATCGAGACCAGCAGCACCTGGTCGATCAGGCTGGCCCCGCGCAGGAACCGCCTGGCGGTCAGCCACAGGGCGACAGCGACCAGGGCCACGCCGATCATGTGCACGATCGCGAACGCGATCTGGGTCGCGTTGCCCTGCGGGTAGGCGCCGAACATGGCCAGCCAGCCCTGGATCGTCACCCAGGCGTGTCCCGGCCACAGGGCGGGTGCCACCAGCTGGTACCCGACCGAGTGGATCCGGTACCCGCCGTAGTAGTGGATGAGCCCGTACGTGCACGTGCCCAGCCCGTAGCCGGCACCGCACGCGATGGCCAGCGAGATCTCGTAGCCAGCGGCGCGCCACACCGCACGGCGCCACGCGGTGCGGCCGGTCAAGGGGTGGATCCGCGGCACGATCCGAACCGCGCGGTACAGGCACACCGCCGCGAGCGGGACGATCGCGGCGGGAAGCACGAGCGGGTCGGCGATCAGCACCCAGGCCAGCATCACCGCCACCGCGATCGCCTTGCGGGGTGCCCGCTGTCCTCGGTCGATGACCAGCCAGATCAGCATCAGCGGTACCGCCGTGCCGATGTGCCCGACGGACAGCAGCACGACGAACACGCCGGTGCCGAGTTGCGGCGCGATCATGATGCCCGCCGCGATCAGCATCCTGATCGTGGCTTCGGCCCGGCTCACCGTGCCAGCTTTCCCCTTGGCCAGTATGGCCGCGATCAGCACGACGAGCGTGTAGGTCAGCGCGGCGCCCACGTGCGCGGTATCGGAGTGCAGACCGAGGAAGGTCTCCAGCAGGAGGTACTCAGGCAACTCGGTCGTGTAGAACGACACGTCCGACATGAACCAGCCGTGCAGCATGACGTGGCCGTGCATCATGTCCCAGGCCATCAGCAAGATGTTGGCCTCGTCCGAATTCTCCGGATAGGTGCGGGACAGTCGCAGATACAGGACGAAGAACCCGGCCGCGAGGACGGCGAATAGCGCGATTGTAGCCATACGACGACCAGAGGTGATCGGCTTGGCCAGTGCGCGCGAGCCAATAGGCGCGCTCGCGGTCACGATCTTTACCACGTCCTTTACTCATCACGGCCTGTCACAGCGTAGCCTGGCATGGTCGCAGCCCGGAGCGGCGTATGCTCGCCTGGGAATTTTCTTAACGCCACTTCAGGAACGGTGGAGGCACGCCCTTGCAGCTCACGTCGGCGCCAGACGCGCCTGAGTCCCTGCGAGAACGGGTTCCGTCGCTCCTGTCGCGACTCGATCACCCGCTCGCGGCCGCGATCGTCGCGTTTGCGGGCTGGCTGGGCTTCGTGATCGCCCGCCTGTCGGTGTGGGCGCACGGGCACCCGAGCCTGTTCGTCCTGGCCGGCTCCGGGCACTGGAAAGGCGGTCACGCCTACACCCATCCGCACCAGTTGCCGCCCGGCATGAGGATCGGCGACCCCGGCGCGGCGGGCTACGACGGCCAGTTCTACTACCGGCTGGCGCTGAACCCGTTCAACTGGAGCAAGACCGCCTACGGCATCACGATGGACCAGCCGTACCGGTACACCAGGATCGGCTATCCGCTGGTCTCCTGGATCGTCTCGTTCGGCCAGCACGACCTCGTGCCGGTGGCGCTGATCGTGGTCAACCTGTTCGGTGTGGCCGCCATGGCCTACCTGGGCGGCAGGTTCGCCCGCGACAGCGGCCGGCACGCGCTGTGCGGCGTGCTGTTCGCCGCCTACTTCGGGCTGGCGATCAGCGTCGGCAGGGATACCGCCGAGCCGCTCGCCGAGGCATGCATGCTGGGCGGCCTGCTCGCCTACCGGCGCGGCCGCTGGGTGCTGTCCGGCACGGCGTTCGCGTTCGCGGCCATCACCAGGGAGACCATCTTGTTCGCCCCGGCGGCCATCGCCTGCGTCCGGCTGGTGCAGATGGCACGGCGCAAGGCCAAGCCTGGCTGGCCCGACGTCGCGTGGCTGGCCCCCGCGGTCGCGTTCGGCCTGGACGAGCTGGCCGCCAAGTTCGTGCTCAAGGGATACTTCGCCCAGTCGGGACTCTCCGCGGACGCCAGCCGCAACCTGAGCACGCCGTTCGCGTCGATGTTCCACTGGATCTGGTACGACGCGCACCACATCAGCACGAGCGTGATGGGTCAGTACGACTACAACATGCTGGAGTACGTGACGCTGGCCATCTTCATCCTGGCCGGCTTCGCCGTCATCGCGGTGACAACGGCGCCGGTACACGAACGTGTCGCGTTCGTGTTCTTCGTGCTCGAGCTCGGGCTGCTGTCCGACCAGATCTGGAACAGCACGTTCGGCGACGGGCGGTCGCTGATCGACCCGTTCCTGTTCGCGCTGATCCTGCTGCTCGCCACGCCGAAGCGGTACGTCAACTGGTACCGCCTGGCGGCGATCGCCGCCTGCGCCGCCCCGGCCCTGGTCATGGTGGCCCGCCGCCGCGTCCTGTACATGTAGCCGCGTCAGGCCTTGACCACCGAGACGCCGTCGAAGCGGTACAGCACGCCGGCGCCGGCCGGCGCCGGCGACTCGTCGAACTGGTAGCGGACGCCGTGCGCCAGCTGGGCCCGCGTGCAGATGAACTGGCGGCTGAACAGGAACGTGTACCACGAGCCGTCGACGCATACGTGCACGCCGGTCCGCTCGGCCTGGACGAGGAAGCCCGCTGTCTGCACCCAGGCGGGATGCTGGATGGTCAGCACGATCAACGTGCCGGGCGCACGGGCGGACAGCGCGGCGACCGCACCTGGTAGCGCCTCGTCGATGTCGTGGGTGCTCGCCAGCGTGCCAGGAAGCACGGCGAGCACCGTCGCCGACGCCACCGCGGCCGCCGCGCTCACCGCCACGGCGGCGCTGGCTGGCAGCGAGCAGATCACGGCGAGCGCGAGGGCCAGGCCCGCGATCAGCGGCGCCGACCAGTAGAAGTAGGCGATGTAGTACTGGGACAGGTTGTCGATGCCCACGGCCGCGTACGCGATCACGCCGGCCGTGGACACCAGGTTGATGACCAGCAGGGCCAGCAGGTTTTCCCGCAGCGTGTCCCTGGTGAGCAGCACGGTGGCCGCGAGCGCGGCGCCGTAGAGGGCCAGGGCGGCCAGAGCCGCCAGGCCGTGCGGCCACCAGAACCAGAGCAGGTAATGCACGATCTGGCTCGGCCCGTGGCCGCCGGCTTGCCCGGACTTTCCGTAAGCGATGTACGTGCCGAAGTCGCCGGGCCAGCGCAGTGCCAGGTTGACCACGATCGGCAGCAGGAACAGCGCGCTGATCGCCGCGACCGGGATCCACAGCCGCCGGTCCCCGGCGAACCGGGCGAGCACCGCGCGGGGACCGTGCCGCCATCCGATCATGGCCACGGTGAAGGCCGTGATCAGCGGCACGAAGAACAGGAAGCAGGCATGGCCGTGGATGAGCAGCCAGCCGGCCAGCGTCATGATCCAGACGTCGCGTGCCGCGCCCGCCATCACACTGGCCGCCGCGAGCAGGAAGACCACGTACGGCAGCACGTACAGGTACGGCATCCAGTCGGAGTTGAGGATGGCGGGCTGCCAGATGGCAAGCACGGTCAAGCTCGCGGTCGCCACGAGCGCGCCGGCGGCCGACCCGGTCCAGCCGTAGCTGACGAGCACGCCGATGGACACGAGAGCGCAGTCGAGCGCGAACACCGCCAGCATGTGCGCGTTCCACGCGGTGGGCACCACGTGCAGGACGTCCCTGAGCAGCCACTCGCCCGCCGCTTGCACGTACATGAAGGCCGGACCCGGGTGGTTGAATCCCTCCCGCGAGTAGTTCCCGATGAGCAGCGTGAAGTGCTTGGCCGTCGTGATCAGGATCGAGTTCGCGCCTGCGTCGCCCTGCTCGTACAGCTTCTGGCTGAACAGGAAGCGGTTACGAACGCAACCGGTGACGAGCAGCACGACGAACGGCGGCGCCCAGATGTAGACCGGACGCCGCCGTTTCGTCAGTACCAGAGCGCTATCGCTCAGATCGTGCCCGCCTTGACGGCCTGCTCGATCCACGGGATGACCTCGTCGAGCATGGTGTCCAGGCTCGTGGAGGCCTCGTAACCGAGGATGCGCTTGGCCTTGTCAGTGGACGGCACCCGCTTTTGCACGTCGTACTCGAACGGGTCGTCGTGCACAAGCCGCAGCGGGACCTCAGTGCCCTTGGTCTTGCGCCAGATGACCTCGGCCAGCTTGGTCACCGACGTGCTCTCGGCGGTGGAGAGGTTGAAGTCCTCGTTGGTCGCGTCCGGGTGCTCCATCACGGTCACCACGCCTTCGGCGAGGTCACCGCCGTAGGTGTAGTGCCGGATCTGGTCGCCGGAGCCGAGGATGTGCAGCGGGTCCTGGCCCTTGAGCACCTTCTGCACGAGGTCGGGGACGACGTGGCTCATCGCGAGCTTGACGTTGCCGGAGAGGATCTCCTCGTCGCCCAGCGCGCGGCTCTCGCCGATGCCCACGCAGTTGAACGGGCGCGCGATCGTGTACGGCAGCTTGTACTGGTCCCAGGCGGCGATCGCGAAGTACTCGACGGCGAGCTTCTGGAAGCCGTAGGACGACAGCGGTGGCGCGCATTCGCGCTGCTGACCCTCGTAGGACGGCCACTCGGTGGCACCCTCGAACACCATCGACGAGGACAGGTAGGTGACCTTCTTCAGCCGGCCGTTCTTCTTCCGCGCGGCGATGGCCGCGTCGCACGAGGACGCGATGATCCGCTCGTTGGTGGCGAGCAGGTCGTACGGATACGTGTGGAAGTAGGAGATGCCGCCGATCATCGCCGCCCCGGCGATGAAGTGGTCACATTCCTCCAGCAGCGACGTCATCAGCTCGGTGTCCCGGGCGTCGCCCTCGATGAGCCGGTAGTTCGGGTGATCGTCGTACGACTTGTTCACCTTGCCGTACTTGGAGAAGTTGTCAATTCCCACGACCGAGTAGCCACGCTTCAGCAGCTCCTCCACGACGTAGCCGCCGATGAAGCCAGCGGAGCCGCTGACCAGAACCTGCTCCATAATGTGTTAGCTCTCCCTGTTCTTGTTCTTCTTCGCTGAACGGTGGCGGATCTCCTCGGCGGTGAGCGTGCCGCCGAAGGCGAACCTGTACCACCGCACGTAACTGGGCACCCACTTCGCCACCTTGAAGTTCGACACCCCGGCCTGGCGGTCAAGCCAGATCGTGGGGATCTCGGCGACCGGCTGCCGCAGCCGCTTGGCCTTGGCGGTGAGCTCGATGCCGATCTCGAACCCGGCACGGGAGTCGATGCCGACCTCACGGACGAATTCCGTCGAGTACGCCTTGAACGAGTTCGTCGCGTCGCGGGTTCCCACATGAGCGAAAGTCCGCAGGCTGCGGCCCGCGAACTTCGACATGGCGCCCTTGAGGATCGGGCCGCCGACCTGCTGTCCGCCGGGCATGTACCGGGACGCGGCCGCGACCGCGACTCCGCGCTCGACCAGGCGGGCCAGTTCGTCGATCTGCCGCGCGTCGTCGCAGCCGTCGGCCATCGTAACGACGGCGACCGGCGCCTTGGCGTGGTCGATGCCGTAGCGGATCGCGTTCGCCGGCCCCCGCCCGTACGTGTTGATCACGGTCACCAGACGCGGCTCCTTGAGCGCGTACTCCTCGGTGACCGGGATCGTGCTGTCATCCGGTGTGTCGACCACGACGAGTACCTCGCAGGGCAGCTTGACCGACTCGAACAGCCGGTCAAGCACGCCCAGTATGTGCTCGCCCTCGTTGTAAGCGGGGACGATCACCGAGACGCGAGGATCCTCGCTCATATCAGCACACCGAGACCCTGAATGTTCCATATGTCGGCAACGGGCTTGTCGGTGTCCAGGTTCCGGTACTCGTCGTGCGGCGCGCCGATGACGAGCAGGTCGGACTGGGCCAGGACCTCGTCCAGCGACACCAGGTTCGGGTCGACGGTGACGTACGGGTCCGTGGTCAGCACGTGGCCGGCCTTGAAGGTCAAGATCCGCTTGAGCTTGTAGGACAGGCTGGACCTGATGTCGTCGGAACCGCCCTTGAACGACATGCCCAAGATGCCGACGGTCATGTTGGCGAGGTCAAAGCGATGCTCGAGCCGCGACACCACATACAGCGGCATGCCTTCGTTGACCGCCATGGCGCTGTGCCCGAGCGCGAAGTTGTTGTTGTTGTAGGCGGCGAGCTGCATCGTGTCCTTGAACAGGCACGGTCCCGCCGCGAAGCCGGCGGCCGGCATGTCCTGGGCCCGCGGGTAGTCCTGCGCCAGGCCCTTCCTGATCCGCTCGAAGTCCAGGCCGCGCTCGTTGGCCATGATGTACAGCTGGTTGGCGGTGGCGAACTTGATGTACCGCCACACGTTGGTGAACAACTTGGCCAGCTCAGCCTCCTCCGGCGACAGCCGGACCAGCTGGCCGGTGAGCCTGCCGAACAGCTTGGCGGCGCGGTCGGCGCCCGCCTGCGTCCGCGACGAGACAATCTGCGGCAGCTCGAACAGCTCGGTCATGGCCTTGCCCTCGGCGATGCGCTCGGGGCAGAAGGCGACGTCGATCTGCAGACCGAGACCAGCCACCATCTTCTCCACTAGAGCGGTCACACCCGGGAACACGGTGCTGCGCAAGATGAGAATCTGACCGTCGTGAAGGTACCCGGCGCAACCGCCAAGGGCCTTCGGGATCGCATTCTGGTCCGGGTTCAAGTGCTCGTCGACCGGGGTACCGATGACCACGACGACGTGCTCGGCGGAACCCACCACGGCCGGGTCGGCAGAGGCGTGCAGGCGGCCAGCTGCCAGCGCCCGCTGCAGCATCTCGTCGGCACCCGGCTCGGCGAATGGCATCTTCCCGCTGTTCACCGCGGCCACCGACGCCTCGCTGACGTCATAAATGACCACATTGGCGCCCCGGTCGGCGAAAGCGAGGGCGAGCGGCAGGCCTACGTGCCCGCATCCCCCGATGACGACCACGTCCCTGTCAACCAACGGTCTACCTCCGGCTTTACGTTAAGTTGGGTTCCCGGCCTGGACCGTGCCCTCGCTGGGTGACTCGGCAGAATGCCCGCGCGCACTGGCCTGGCGCTCCACCTTACCGCTTGACCAACGCGGAAGTGTGCTTTCGGAGGGGGCCGGCTCTTTACGTTCTCACAGGCAGCGTTTAGCCAGCTCACGGGCTATGGGCCGGCTAAATCTGTACGGTTCCGTAACGATTAGCTCGATAGCGGCAATGGACGGTTTGCTTTGGCGATCCAGGAACTGGAACCGGCGCTCTCCGCGGGCATGCCGGCCTCCCCGCCCTCGCCGCCCTGGCGTACCCGGATCCTGTCATTCCTTGACCGGCCCGCTCTGAGCGGTGTCCTCGTCCTGCTCGCCACCACGGGATTCGCCCTCGGCCGCTGGCAGCGGTGGTCACGCGGCAACATCGCCAGCTGGATCCTGGCCGGCCAGAAGTTCGCCGGGCCTGGCCTGTCCCCAGGGGATCTCGGGCAGCAGGTTGTGGTTCCACACCTCGATCGTGTACTGCCCGTCGTGGTAGACCCGGCCGGGCGTGCCGAAGTACTTCTTGACCAGGGCGGTCGGCTCCCAGTGCGTGAAGTAACCCGGCTCGCTGTCCAGCACGATGAAGTTCGCGTTATGCAGGGCCGGGTCGTACCACGCCTCGTCGGCCATCCACAGGTCGCGCTGCATCTTGAACTGCATGAGCGCCCGCACCGCCACCTTGGCGTCGCCGTCGATCGTGACGCTACCTGAGGTCCAGTAGCCGCTGAGTCCGTAGCTGAGGTGGTGCTGCTTCAGCCAGGTGGCGAGCTGGGTGTTCTGCATCGGCTGGGCCGGCTGAGCCAGTTCCCAGCCGAGGCCGACCGTGTATCCGGCCAGCACCGAGCTGCCGGCTATGGCCAAGGCCGCGGCCGCCCGGGGCCTTGGCCATAGCCGCGGTCGCGTGCGCGGCCGCAGGCGCGGCAAGATCCTCGCGGCGAGCACCGCGCCGAACGGCACGATGATCGCGACTTCGTGCGCGGCGAGCCCGGATGCGTTCGTCAGCATGTACAACGCGACGTTGACCACGATCGCGATGGCGAGCACCTGGTCGATCAGGCTGATCCTGAGATAGCGCAGGCAGGCGATCAGCATCGCGGCCAGTACGACGGCGACGCTGGCCAGGTGCAAGATCGCCAGCACGAGCTGGACGCCGCCGAGGCCGGCCACGTTGGCGCCGAAGATTTCCAGCACCTTCCACGCGGCCGGCAGGTTCTGATGCAGGGAGCTCAGCGGGGTGAGGTGGAACGGCAGGGCGTTGACGCTGTAGCCGCCGGCGTTGTGCACGAGGCGGCAGGCCAGGCTGCCCAGCTCATAGGCTGCGCCGGCCGCCCCGATCAGGGACAGCGGGTACCACGCGGCACGGATCCTGTCCCGCCAGCCGCCAGCCTGCCAGGAGCCGCCGGCCCGGTAGGAGCCGCCAGCCCGGTAGATGGTCCGCGCGGACGCGATAGCCGCTGCCACGCCAAGCGGCAGCAGGCCGACGACGAGCACGATCGGATCGGCCATCAGCACCCAGGCCAGCGCGATGACGGCGACCGCCGGCACCCACCAGCGCGCCCTCACCGAGAAGCGCCCTGTCCGCTCCACCCGGTCGAGCAGCAGCCAGGTCAGCAGCAGCGGCACCGCGGTGCCGATATGCCCGACGGACAGGTCCAGGGCGAACACACCGAGGCCGAACGAGGGCGCCAGCATGATCCCGCCCACGATCAGCGTCCTGATCAGCGCCGCGCGGCCGGCCGTACCGGCCCTGGCCAGCGCCACGGCGAGCAGGAACACCAGCGTGTAGGTCATGCCCGCCGCGATATGCGCGGTCTGCGCGTGCAGCCCGAAAATGGCGACCAGGAGCGCGTACTGCACCAGCTCGGTCGGATAGAACGATACGTCGGACATAAACCAGCTATGCAGCAGCAAATTGCCGTGCATTAGGTCATTCCCCATCAGCAGGATATTCGCGCTGTCGGAATTGAGCCCATACGTCATCGACAGCCGGACATATACCACCATCATGATGGCGCCAGCGAGCAGGTACGCCCCGGTGGGCCGCAGCCACGGCCAAGACCGTTTGCTCTGGTGGAACTCGGTGTCGGTGTACTGGGCTACCGGCGCGACAGCCGCTACGTCAGTCTGCGATCCACCCATAGGGTGGCGAGTTTAATCGCGACAGCTGGCTACAAAACAAAGGTAGGCTGAAGGGTTACCAATTGGTCGCGATGTACTTTGTTTCGGTGAATTCGAGCAGGCCTTCGTGCGCACCTTCGCGACCGATACCGGACTGCTTCACCCCGCCGAACGGGGCTGCCGGGTCGGACACCAATCCCCGGTTGAGCCCGACCATGCCGGACTCCAGCGCTTCGGACACGCGCAGTCCCCTGGCCAGATCCCGGGTATAGACGTAAGAAACCAGGCCGAACTCGGTGTCGTTGGCCCAGTGGATCGCGTCGGATTCCTCGCTGAACCTGACGATCGGGGCCACCGGGCCGAAGATCTCCGTGTTCAGGATGCCGGCCGTCGCCGGAACATGGTCGAGCACAGTCGGCTGGTAGTAGTAGCCGCGACGGTCCGGTACCTGCCCGCCGGTAACGACCTTGCCGCCGTCGTCGGCGGCCGACGTGACAAGCTCGGCGACCTTGGTCCTGGTCGGCTCGTTGACAAGCGGCCCCACGTCGGTCTTCTCGTCCAGGCCAGGGCCGACCACCATGTTCGCCAGGCGCGTGGAGAACTCGCGGCTGAACTCGTCGGCGACCGCCTCGTGCACGTAAAACCGGTTCGCGGCGGTGCATGCCTCACCGCCGTTGCGCATCTTCGCGAGCAGCGCGCCCTCGATGGCGGCGGGAATGTCCGCGTCGTCGAAGACCATGAACGGAGCGTTACCGCCCAGCTCCATCGAGCAGTTCAGCACGCCGTCCGCCGCCTGCCGGAGCAGGATCTTGCCTACCTCGGTGGAGCCGGTGAAGGACAGCTTGCGCACGCGCGGGTCGCCGAGCATCGCGGCGACCGCGGGGCCGGGCTGGGAGGTGGTCAGCACGTTCACCACGCCGTCCGGCACCCCGGCCCTGGCGAGCAGTTCCGCGATGTACAGGGCGGTCAGCGGCGTGTCCTCGGCCGGCTTGAGCACCACCGAGCAGCCGGCGGCGAGCGCCGGGCCGATCTTGCGGGTGGCCATGGCGGCCGGGAAGTTCCAGGGCGTGACCAGCACCGCAACGCCGACCGGCTGGCGGGTAACCAGGATCTTGTTCGCGCCGGAGGGGGCCACGCCGAGCACGCCCTCCATCCGCACCGCCTCTTCGGCATACCAGCGGAAAAACTCCGCCGCGTACGTCGCCTCGGCCCGTGCGTCCCGCAGCGACTTGCCGTTCTCCGCCGACATCAGCCGGGCCAGCGGTTCGGCGTCCGCGGTCATCAGCTCGAACGTCTTCCTCAGCGCCTCGGCCCGCACCCGCGGCGGCGTCGCGGCCCAGCCAGGCAGCGCGTCGTGCGCGGCGGTCACCGCGTCGATGGCGTCCTCGACGGTGCCGTCGGCGACATCGGTCAGCGCGTCCTCGGTCGCCGGATCGATCACCGGCAGCGTCCCGCCGCCCCGTCCGCCGGTCCACTCTCCGCCGATCAGCAGCCCGGTGGGCACATCGATGCCGGTTAGTTCCTTGACGCTCACGTTCGCCTCTCCCGCACGGAAAATCACAAGATCATCCATCATAACGAGCAGTGACCGACCCCCCATTCCGCCCCTTCAC
>DASXDG010000323.1:0-2135 GCA_036490795.1 Streptosporangiaceae bacterium
GATCGCCTCCTGGGCCTGCTTCTTCGTGCCGACGTAAAGGATCGAGCCGCCGTGGGCGACCGTCTCCTTGATGAACTCGTACGCGCGGTCGATGTACTCGAGCGACTGCTGCAAGTCAATGATGTAGATGCCGTTGCGCTCAGTGAAGATGTAACGCTTCATCTTCGGGTTCCAGCGCCGGGTCTGGTGCCCGAAGTGGACGCCGCTCTCCAGGAGCTGCTTCATCGTGACGACCGTGGCCATCGCGGTCCTTCCATTCGTGCGCACGACATCGGCGCCATGGCCTTCGCCTTGGCGGTTACCGTCTCGTCGTACGCGGCTCGGTTATCGGTCCTGGTGCCCGCTGGCGCACGGAGTGGCAACCGCGTCATGCCGCCGGCCTTGCGGGCCGGTGGACCGAGTGACGCGTCCCGCGCCTGGTCGGCGCGGCAGGCAAGCACGCGAAATGTGGTTGCTCCGTTGGCGTCCTTACCTCCGCCCCCGCATGCCCGAAGGCCTGCGGTTGAGCAACCTTGTCCATTCTACAGTCTCGGCTTGAGGCTCTGTGTCACGGACATCGAGAGTCAACCGTAAACTGACGTCCTCTATTTCAGGTATTTCAGGCTCCCGGTTACCTGATCTGGAACCCGCTGATTCCCTCGGGCGGTTCTGCCTGCACGCGGACGTCTTCCACCACGGCGTTGCGCGGCCCGTGCCGCGACCACTCCACCAGGAGGGAGACGTCGCCCGTGGATCCCTCGAAGACCGCCTCGACGCGGCCGTCTGGCAGGTTCCGCACCCAGCCGCTCACGCCGTGCCCCTCGGCCATCCTGCGGCACGTGTCGCGGAAGAACACGCCCTGCACGCGACCTGAGATCAGCACACGGTAACGAACCACACGGACACGGTACGCCGCCTGGATGCCGTTACCCGGTTCGCGTGCCTGATACCGGGACGCGGCGGCAGGGAACCAGATAGCCTTAACCGCGATGAACGCTACCGCGGTGCCCGCAGCGAATCTGTACCTCGTGGTCGGATATGACGGATCGCCTCCCGCCGTCCGCGCGCTCGACGGCGCGGCCAGGCTGCTGATTGGCCGGCCCGGCAGCATCGAGGTGCTGTACGTGGCCCACCTGCCGAGCATGGACATGCTGTCGCCAGACGCCGTGGCCGAAATGGAAGTCAACTTCGATGACATCGCGCGGGAGTTGCACGACCAGGCCAGCGAGCAGCTGAGCGGGCGCGAGGAGCGCTGGGAGTTCGCGCGGCGCCAGGGCCTGATCGCGGAGGAGCTGATCGCCGCCGTCACGAGCATCCGCGACGCCCACCCAGACGACACCGTGGTGATCGTGGTCGGGAGTTCATCGCATGCCATGCACCGCATGGTCGGCTCGGTCGCCGTCAACCTCGCCCGCCGTTCACCAGTGCCCCTGGTGGTCGTGCCCTAGCGGTGGACGTGGCGTTTCCCATATGCCTATCGTGGCCTGAGATAGCGGTATCTCCAGCAGGCTTACTGGGCAATCGTTGCCCCGGACCCGGTGACGATCTGTGCAGTGCGTGCGCTCCACGCGAAGGGCATAGATCCCATGTCATCTGCCACCCAGGACCGTCCGGCGGCCGCGCAAGTCGACCGGCGCTGGCTGGTCCTGGTCGTGGTGGCTACCGCCCAGCTGATGGTGGTCCTTGATTCCACGGTCGTGAACATCGCGCTGCCGTCGGCCCAGCGTGCGCTGGGATTCCCTAACAGCGACCGGCAGTGGGTCGTGACGGCCTACGCCCTGGCCTTCGGCAGCCTGCTGCTGGTTGGCGGGCGGCTTGGCGACATGTACAGCCGCAAGTGGGTCTTCATCACCGGTCTGGCCGGATTCGCCGTCTCCTCGGCCATCGGGGGCGCCGCCGTCTCGTTCGAGATGCTGGTGGCGGCCCGCACGCTGCAGGGCGCGTTCGGCGCGATCCTCGCCCCGTCCGCCCTCGGCACCCTGGTCAGCACCTTCCAGGACCCGCGCGAGCGGGGGCGGGCCTTCGGGGTCTTCGGCTCGGTCGCCGCAGGCGGCGGCGGCGTGGGCCTGATCCTCGGCGGGCTGCTCACCCAGTACCTGTCCTGGCGCTGGACCCTGTACATCAACCTGGTGTTCGCCGCGATCGCCGTGGCCGGC
>DASXDG010000324.1:0-2268 GCA_036490795.1 Streptosporangiaceae bacterium
CAGCTGGTTCACGATGCCGTTGGTCGGGTCGAAGAACCAGGTCCACACCACGCTCATGGCCACCGGGGTGGCCAGGAAGGGCAGCACGGCCACGACCCGGACGAACGCGCTGCCGCGCAGCTTGTTGTTCAGCAGCACGTAGTAGGCGGTGACGATCAGCGGATGCCCGAACCCGTCGAACTTGAAGATGTTCGCGTAGTTGCTGAACCCGACCCACTTGATCGGCGTGAGCAGGTTCCACTGGGCCAGGCTCAAGATGATCACGAGGATGACCGGGATAACCAGGAACAGCACCACACCGACCAGGCTGGGGGCCAGGAAAGTGAACGCGGTGCGGATCTTACGGCGGCGCTCGACGTCACCTGTCACCGCCGGCGCCTTATGTTTCCCGATAACTGTCGTGGCCGCAGCAACGCTCATCACGCCTCCCGGACAGGGCAAAATATGCCCGCCTCGTCGTTTTTGCCGACTTGATGGAAGCTTCCACCAGTTATGAGACTGCCGCCCTCGTCGAATGTCAAGATGTGTTCACGCACAATGTTCAGGAGGACGACTTCCCTGGAATTCGAACGGAGAACGGGTGGCACCGCTAAACCGCCGGGCTCCGGACATGGCCCAGCGCAACGTCACGCTCATGGACGTCGCGCGTGCCGCCGGGGTGGGCAAGTCGACGGTGTCGAACGTGCTCAACGGGAGCGGCCGGGTCGGCGACGCCGCCCGTGCCCGCGTGCTCGAGACGGTCGACCAGCTCGGCTACCGGCCCCACCACGGCGCCCGCAGCCTGCGGTCCCGCCGGACCATGCAGCTGGCGTACTTCATGCCGCTGATCCAGCTCGAGCCGACCAACCTGATCATGATGCAGTTCATGCAGTCGCTGCTGCGGGTGGGCGCGCAGCACCACTACCGGGTGCTGGCCGTCGCCCAGGACGCCGACCCCCTCAACGACATCCGCGCCCTGGCCGCGGGCCGCATCGTGGACGGGGTGGTGCTCTCCGAGCTGCAGCCGGACGACCGGCGGACGGAGCTGCTGGCCGAGCTCGGGATGCCGTTCGCCTGCTTCGGCCGAGTCCGCCCGGGGCTGCCGCAGGCGTGGGCGGACATCGACAACGTCACGGCGGAGGCCGAGGCGGTGCGACACGTGGCCGGGCGCGGCTACACCCGGCCCGCCTACATCGGCTACGGGTCGCGGACCTACTGGGACGTCGACCGCGAGGCCGGATTCCGGGCCGGGCTGGCGGACTGCGGCATCCCCGGTGACGGAGCGGGCATGCTCCGGGTCGAGCACGACGTGAGCGCGCGGGCCAAGATCTTGTCGTTCCTGTCCTCGGCTAAGCCCGACGCGGTGCTGACCGGCAGCGACGTGATCGCGGTCATCGTCTACGGCGCGGCGGCTGAGCTGAACCTGCGCGTCGGCCGCGACATCGCCGTCGTCGGCTTCGACGGCAGCGTCGGCGCCGCGCTGCTGTATCCGCAGCTGACCAGCGTGGTCATGCCGGTCGAGGAGATCGCCCGGCGCGTCGTCGGCCGGGCGCTGCGGCAGGTCGAGAATGGTCATGACAGCGACCCGGGCGAGGTCGTCGCGACCTGCCTCCGTGAGGGCGGGAGCACGCCGGCTCGCAGTTAAGCCACCGTGCCAGAGCGCCGTGGAAACGCTTCCGCCTGCCCATTCTCACTTACCGAGATCTTCGCAGGCAGAAGGAAATACGGGTTTCAACAAAGGATTTCCCGGTAGCGGAAAGTAAACCGCCGTAGACCGGCCGGGGGACGGTCAGGAAGGAATCCCCTATGGTGCTGCAACCCGAAGAAGCCGGCCAGGCCAGGTCGGTGTCCGCCGACGAGGCAGGCCGCGGCAGGCAGATCCGCCTGGCCGCGGTGGCCAGCGTGATCGGAACCTCGATCGAGTGGTACGACTTCTTCCTGTACGGCACGGCCGCGGCCATCGTGTTCCCTTCGGTCTTCTTCCCCGCCTCCAGCTCCTACGCGGGCACGCTGGAATCGTTCGCCACTTACGCGGTCGGGTTCGCGGCACGCCCGGTCGGCGCGGCCGTCTTCGGCCACTGGGGCGACCGGATCGGCCGCAAGGCCACGCTGATCATCACGCTGCTGATGATGGGGCTGGCCAGCGCGCTGGTCGGCGTCCTGCCCGGCACCTCGACCATCGGCGTCGCCGCGCCGATCCTGCTGGTGGTGCTGCGGGTGATCCAGGGCGTCGCGGTCGGCGGCGAGTGGAGCGGCTCGGTGCTGCTGTCCATGGAATGGGGCAAGCAG
>DASXDG010000325.1:0-2175 GCA_036490795.1 Streptosporangiaceae bacterium
CGGCTGCGACGTGACCGCCGACCCCGGCCAGCACGCGACGAGCGCGACGAGGTTCGCGATGTTCGCCTGCAACGGCGCGACCCCGGCAAGCAGGAGCGCCGGGTACGACACGAGCGAGGTGATACCGCCCGCCGTGCCCACCAGCCCGGCGACCGCGCCCGCTCCGAAGAGAAACAGCTCACGGAGACCCGGCGTCACCTTGTGTCCCGCCAGTTCGCTGCGCTCATCGGCCCACGCTACCCCCAACCGTGATCGTGCGGCATCGCCGCCGCCCTGCGGTCAGTACCGCGCCTGCTCGCCCGCCATCCCCTGCTTGACCTGATCGCGGGGCGTGAAACTGGGCGGTCACGGATGCCACCGGAGAAGCAGTTTGAGTACAGCGAGCGCGGCCTTGCGGCGTTCACCGTCGCTCGACCAGACGGCGGTAAGCACGACCGCTGCTACCAGGGCCACGACCAGCAGCACGATGACGAACACGTCCTGACCGCTCAGATTGTGGCTGAGAGTGCCGCTGGCCTGCGGCAGGACGTTTAGCTTGAACTCGGTGCGGGCGTATTCCGCCTGGCATGCCGATACCGAGTCGCGTACGATTCTGATCATGTACGACCTTCCTCATGAGGTTGTACGAAGGGATAGACGGCCTTCCGTTGCGAGCGGGAGGCCGTCACCATTTCCGGGTCTGGCCGCGCCGTCTAGAACATGCTTTCATTGCATGCCAGGCGTATTCAAATAGCAAAACCGGCGTTACCCATTGCGATGGCAATTTTCACATCGATTTACTTCAATATTTCAGTGGAATTCTCTCAAATTGATGCATCGATAGTTGCGATGCAAGTTGCAGCGCAGATTACAAGGAAATTAAGCAGAATTGATCGAATCAAAGTTCTAAAAAGAATACCTGTCTGGCATGATGTCCAGCTACCACGTTTCGTGACATACATCCGGCATCCCGGCCAACATGCTCGCCTTGCTATACGAACGAGCTAGTACTGGCTCGACGGGTACCTCAGAGAACTCTCCTGAGGCAGCGGCAACGCGGTGCTCGTCAAGGGCGAGCGGGGCATCGACAAGACCACGCTCGTACGACCCGCGCTGACAGCCTGCCTTCCCGGACCTGCTAGGTCTTCTGGGGCGCGGGCGATGAACTCGGCAGCCCAGCATAGCGATGGCGGACCCAGGTGTCGCTCGTGATCGTCATCGCGGTGTAGGGCCTTCAAAGGTTAGTAGGTTACCCGTTATGCCCTCGTTTGCCTACTCCGTTTTCATGATCGCGGGGTCATTGCAGGGTGCAGACGGAAGGTCTCGAAGTGCGGCTGTAGCACTCGCATCCACAGCATGGGGCTCGTTTTGCGCGGCCGATGATTTACACGAAACTCTGCCTACAGGAAGCTAGTGGATGTTTTGGGCGCGGCCGGACGGGTGGTCCGTGCTCGGGCGGAGGCAGGCTATCGCGGCGAAACGGCCGCAGGGGCGGGCAGCGCGGTCGGAGAAGAAGTGGTCCGTGCCCGTCCTGGTGTCGATGGCCAGGTCGTGGACGTTTTCCCCGGGGACGCCCGCCGCGGCGAGCTGGCGGCGGATCGCGGCCGCCAGGTCGAACGTGGAATGTCCTGGCCTGGTCGGGGTCAGCAGTCGCGCCCCCGCGTCGCCGAACGCGGACGTTACCTCCGCCGCCTCCGCCGCGCCGATCTCGTAGCTCGCGGCGCCGATCGCCGGGCCGATGCCGATCAGCAGGTCGGCCGGGGCCGAGCCGAACGTCGCCGTCATCGCCTCGATCGTCTGGGGGATCACGCCCTTGACGGTCCCGACCCGGCCGCTGTGCGCCGCGCCGGCCGCCCGCCGCACCGGGTCGTAGAGAACGACCGGGGCGCAGTCGGCCACCAGGATCGTCAGGGCGACGCCCGGCAGGTTCGTGATCATGGCGTCGGTCCCCGGGAACGCGGCGGCCGAGTCCGCGACGCCGTCGTGCCCCCGGCCGGCCAGCGCGGCGTCAACGACGTCGACCGTGGCGGTGTGCTTCTGGTCCGCGATCGTCAGCCGGTCCACGCCGAGCGCGGCGGCCAGCCGGCGCCGGTTCTCCGCCACCGCCGCCGGCTCGTCACCGACGTGCCCGCCGAGGTTGAGGCTGCCGTAAGGACCCGCGCTCACCCCGCCGTGCCGCGTGGTGACAACCGCGGT
>DASXDG010000326.1:0-1531 GCA_036490795.1 Streptosporangiaceae bacterium
ACGGGATCCAGGTGCACACGGTCGTGCTGCTGCCGCCGGGCGGGATCCTCAAGACGGCGAGCGGCAAGATCCAGCGGGGGCTGTGCGCCACCATGTTCGAAGCCGGACATCTCACCGAGGTCGGCCGCGACGCGATCGGCGATTCGTGCGACGGCCCGCCGCAGGTCGAGCGGGCGAGCTTGCTGGCCGCACCGCGAGAAACCCGGCAGCACCTGCTGCGTGAGTACCTGGGCAGCCTCATCGCCTCGGCCTGCGGGACGACACCAGGGCAAGTGACCGGCGTGCCGCTGCTGGCCCTGGGCATCGATTCGTACGCCACGGTCAGCATCCAGCATTCGATCCAGCGGGACCTGCAAGCCCATGTCACGGCCGCCGACCTGGCCCACGCCGCCAGCGTCGCGGACCTAGCGGCACGGCTGGACGAGCAGATCACGGCCCGCGCGGAGCCGCTCCAGGGCGTGGTGCCGGAGCAGTCGCCGGGACGGCACGCGGCGGACCGGGAACTCGTTCGGGTGTATTGCTGGACCGGCGGGTCGCGGGTGCCGCTGCACGCCGATTCCGACCCTGCCTGAGGTCTTCCGCTTCCCGGTCTTCCGCCGGTACCGTTCGCTGTCGTTTTTACCGGTACCTGGTGCTGCCGCTTTTACCGGCATTCTCCGCTGCCGTCTTCCAAGGGCATCTTCCGCGATCCTCTTACCCGGTGCCTTTCGCTCTGGACGTCATGCCGAAGGCGTACTGCGGGGTATCGAAAGTTGTAGACCAGATACCTCCTGCCATGCACCGGGGAGAATATCGATCGAGCGACGCGTAACTTTAGGCGGAATCTAATTGCCGGACCCGGGAAGCCGGCTTAGTGTGCAGCGAGGGAGCAGTAACGATTAGTCCTTCCAGTGGCAGCGGGCGTGCCACCGTTAAATGGTTACCGAGAGGCGGCTATGGCGGTTCTGATGACACCGGATGCGGATTTCCGTATGGCTGAAGAAAGCACCGCCGTAATCTCGGGTAATGCCATTCCGGATCCCATGTCCCTGATCGATCAGCTGCCCGAGGTCAGCGTGCCGGTCAGCTCCCTGGTCCCCGGATTCCACCTGCGCCAGGACGGGACCGACGCGGCCCATGTCCGGCTGCTGGCCGACGCGGCCGGGTCGGCGCGGCTGCCGTCCATCCTGGTCCAGCGGTGCGGTACGCGCATCATCGACGGGATGCACCGCGTTGAGGTCGCGAAGCTGCGCGGCGAGTGGAACATCAGGGCGCGCATCGTCGACTGTACCGACGAGGAAGCGCTCGTGCTCGCGGTCAAGTCGAACACCCTGCACGGCCTGCCGCTGACCCGGGCAGATCGCATCTCGAGCGCCAAGCGCATACTCGCGGACCACGCCGACTGGTCTGACCGCTCGGTGGCGGTCATCACCGGCCTGAGCGCGAAGGCGATCGCCTCACTCAGGAACAGCTCGACCGGGGAGATCCCGTTCTACGGCAAGCGCCTGGGCCGGGACGGCAAGCGGCGTCCGATCGTGCCCTCGGAGGGCAG
>DASXDG010000327.1:0-2062 GCA_036490795.1 Streptosporangiaceae bacterium
GGCCATGACTCAATCCCCGGCAGACATCAATGCAGCGGTCGCGGGTGAACGCGGTCGCCTGCGCCGTTCCGCGCCTCTCATCGCCGGCTCGCTTATCGCCGCCGCTGGCCTGGCATTCGGGTCGGTGTCGGTGGCGAGCGCGCAGGCAGGTGGTCACGCGCCGCCGTCGATCGAGCAGCAGGCCGCCGCCGTCAAGGCGCAGGACGCCTACACGCCGGCCGACGGCAACAAGGAACTGAACGTCAACGTGCTCGAGGACCAGGTCGAGCACTACTACGGATCTGCCAGCGCGACCTATCCCGGCGTCGGCACGGTCACCATCCCGTCGAGCACCAGTAACTACGCCAAGCAGATGAAGCAGATCGTGGCCGGCGCCGAGGCCTCCCTCGCGCAGGCCGCGGGCGGCTACCACGGCAAGGGCAAGCCGGCCGTGGTCTTCGACATCGACGACACGCTGCTCAACACCTACGACTACACGCTGGCGGAGCAGTTCGGGTACACCTCCGCGAGCAACCTCGTCTGGGTCGACGACGCGGCGTTCCCCGCGGTCTTCTACATGCCGCAGCTGGTCAGCTTCGCTGCTGCGCACGGGTTCGCGGTCTTCTACATCACCGGCCGGCCGCAGTCCCAGACAGCCGCCACGGTCAAGGACCTGACCAGCGCCGGGTACGCGGCGCCTGCCGCCGGGCACCTGTTCCTGAAGCCGTCGGTTCCGCCGTCCTACCTGCACTGCGCCGCCACGCCGAGCTGCACGACGACCGAGTACAAGTCGGGCACCCGCAATTACATCTCCAGCCTCGGTTACACGATCGTCGCCGACTTCGGCGACCAGTACAGCGACCTGCTCGGCGGAGACGCCGGGCACCAGGTCAAGCTGCCGAACCCCATGTACTACATTCCCTGACCCCCGGTGCGCTAAGGAACGGGCCGCCCGGCTCAGAGCCGGGCGGCCCCCGTTCCTTCTGCCGGCCGGTCGTCGTCGGGAGGCTACTCGTCGACGGCGTTAGCGTCGTTGACCAGGACGGCGTCGACATCGTCGATGTCGGAAAGCGTAGCTGCGAGGTCGTTGACCGGCTGCCGGCCGTGAACCTGGAGGGTGACCTCGATGAGCGGCTTGACGTCCTGGGCCTGCGGACCAGTGCGGCCTGCGCTGCGGCGTCCGGCGGTGTCGGTGGAGACCTCGTCGATGGTGAAGCCCTGTGACGTCACGACCTGGAGCAGCCGGCGCAGCACCCCGCGGCCGTCGAGATAGCGGATCCGCAGGGAGGAAACCGCGGTAGCCGACCGCGGAAGGCGGCGGGTGACGGCGGGGAAGAGCACGGCCACGATCAGCAGGTAGGCGCCGACGGCCGTGGCCGCCAAGAGCGGCAGGCCCGCTCCGGCGGCGCAGCCGACGGCGGCCGTCAGCCAGATGGACGCCGCGGTGGTCAGGCCGCGGACCGAATCGCGGCGGACGAAAATCAGCCCGGCACCCAGAAACCCGACACCGGAGACGATCTGCGCGGCCATCCGGGACGGATCCAGAACGATCCGCCCGGTCTCGATAACGTCGCTGAATCCGTACTTGCTCACCAGCACGAACAGCGCCGCGCCCAGCCCGACCAGCGTGTGGGTCCGCAGCCCTGCATTCTTCTGCCTGATCTCCCGCTCAAGCCCGATGCACGCCGACAGCAGCAGCGCAAGGCCCAACTCGCCGAACTGGAGCCACCCCTCCCCGCCAAGCGGCGCCCCGGTCAGCACGGGAGCGGCTTCCATATTGATCGCGACCATCCGGACAGGGTAGTCCAATGGTGAATAAAGCCTGAACTACAGATGAACTAGAAGGAAACTGCGGATACCTCAACCGCAGCTACCCCGCCTGCCCCGCGGGCCCGTTGCCATCGGGAGAGACACCCAGGCGCTGTGGCACGCTGTACTCACGCGGCGGAGGCTGGTTGCCCAGCGGCACGGAGCGTGTTCTCAGCGGGGATGACGTCGGGTTCTCCCGTTATTTCCTCCAGCGTGCGGCCGGCGGGCTCGGGCAGGACGAGGGTGAGCAGCGCGCCGAGGACCGATACCCCGG
>DASXDG010000328.1:0-42306 GCA_036490795.1 Streptosporangiaceae bacterium
GCCGGCCGGTCCGGTGTGCCAGGTTCCGACCGCGAAGACTGGCAGCAGCGTCTCCACGCCTAGCGCGCCGGTCATGGCGATCAGCAGGACACCCTCGATCCACAGGATCGTCCGGTGGCTCCGCAGGTAGGCGATTCCGCCCGTCAGCTGGGCAAACCCGCTCCCGTCGGCGGGCGCCGCCGGGCCGGTGTCCGGCAGCGACGCGACCGCGCCCAGAGCCACTAGCGTGCATCCGCCATTGATCGCGAAGACCATGCCTGGCCCGGTCACCGTCAGCAGCGCTCCGGCCAGCGCCGGGCCCGCCAATGCGGCGGAGCTCCATATGCTGCTGGACAAGGCCATGGCGCTGAGCAGCAGGTCGGCGGGCACGATGTTGGGCACCAAGGCGTTCTGGGCGGGGATGTTCACGGCTAGGCGGCACGCGTCGGCCGCGGCCGCCAGGTAAAGCATCCACGGGCGCAAATCTCCAGCCACGGTGATCGCGGCGAGGACCAAGGCCTGCCCTGCTTCGGCGGCGAGCGTGACCTTGACCAGGCTAAGACGGCTGAACCGGTCGGCAAGGATCCCGGTCAGCAGCGGCAGTACGGCGATCGGCGCGGAAAAGCACAGGCCCTGCAGGCCAAGGGCGAGCGCGGAATGCATGAGCCGGTAAAGAACCCAGGCCCCGGCCGTGTTGCTCATCTGCGTGCCCACAGCAGAGACGACCTGGCCCGCTAGCAGCCGGGCGAACGGCGGATGAGCCAGGGCACCCAGCCGCGTCGAGCGGACGGGGGAGTGTTCCCTGGGCTCGGGCACGCGGTTACCTAGCTGGCACCGAGTAGGTGCTCGCACTCCTCATGCCAGGCCAGTTCGGCGGCAACGCGGACCTCGGCCCGGCGGAACGAGGCAGCCTGCAGCGGTGAGACCGAGGGCAGCAGGTACCCCTTTTCCTCGCCTTTGGCCCGCTCGGCCGCCAGTTCCGCGGCCCGCACGAGCAGGGCATCCTTGCGCTGGGCAAGCAAAGCGGCCAATTCCATGGGGTCACTGCTCCCGGCGAAGACCAGGAGCACGCTGAGCGGGTCCGGGCCCGCATCAAGCTGGCTTGCCGCCTGCTGGCGGAGCACCGTCAGCTCCTGCCTGCCCCCATCGGTAAGGCGGTAGACGGTCCGCTCAGGCCTGAGGCCGACCCGCTCGGTCCGGACCGCCTCGATCAGTCCCGCGGCCTCCAGGCCACGCAGCTCCCGGTGCAACGAGCCGACCCCGACGCCCGCCCACCGGTCCACCTCGGCAAGCTCCGCCTCCCGGCGCAGCTGATGACCGTGACGTGGTCCGTGTTCGGCCAGCAGGCCCAGGATCACCAGGCGAGTTAGATTCATGAATCTAGTGTCATAAAGCTAGCTTCAAGAAGTCAATACCTAGCGCACAGACAGGCCGCGGCTAATCACTGGCGTGCCTGCCCCCGGTGACCAGCTAGTCGGAGAAGACCAGGCGCTCGCCCTTCTCGGTGAGCTCGGCCGGCGTGGGCGGGGTGAACAGCAGTTCCCTGATCCGGTCCGCGCCCGGGTCGCCGAGCTCGTCGCCGATGGCGGCGGCCGGCGTCACGTCGTACCTGGTCTGCCGCAGCGACACGTCTGGCCCCAGCATCGCCCAGTACGCGGTTCCCGGCTCGGCGAGGTGATAGGGGAGTCCGACGCTGCCCGGGTTCACCGACCGCCGTCCGGCCACCCGCCGGTCGAACTGGACGTGGGTATGCCCGGTGACCAGCATTTGCTCGTCGATGCCGGCGCTCAGCTCACCGAACCGCTCGGCCGGTGTCCCCGGCGTGACGATCTCGGTGTCGGCGCGCGGCGAGCCGTGGCAGAACCGGACCGGCCCCAGCCCGGTGATGTCGATGACGAGGCTGAACGGGATCGTCGCGACGAAGGCGACCGAGTCCGCGCTGTGCTGGCCCGGTACCCATTGCTCGCGCGCGCTTTCCGCTTCCCGCGACCCGTCGCTGATCTGCAGCACGGCCCGCTCGCCGTTGCCGCGCACGAACAGCGCCCGGCCGCCGAGCGCGCGCATCATCGCGATCGTCTCGTCCGGCTGGCTGCCCCAGGTCAGGTCTCCGCAGGACACGATCAGGTCGGGCGCCTCCCGCTCGATGTCGGCGAGCACCGCGGTCAGCGCCGCGACGTTGGTGTGCACGTCGGAGATGACCGCGACCTTGCCGGCCGGTCCGTACGCGGGAACCTCCCGCTCCCACGCGGCCGGGCCGTACAGTACGGGCTCCATTCACCGATCTTCCTGCGCCAGCTCCCCGCTGTGCAAGACGCCGGCGATCGCCCGCCGCCGCCACGGTCCTGTCGAGTCGTACAGCTCCTGCTCCGTATCAACCCGGGAGATCAGAACGCCAGGTGCGTTGCGCTCCAGCCGGCCTATCGTGATCCCATCCGAACGCACGAAGAACGCCGGCCACAAGCTCTGCGTCGCGGAGCTGTTCGGGCAGGAGATCCACATGTTGTTGCACGCCGCCGACGCGGTCATGACGGCCGGCATGGTGATGCCCGGATAGGTGAGCGTCGCGGCCGGATTCAGCGGAGCGTACTCGGTGCCGATCGCGGCCCCGATCTCGGCGACCCGCTCCTGCGGGAAGTTCCCGGCGTGGAACGAGTGGAACATCAGCTGTACGTCCAGCCTCACGTAATGCCGGTACAACTCGGGGAACCGGTAGTCATAGCAGATCAGCGCGCCGCACCGGAGGCCGTCGATGGTCCATGTGCTGAAGTGGCTGCCCGGGCTGTAATGGTCGAGGTCGGGGCCGCCGAGGAACCGCTTGTCGTAGCGGGCCACGATCGCGCCGTCGTCGCCGATCACGTACACGCTGTTGTGCGGCCTGCTCACGTCGCTGAACCGGTGCGCCGACCCGGTCACCACCCAGATGCCGAGCTCGCGGGCGCGTTCTCGTAGCCGTTCGGTGGCCTCGTCCAGTGCCGTCCAGTCGAACCCGGCGAACGCCGCGAAGTCGGTGCCCGCGTACCCCGACAGCGCTCCCTCGGGGAAGTGCGCGACGCGTGCGCCCCGGCTGGCGCCCTGGTGTGCCTGGCGGGTGATCCAGTCCAGGTTCTGCCCGATGTCGCTACTCACCGGGAACTGGCAGGTCGCCACCGTCAGCACGCTCATCTCAGCAATCTCCGGGCAGCAGCGAGAACATCACGCGCTCGCGTCCTCGGCGTTTTTCCTTAGCAGGTCCCAGAGCTCCTGGACGTCGTGGCGTTCGGTGGGTTCGGCGCCGATCGAGACCCGGACCGACCAGGAGCCGTCCAGCAGCGAGGGCGTGACCAGGGCCGCGCCGGAGGCGTTGACGGCATTCGCCCATCGAAGCGTGTGCGCGTTCAGCGTGTCGGCGTCCAGCACGTTGCCGTCGGGGCAGACCAGGCCGTCCGGTTCGTGCCTGAGCACGACCGTCTGCAAGGTGACCGGGGCAAGGACTCGCCAGCCTGGCGTGGCCGCTACCTGACCGGCCAGCCAGCGGGCGTTCTCCAGGTCACGCCGGAGCCTGGCCCGGATCGCTTCTGCGCCGTCCAGCCGCAGATGGAACCAGAGCTTGAGCGCGCGGAACCGGCGGCCAAGCGGGATGCCCCAGTCCTTGTACTGGGTGACCTCGCCGTCGACGGCGGACTTGAGGTAGGACGGGCTGGTCGACATCACCCGGATCAGGTGGGCGGGGTCGGCGACGTACAGCAGCGAGCAGTCCAGCACCGTGCCCATCCACTTGTGCGGGTTCCAGGCCAGCGAGTCCGCGCCTTCCACCCCCTCGATCATCCAGCGCATCTCGGGCAGCAGCAGCGCCGAGCCGGCCATCGCGGCGTCGACGTGCACCCACATCCCGTACTGACGGGCCACCGGGATGATGTCGGCCAGCGGATCCATCGCCGTCGTCCCTGTCGTGCCCACGTTCACGACGACGGCGGCCGGGCGCTTGCCCTCCGCTACGTCGGCCGCCAGCAGCGCGGCCAGTGAGTCAGGCCGCATGGCGTAGGTGACCGGGTCGGTGCCGGCGAACCGCAGGTTGTCCTTCCCGTAGCCGGCCAGTGCGACCGCCTTGGCGATCGAGGAATGAGCGTGCTCGGTGGTGTAAACGGTCAGTGGCGCCGGCTCGGCCTGCAGCCCGCCACGTGCCTCGGAGTAGTCCGTCGCCCGCTCGCGCGCCGCGAGCAGCGCGACCAGGCAGGCGGTGGACGCCGTGTCCTGGATGACGCCCTTCCACGACGCCGGCAGCGCGGTCAGTTCGCGCAGCCATTCGGTGACGACTTCCTCGACCTCGGTCAGCGCGGGGGCGGACTGCCAGGTGATGCCGAGAGCGCCGAGCCCGGACGTGGCCAGATCGCCGAGCGCGGACGCGAGCGACGCGTTCGACGGGAACCAGCCGAAGTAACGCGGATGCTGGACCTGAGTCAGGCCGGGAACGACGATGCTGTCCAGGTCGGCCAGCACCTGGCTGAACGGCTCGGCACGCTCCGGCGCATGGCCGGGCAGCTTGGCCGCCACCTCACCCGGCTGCACCTGCGCCTGGACCGGAAGCTCGGGGATCCGGGCGCGGTAGTCAGCGATCCAGTCGATCAGCTCATGGCCGGCTGCACGGAACTCCTCTGGTCCCATGACGCACCTCCGCCTCGTCCTCTCACCACGCCACCTACCCGAGCAGATTACTCGTCGAGCAGTTCGACGACGTCCGGGGTTTTGTGATCTGGGTGTGACCGGGTTCTAACACGGCCGGATCAGCACGGCCAGATCCAGCAGGCTTACGGCGCCGCCTCCGCGCCGCCTGCGCCGGCGTCCGGACCCGCGTTCGCTGGGACCGCGTCCTGAGCGAGCGACGCGAGCCGCCTGGCACTGCTGGAACCCGCCTCGGCGTGATAGATCACCAGCAGCTGGCCGCCGGAATTGCCGATCGGCAGCTTCTCCCGGCTCAGCTCGAGCAGTCCCGCCCGCGGATGATTGATCCGTGCGGGCGCCCCCGCCAGCGCCTGCACGTCATGTCGTGCCCACAGCCGCCGGAACCGCTCGCTGGCCAGGGACAGCTCGCCGACTAGCTGGACGATCTGCGGGTCGCTGGTGTCGGTGCCGATCGAGGCGCGAAACGAGGCGACCAGGCCGGCGGTGGCTTGTTCCCAGTCGGGGTACAGGTCGCGTTCGGCGGCGTCGAGAAACACCGAGCGCAGCCGGTTCGCGCCGGCCACCACAGCCGGCGACATGGCGGTCGCGAGCTGGTTCGCGGCGAGCACGTCGAACATCCGGTTCTCGACGAACGCGGGCAGTCCGATCACGTCGAGCAGTTGTCGTATGCCGGCCGGCACGACCTGGCGCCGCGTCCGCCGGGGCGCTCCGGGTGGCGGCCCGGGCAGGCCCAGCAAGTACTGTGTCGCGGTCTGGTCGAGTCCGAGCACGCGGGCGAGCGCTTGCAGGACCTGCGGCGACGGGTTGCGGTCACGTCCCTGCTCAAGCCGCAGGTAGTAGTCGGCGCTGATGCCGGCCAGCGTGGCGACCTCCTCCCGGCGCAGGCCGGGCGTCCGCCGCACTCCCACTACAGGCAGCCCGGCGGCCGCGGGATCGACGAGCTCGCGGCGCGCCCGCAGGTACTCTCCTAGCGCGTTGGACCTGGTCACAGGACTATCCTAAGTCCCGTACACACAGTCATCCTGGTCCTGCCAGTCCCAGGATGACCGGGGCACTGCATGATCGCCCGCAATGGCGTAATCCTGAGGGATGGCGGCGGCGGACGCTACCGCCAGGGAGGAAATCATGACAACCCGCACCATTCCCGGCGGCAGCTACCGGATCGGAGACCTTGACCTCACCCGCATGGGTTACGGCGCCATGCAGCTCGCTGGTCCCGGCGTCTTCGGCCCGCCGAAGGACCACGACGAGGCGATCGCCGTCCTGCGCGCCGTCGTCGATCTCGGCATCACGCACATCGACACCGCCGACTTCTACGGTCCGTACATCACCAACGAGCTGATCCGCGAGGCACTCGCGCCGTACCCGGACGACCTGCGCATCGTCACCAAGGTCGGCGCGCGGCGCGACGAGCAAGGTGCCTGGCCGCACGCCCGTACCCCCGCGGAGCTTCGAGAGCAGGTGCACGAGAACCTGAAGCACCTCGGCCTGGACGCGCTCGACGTGGTGAACCTGCGCGTCGGCGGCTTCGACCAGCCGGAGCCCGGCTCGATCGCGGAGCAGTTCGGTGCGCTCGCCGAACTCCAGCAGCAGGGGCTGATCCGCCACCTCGGCCTGAGCACCGTCAGCGCCGGGCAACTGGCCGAAGCGCAGGCCATCGCGCCAGTCGTCTGCGTGCAGAACATGTACAACGTCGCCCGGCGCGGCGACGACGCGCTCGTCGACCTCACCGCCGCGCAGGGCATCGCGTACGTCCCGTACTTCCCGCTCGGCGGATTCTCTCCGCTCCAGTCCGATATCCTGCACACGGTCGCTGGCCGGCTAGGTGCGACCCCGATGGCGGTCGCGCTCGCCTGGCTGCTGCGGCGGTCGCCGAACATCTTGCTGATCCCCGGCACGTCATCGGTGGAGCACCTGCGGGAGAACGTGGCCAGCGCCGCGCTCGAGTTGCCGCCGCAAGCCGGAGCCGAGCTGGATGCCATTGGCGGCTGACGGTTTCAGCGGGCCACTATCGGGCCGCCAGACGGGCCCGGCCGGGACAGGCGCGCCACCCTGCCGCCGGAAGCTGACGCGGCCGACCACCGGCGGCGGATGCGCGAACTCGGTGACCGGCTCACCGACGACGTGATCCAGCGGGCTATCGACGGAGTCCGCCACCTGCTCGCGGAATGGTCACATCTGGCACCGGGGGACTCACCCCGTCTCACCTGGCCCATTGCTTGACCAAGTCAATTGCGCGATTGACACCGTCTAGCGAAGTCAATTGCGCATTTGACCCGTCGGGATCGGTGTCAATTACGCAATCGACCCGCTGGGGACTTGGTGGTCGGCTCCCGTGCTGGGCTGGCGGAGGGGGAAGTGGCAGGCGGCGCGGTGGCCGGAGGGGGAGAAGGGGCGCAGTTCGGGCTCCTGCGCCGCGCAGACGTCCTGGGCGTAGGGGCAGCGGGTGCGGAACCGGCAGCCGGACGGCGGGTCGATCGCGGATGGCAGTTCGCCGCGGACCCCCTCGCTCTCCTTGCGGTGCTCGGCGGTCGGGTCGGCGATCGGTACGGTGTCGATCAGGCCCTTGGTGTACGGGTGCACCGGGGTCAGGTACACCTCTTCGGCCGGGCCGACCTCGACGAGCTTGCCCAGGTACATGACGCCGATGGTGTCCGACATGTACCGCACCACGGACAGGTCGTGCGAGATGAACAGGTAGGTCAGTTCGTGTTCGCGCTGCAGGTCCTGCATCAGGTTCAGGACCTGCGCCTGGATGGACACGTCGAGCGCGGAGACCGGCTCGTCGGCCACGATCAGGTCCGGCTTCAGCATCAGCGCCCTGGCCAGGCCGAGCCGCTGCCGCTGACCGCCGGAGAACTCGTGCGGGTACCGCTCGGCGGCGCTGGACGGCAGGCCCACCTCGTCCAGGATCTCGTTGATCCGCCGTTGCTGTTCGCCGCGGCTGCCGATGCCCTGGATGACCATCGGCTCGCGCAGGATCGTGCCGACCCGCATCCGCGGGTCCATCGCGGCGTACGAGTCCTGGAACATCAGCTGGATCTTCGCGGCGGTCCGCTTTCGCTCTCGCCGGGGCATCGCGCTCAGGTCGTCACCGGCGAACAGGATCGACCCGCCGGACGCCTTCTCCAGCCCGACGATCAGCTTCCCGATCGTCGTCTTCCCGCACCCTGACTCGCCGACCAGGCCGAACGTGGTGCCCTTGGGGATCTTGAAGCTGACGTCGGCGACGGCGGAGACGTCGCCGATCTTGCGCTGCAGTACCGCGCCCGCGGTCACCGAGTAGTTTTTCACCAGCCGGTCCAGCTGCAGGAGGGTGTCCCCGGCAGCCCGCGCGGCGAGCACCGAGGCGGGAGTCTTCAGCGCCTTGGTGTGCTCCTCGAGCGTGCCGGGTGCCACCGGGAAGAAGCACCGGTACTCGTGACTGGTACCAGCGTCAGTTATGAGCTCAGGGTCCAGCTGGCGGCATTTGTCCTGCGCGTAGCGGCACCTGGCGGCGAAGCGGCAGCCGGCCGGCGGCGCGGTGAGGTCCGGCGGCATGCCGGGGATGTTGTACAGCCGGGTGAGCTCGGCGCCCGCCTGGTCGGGCAGGGATTCGAACAGCGCCTCGGTGTAGGGGTGCCGCGGCTTGGTGAACAGCGTGATCGTGTCGGTGGCCTCGGCGATCTGGCCCGCGTACATGACCGCGACCCGGTCCGTGTGCCCGGCGATCACGCCCAGGTCGTGGGTGACCAGGATGACCGCCATGCCCAGCCGCTCCCGCAGGCTGTCGATCAGCTCCAGGATCTGCTTCTGGATCGTGACGTCCAGCGCCGTGGTCGGCTCGTCCGCGATCAGCAGCTTGGGTTCGCAGGCCAGCGCCATCGCGATCATGACGCGCTGGCGCATGCCGCCGGACAGCTGGTGCGGGTAGTTACTCACCCGCTCGGCGGGCCTGGGCATGCCGACCAGGCCGAGCACCTCGATGGCGCGGGCCATGGCCTGCTGCTTCGACGCCCCCCGGTGGATCCGGACCGACTCGGCGATCTGGTCACCGATCCGCATCGTCGGGTTCAGCGAGGTCATCGGATCCTGGAACACCATGCTGACCGCGTTGCCGCGGATGGCCGGCATCTTGTCCTCGGGCAGCGTCGTGATGTTCGTGCCGTCCAGCATGACCGTTCCGCCGGTGATGTACCCGCCCTGCGGTAGCAGCCGCATGATCGACAGCGCCGTCATCGACTTGCCGGACCCGGATTCGCCGACGATGCCCAGGCACTCGCCGGGGTTGACGGTGAGGCTGATGCCGTCCACGGCGTGCACGGTCGACTCGCGCAGCCGGATCTCGGTGCGCAGGTCAGTTATCTCAAGGATGGGACTCATCTGTTTTGTCCGCTCACCTTCGCTCATCGCCGCTGCAGCCTTACCTCGAACGCGTCACGCAACGCGTCGCCGATGAAGTTGAAGGAGATCACCACGAGGACGATGCACAGGCCCGCCGGGTAGACCTGCCACCAGTAGTCGTTGTAGATGTTGTTGATGCCGGAGTTGAGCATCCCGCCCCAGTCGGTATCGGGAGACTGGATGCCCAGGCCCAGGTAGCTCAGCGCCACAACGGTGAGGATCGCGTCGGCCACCTGGAAGGTCGCGTTGACCACGATCGTGCCGACCGCGTTCGGCGCGATGTGCCGGAACACGGCGCGGCGGCCGCCGCCGCCCATCACCTTCATCGCGCTGACGTAGTCCCTGGTGCGTAGCGTCAGCGCCTCGCCGCGGATCAGCCGGGACGTGGTGAGCCAGGAGGTGATCGCGATCACCCCGATCAGTTCCAGCTTGCTCGGCTGGAACATGGCGACGACGACCAGCGCGAGGAACAGCGTGGGGATGGACAGCCCGGCGTCCACGATGCGCATCATGGCCGTGTCGAGCAAGCCGCCGAAGTATCCGGCCACCGCCCCCCACACGGTGCCGACCAGCGTCGCCAGGATCGCGGCCGCCAGCCCCACCTCCAGCGAGGACCGGCCCGCGATCATCATTCGGCCCAGGACGTCATAGCCGCTGGAGTCGGTGCCGAGCGGGTGATCGCCGCCCGGCGGGAGGTTCTCCATCGCCAGGTTGGTGTGGATCTGGTCGGTGTGGTAGAAGAACGGCCCGATGAACGAGAAGGCGGCGATGAGCACCAGCACGACCAGGCCGACGATCGCGAGCTTGTTCTCGAGGAATACGTCCAGTCCCCGGCGCGCCAGGCTGCGCGGTTTGCCGGGGGCCGTGCCCGCCGGGGGCGAAACCGGCTCGACGATGGCGGTCATGAGCTGACGTACCTCACTCGCGGGTCGAGAATGGCGTACAGGATGTCGGCGATCAGCGAGCCGACCACGGTGGCGACCGCGATCACGATGACGATGCCGAGCAGCGTGGGGTAGTCCTGCTTCTGTGCCTGCTGGTAGAACAGGTAACCCATGCCCTGGAAGTTGAAGACGGACTCGGTGATCAGCGCGCCCGCCATGATGCCGGGCAGGGACAGCCCGAGCAGCGTGGCGATGGGGATCAGCGAGTTCCGCAGCACGTGGCGGAGCAGCTCGCGCCTGCGCGGCACGCCCTTGGCGCGGGCCGTGCGCACGTAGTCCTCCGCGATGTTGTCCAGCACCGCGGACCGCATGTAGCGGCTGAACAGGGCGAACGTCACCAGCGTGAGGGTGACGACGGGGAGTGTCATCGCCTTCCAGTCGGTCAGGCACTCCCAGAGCCCGCCCTGGGGCGCCTCGGCGTCGAAGATCTGCCACCGGTCGGCGAACAGCAAGATCAGCACGGTGCCGACGAAGAACGACGGAGCGGCGTAGAACAAGAACGAGATGCTGGTGAAGGCGTAATCGACGGGCTTGTTGCGGCGCACCGCCTGCCACAGGCCGATCGGGATCGCGATGATCAGCGCGATGACCGTGGAAATGCCGACCAGGGCGACCGTCTTGGGCAGGTGGCTGCCCAGTAGCGAGGCGACCGACTGGTTGAGGTTCCACGAGTAGCCGAGGTCTCCCCGCAGCAGGTGCCCGAGCCAGAGCAGGTACTGGCTATACCAGGGCTTGTCGAAGCCGTACTGGGCGTTGAACTGAGCGATCGCCGCCGGATTGCGGTAAGCGTTCGGCCCGAGGATCGCGACCGCCACGTTGCCGGGAATGGAACGCAGCAAGATGAAAACGATCATGGTGACCAGCAGCAGCACGACGATCGCCTGCAGCAGCCGCCGGATGAAGAACCCCGTCACGTTTGCCGTCTCTCCTGAGCTCGCCCTGAAATCGGTTCCGGCGGGGACCGGAGCGGCCCCCGCCGGAACGCGGTCTTACTTGGTGAAGTACCAGTTCTCCGGGTTGATGGCGCCGGTGCTGTTCTGCGGCAGGACGCCCTGGAGGTTGTTGGCGACCTCGGTCAGCTCGTACACGCCGTTCGGCAGCCAGTTCTCCGGCAGCTTGGTCGACAGGTAGTCCTGCCACTGGTACAGCGGGTCGAGCGCATTCGCCGTCAGCGTCTGGTTGATCAGCGAGTCGTTCTGCGCGTCTTCGAAACCGCTGGAGTTCGCGGCGGAACCGCCCATGAACAGCGTCTCGCCGCTGGGGTAGTAGTCGGGCGCGAACGACCAGCCGCCACCCCACAGCACCATGTCCCAGTCGCAGGAGCTCTTGACGACCACGCAGTTGCCCGCGCCGATGGCCGTCACCTGGTTGAACGGCTTGCCCTGGACGTTGATCTTGATGCCCGCCAGCGACGCGTTCGACTGCAGCTGGTCGACCATCTCCTCGATCCAGCCGGTGCCGGTCGCGTACGGCAGGTTGAACTCCAGGCCGTGGCCCTTCTTGACGCCGTCACCGCACTTGGCCGGGTCCTGGCAGGTGGAGACGCCGTTCGGCTTGACGTCCCAGCCGTGCTCGGTGAGCAGTTGCTTGGCCTTGTCCACGTTGTACGGGAACGGGTCGCCTTGCTTGCCCTTGGCCGACAGGTAGTCGGTGGCCGGCACCGTGCCGACCGGGCCGACCGTCGGGTAGCCGTACCCGTGCAGCGGGCCGCGGATCACGCCTTCCTGGTTGACCAGGTACTGCAGCGCCTGCCGGAAGTACAGCTGCTTGTCGACCGGCCCGTTCCCGGTGGTGGAGTTCTCGTTGACCGGGAAGTAGTTGATCGACCACTCGTAGAGCGGGCTCAGGTAGTACCCGTTGACCGGGTTGCTGCCCGGCTCGCCCGGGTTGCTCGTGCTCGGCGCGTCGGTGGTGGGCATGTAGCCCACGTCGATCTGGTTTCCGCCGCCACGGAGCACGTTGTACTCAGCGGACTCGGTGGTGAACGGCAGTTCCTTGAACTGCGACAGCGTCGGCTTCGTGCCGCCGTACTTGTCGTTCGGCACGAACGTGGAGTTGCCGCTGGCGTTGAAGCTCTGCAGCTTCCACGGCCCGTCGACTACCGACCACAGCGGTGAGGAAGCCCAGGTGGAGCCGTTCTTGGACTGGCTGTCCAGGTAGCTGTACACGGCGGAGCAGTCGCTGACGCTGTTCGCGCAATCGCTCGCGCCGTTCGCCGTGCGGTCCCACGCCTTGGGCATCGGCGTGATCTGGCTGAGCTCGTTGTAGGTGAACCACGTGTGGTTGTACGACTTGTTCATCTCCATGGTCAGCTCGGTCGGGCTGACCGCGGTCACGTCGCTCACGTTGGACGGGAACCCGCCGGGCACGCTGGCGCCCCAGTTGTCCGGTTCCGCCTGCAGCATGTGGATCCAGAACACGACGTCCTGCGCGGTGATGCTCTCACCGTTGGACCATTTCCAGTCCTTCATGGTGATCGTCACCTTGTCGCCGTCGTACTTCGGCTCCTCGGCGAGGCTGAGGTTCGTGTTCAGCGTCGGGCTGGCGCCGTTGCCGAACCAGTACAGCGGCCGGTACATGAGGTACTGGAAGTACTGCGCGTTCGCGGTGCTGAAGTACGTGCTGCTGTCGAACGGGAAGATATAGTTCGGCACCGCGTTGGGTGGCAGCGCGTAGGTGGCGGTGCCACCCTGGGTCTTGGTGCCGCCGCTGTTGCCGGTACTGGCGCTACCCGATCCGCCTCCGCTACTGCTGCTGCCGCAGGCAGCCGCCGTCAGCACGAGCGCGGCGGCACCCCCGGCGGCCAGCGCCTTGCGGGCTGTACCCCCGCGTTTGCCAGAAACCTGGCGTTTCCCTGGAAATGCCCCCATTTCGGGCAGCTCCTTTACTGTGATCGATGCCGTTATCTCCGCGGGTCTGGTAGAGCGCGGTGATACTTCCCCCGTGCCTCTTCTGTCTCTGTGTGTCTCGATGCACTCTCCGTGACGCTACATTCCCGCCACTTCGCAATGTAGTCATCTGGTCACTCTTGGCGCTTCGGCCCGAACCGGCAATGGCAAAATCGTAACTAAGAAGTTACTTAAGGTGATGGTGGCCGAGCGCCGGTGATCACTCGATAACGGACGGGTCAGCCGTCGATGGCGTTGCGCATGGGGCGGAACTTCACCTGCGCCTCGGCCAGTTCCGCCTCGGGGACCGACCCGGCGACGATCCCGCAGCCGGCGAACAGCCGCGCGGTCCGCCCTTGGAGCTGGGCGCAGCGCAGCGCGATGCACCACTCGCCGTTGCCGCTGGCGTCCATCCAGCCGACCGGCCCGGCATACCGCTCCCTGTCCATGTGTTCCAGCTCGCGGATCAGCTCCATCGCCGTGCCGGTGGGCGTGCCGCAGACCGCCGCGGTGGGGTGCACCGCCCCGGCCAGGCCGAGCGCCGAGCGGAGCGAGCCGCTCGGGTCGGGCCGGGCGAGCTTGCCGCGCACGTGCGTGCCCAGGTGCTGCAGGTTGGGCAGCTTGATCAGCACCGGTGCGGGCTCCATGTCGAGCTCGGCGCAGAGCGGGCCGAGCGTCTCGCGCAGGGAGGTGGCCGCGTAGGCGTGTTCTTCGGAGTTCTTGGCGTCGGCCAGCAGCGCGGCGCCGAGCGCCTCGTCCTCTTCGGCCGTGCCGCCCCTGGGAGTGGTGCCGGCTAGCACCAGCGCGCTGACAGCGCGCCAGGCGCGCCGGATCAGCAATTCCGGTGTCGCGCCGATCATGCCGTCGCAGGCGAACGTGTAGCAGTCCGGATACCGCGAAGCCAGGCGGCTGAGCAGGACCCGGGCGTCCATCGGCTCGGCCGCTGTCGCGTACAGGTCCCGGGCCAGGACCACCTTCTGCAGCGAGCCGCCCCCGACACCGGATGCCTTGATCGCCGCCACCGCGTTCGCGACCGCCTGCTCCCACTGCGGCGCCGGGAGGCTGCCGTCGTGCCACCTGACCTCGGTCGGCGGCTGCTCGGGCTGGACCTGGTCGTCGTGCGGGTCATGGTCATCGTCAGCGGTGCCGATTGTGGTGAGCCAGGCCCGGCCGTGGCCGTCCCGTCCCCGGAGCACGCGCGGCACGATCAGCGACGACCCGTCCGAGGAAGGGTCGAAGGTGAACGTGCCGAAGGCCACCGCGCCGGTGCCCGGCAGCCGCACCTCGTCGGTCACCGTCGCGGCCTCGAACACCGAGCGCAGCCACTTCTCGCCGGCGGTGAACCTGTCTTCCCCTGACGGCAGGGTGATCCGTGCCGCCTCGCCCCAGCCGGCCATGCCCGCGCCGTGCCGCACCCAGGCGACAACGTTCGGCTCGGGCAGGCCGGCCAGCACGTCCCCGGAATCGGGGACCTCGATCGTCCGCACGGTGAGCGAAGACGGGTCGGCACCCAACCCGATGTCACCAGCGCTCACCACGCCGCACATTCTAGGCGGACAGTGCCGCCGCCTCGTCACGCCCCCGTCCCGCGAGCGCGCTCGGCCACCAGATGTGCCGTCCCACGTCCAGGGTGAGCGCGGTGACCAGGATCGAGCGGACGATGATCGTGTCCAGCAGCACGCCGAGCGCCACCGCGAACCCGATCTCGGTGAACTCGACCAGCGGCAGCGTGCCGAGCATGGCGAACGTGCCCGCCAGGATCAGCCCGGCCGAGGTGATCACGCCTCCGGTCGCCGCCAGGCCCGTCATCATGCCAGACCTGGTGCCGGACCTGGCGCTCTCCTCGCGTACCCGGGTCATCAGGAAGATGTTGTAGTCGATGCCCAAGGCGACGAGGAAGACGAACACGAACAGCGATACCGAAGTATCCGCCCCGGCGAAGCCGAACACGTGCTTGAACACCAGCGCGGAGATCCCCATAGCCGACCCGAACGACAGCACGACCGTGCCGATCAGCATGAGCGGGGCGACCAGCGCCCGCAGCAGCAGCGCCAAGATGAGCAGGACCACGCCCAGGATGAGCGGGATCAGCAGGTTCCTGTCGTGCGTGGACGCGCTCTCCACGTCCATGCTGATCGCGGTGCCGCCGCCCACCTTGGCCTGGGCACCTGGCAGTTTCTGCAGCTCAGCCCTGACCGCCTTCACCAGCTTGTACGCGGCCGGGCTGTCCGGCGCCATCGTCATCGTGGCCTGCGTGAACGCCAGGCCGTCCTTCACCTCGGGCGCGGTGACCGTCCCGATGCCCGGCGTCCCGGCCAGCGCCGTACGGACCGACGGGCCGCTGGACGCGGTGGAGACCACCTCGACCGGTTCCCCTGTCCCGCCCGCGAAATGCTGGTCGACGATGTTCTGCGCGGCCACCGACGGGGGAGTGCCGCGGAACGACTGCGCGGTGGTCAGCGTGCCGAAGTGGAACCCGATCAGCCCGAGCGCGCCGCCGCCGAGCAGCACCGCGGTCACCACCCAGACCAGCCGCGGGCGCAGGGCGATCCGCCGCCCGGCCTTGGACCACAGTCCGGTCTTGGTCGGCTCGATGGTCCCGAACTTCGGCCGCACCGGCCAGAAGATCCACCGGCCGCACACGACCAGCAGCGCGGGCAGCAGCGTGATCATCGCGATCAGGCCGACCGCGATGCCGATGGCGGCGACGGGCCCGAGACCGGAGATGTCGTTGGACTCGGCGGCCATCAGGCACAGCATGCCCGCCACGACGGTCAGGCCGCTGGCGATGATCGCCGGCCCGGCCCGGCGCAGCGCGACGGCCATGGCCACGTGCCGGTCGTCATGGCGGCGTAGTTCCTCCCGGTACCTGGCGATCAGCAGCAGCGCGTAGTCGGTACTGGCCCCGATCACGAGGACGGTCAAGATGCCCTCGCTCTGCCCGTTCACGGTCAGGTTCGCGTGCTGGGTCAGTTCGTAGATGACGGCCTGGGAGACGGTCAGCGCGACGCCGGCTGACAGGATCGGCAGCAGCCACAACACCGGACTTCGGTAGGTGAGCAGCAGCAGTACGATGACGACGGCCAGCGTGGCGAACAACAGCGTTCCGTCGATGCCCTTGAAGATCTTGGCCTCGTCGTTGGCGCTGGCGGCCGGCCCCGCGATCGTGGCGGTCAGTCCTGGATCGCCGTTCGCCGTCGCCTGCACCTTGCTGATGAAGGCGCCGATGTTGGCCTTGTAGCTGAGGTCAGCCCCGACAATCGTCTCGATCGCCTTGCCGTCCTTGGACACGACCGGCTTGGTCACCCGCCCGTTTACCTGTGGCAGCGCGGCGAACTTCTTGACATCCGCGTCCGCCTTGGCGATATCGGCGGCGGTCACGCCCGATGGCCTTACGTAGACCACAACGGCGGGGTTCAGGTTCTGCGATTGGAAATGGTCCTGCTGGTTAAGCTCCTGTGTCGACTCGGCCGACGATGGCAGGTACGCGGAGGCGTCGTTCTTCTCCGCGCCCGTCAGCTTGCCGGCCAGTCCGCTGGTCAGCGCGACTACCAGCAGCCAGAAGACTACTATGACGAATTTCGACCTGCGTCCGGTCACGAGAGCGATCAGCCGGCGGCCCCGCCCGCCCGTCGTCGTTCGCGTGTCGTCCGGATTCCCGGCGCCCAGTCCTTCTGCTGGTGCGCCGGCTCTCGTCCGCAGGTCCTTACGGGGCGCCCCCGTGGTCCCGTGAGCCACCGTCTGCTCCCTTACCATTTGTTGTGAAAACCCGTTAGTGTTCCCGTGCGTGCAGCAATACGATGTATCGCGTTAGCGGCTCGTGTCAAGCTATATCGCGATTGTTCACGTTTCCTTGATGATCCGAAGATCTCACCGGAAGTTCTCATCGGTCCGATCCTGCGCCACCCGGCATCGTGCGGGCATCCGTGCCGCGACTGGAATCATCACCGGGAGACCACGGAATCAGGTCAGGGATAAGCCAGGGTCAACCCCCATTGCCCCTGGCTATCGCTCCGCCCCCGCCCGCTTGAGCCCTGCCGCGCCCCGCTCAGATGCGGCAACAGTCGTAGCGCTACGCATCTTTTGGTAGGCCACGCCGTTTTGGCGAGGCGGTATGGGGTGTTTTGTCCGACGAAAGATACCAAAACAAGCGTAGCCTTACAGCCCGTGTGCGCGTGTGCGCGTGTGCGCGTGGTTGCGCGCGTGCGTGGCTGCGCGTGTGCGCGGTTTGCGGCGGTATGGGCGCACGGTAGCCGCGACGATGCTGCTCGACGCGCTCAGAGCAGGGTGAGCTGCTCGTTCGGGCGCGCGATCGGCGGTGCCGGCGGAATATCCAGCTCCGTGCCCTGCTCGGTCCGCGCGGGCCGGCCGGGGCCGCGCCCGGTGCCGCGGGACCGCCCTTTCCCGCGCCGCTTGCCGATGCCGTAACTGGCGGCCAGCTCGCGGACCTGTCCGGCGATCCGTTCCTGGTAGGCCTTCGGCACGTATGAACCGCTGCCACCGGCGTAGAGCTCCTCGTAGCGGACCACCAGTTCGGGATGCGCCCAGCGCAGCCAGCGCAGGTACCACTCGCGGGCGCCCGGCCGCAGGTGCAGCACGATCGGCGTGACGTGCACCGCGCCGGTGGCCGCGATCTGGCGGACGGTCTCCTCCAGCTGGGCGGGGGAGTCGGTCAGGTAGGGGATGACCGGCCCCATCAGCACGCCGCACGCCAGACCGCGGTCGTTCAGCGTCGCGCAGGCCTCCAGTCGCCGTTCCGGCGCCGGGGTGCCTGGCTCGACAGATCGCCATAGCTCGTTGTCGGTAAATCCGCACGACACGTTCAGCCCGACCTCGGTGACCTCGGCCGCCGAGGCGAGCAGGTCGATGTCGCGCAGGATCAGCGTGCCCTTGGTCAGGATCGAGAACGGGTTGGCGGCATCGCGCAGCGCGGAGATGATCCCCGGCATGAGCCGGTAGCGCCCCTCGGCACGCTGGTAGCAGTCCACGTTCGTGCCCATCGCGATGTGCTCGCCCTGCCAGCGCGGCGAGGCGAGCTTCCTGCGCAGCAGGTCCGCCGCGTTCACCTTCACCACCACCTTGGAGTTGAAGTCCGCTCCCGCGTCCATGTCCAGGTAGGTGTGGGTGTTCCTGGCGAAGCAGTTGTGGCTCACCACGCCGTTGGCGATAAAGTCGCCCGTGCCAGTGGTGATGTCGAACATCGGCAGGTCTAGCCCGAGCGGTTCGATGGCCTCGATCTGGAGCTTGGCGTCGCTCTTGATCGCGACGCCGTCGATCGACCGTTTCCTTGTTATCGCCGGGTCTGTCGTCTGGAAGAACCGCATGGCTTCCTTGAGCCCGCCGCGCATGCGGAGCACGACCAGACCATCGGCGTTCTTCGTCTGCTCTACCGCGAAGTCGAAGCCGAACGCGCGCAGCGAGCCGGCTGTCTGGTCGATGATCTGGGGATCGGTGCCGCAGACCCGCCAGACCCCGCGGCTGTACGAGCCTTCCGCGTCGAAGATGCCCGCCAGGAAACCCTTCCGCCAGTCCGGGCCCGGCTCCTTCGGCCAGCGCCCGGCAGCGGAGAACTCGGTGCGGCTGATGCCGAGCTGTTGCAGGTATGCGCTGGTCCTCCTGAGCCCCTCCGCGTCCGCTAGGGCCGGATAGCCGCGGTGACCGATCGAGGCATCGCCGCGGATCATGCCGCACAGATAGCCGCGCCGGTAGTCGGCACTGTCCTTGGCGGATTCGGCGAACCCGCCGAATCCCATTAGCTTGCTGTTCACGGTCAGGAACGGGCGCCGCAGGGGGCCTTGCCCGGCGCCGGTGACGTGCTTCCAGCCCCGCTCGGTGAGGAACCGGTGGTCCCCGCTGGCGATAAGCGCCGTGCCGTCGGCCAGTACCACCCGGTATGCGGGCTTCACCGTCGGCCAGTGCGCCCGCACGGTCGTGGTCGTGTAGCGACGGTAGTGGCCGTCGCGGACCGTGCCGTAAATCTCGTCGCCGACCCGCAGGTCAGCGATTGGCCTGGTCTGCCCGTCGGCCATCAGGACTGGCGTTTCCCCGACCAGGCAGTAGGAGCATGCGTGCTGGCAGCCCCGGTAGGGATTGATCGTCCACTTGAACATCATCCGGGAGGCCTCGGGCACGCGGTTGACGATCGACCGGGCCTGGACCTCGTAGAACGTCATGCCCCGGAAGCCGGGCGTGTCGAACGTCCTGGTCACCGCGCGCCGCTCGATGAGCGGGAGCACGCCGGACTGGGCCAGCGTCTCCTCACCACCATCATCGAGCCGCAGAGCATCCCACCTCATGGTTCGAACTCTAAGACGACGAGCGGTTCGAAGCAACTTTCGGACGCCGGCGCGGCGCGGATTGTGATGTGATAAAGCGTATGGCCATCATCGTGCTGCGCGGGGGACGCGTTATCGATCCTGAGTCCGGTACGGACCTGGTCGCCGACGTCGAGATCACCGGTGCCGAGGTGACCAGGATCGGCACCGGGCTGCCTCCCGCCGGGGAGACGGTCGATGTCAGCGGACTGGTCGTCACCGCCGGGTTCGTCGACCTGCACAGTCACGCGGGAGACCTCGCGGGCGGGCGGCTGCAGGTCATGGATGGCGTGACCACCGCACTCGAGCTGGAGGCGGGTGCCACCCCGGTGGCCGCCGCCTACGAGCGGGCCGCGCTGGCGGGCCGGCCGGTGAACTACGGCTTCGCCGCGTCCTGGGGCCTGGCCAGGATGGAGGCGGTCGCCGGGATTCACCTCACCGGGGACATCGGCGCGTTCCTGGCCAGCATCGCCAACCCTGACTGGCAGCGTCCCGCGACCGGCGAGCAGCTGGCGGCGCTGCTCGGCCGGCTGGAGGCGGACCTGGCCGACGGCGCGCTCGGCATCGGCGTGCTGCTCGGCTACGCGCCGCGCAGCGACCCGGGGGAATACCTGCGGGTGGCCGCCCTCGCCGCGCGGGCGGGCGCTCCGGTGTTCACCCATGCCAGGGACCTGGTCGAGATGGTGCCGGGCACGCTGGCCGACGGCGCGGACGAGATCGTCCGCGCGGCTGCCGAGACCGGCGCGCACATGCACTACTGCCACGTCAACAGCACCTCGCAGCGGCACGTCGAGCGGGTGCTGACCACGATCGCCCGCGCCCGGCAGGAGGGCGCCCGGGTCAGCACCGAGGCGTACCCGTATGGCTCGGGCATGACCGGTATCGGCGCCGCGTTCCTGGCACCAGAACGCCTGCACGAACGCGGCCTGACAGCACCGGACCTCATGTACGCGCCGACCGGCGAGCGGGTGGCCAGCGAGGCGCGGCTGCGCGAACTGCGCCAGGGCGACCCCGGCGGCCTGGCCATCGTCAGGACGCTCAACGAGGACGACCCGGCCGACCGGGCACTGCTCGACCGGTCGCTGGACTTCCCCGGCGGCGTGATCGCCAGCGACGCGATGCCGCTGACCTGGACCGGATCCGGGGATGGTCACCACGACGATCCGCGGACCTGGCCGCTGCCGGCCACCGCGATCACGCACCCGCGGACCGCGGGCACGTTCGCGCGGACGCTGCGGCTCAATCGCGAGCGCGACCCGGGCATGCCGCTCGCGGACGTGCTGGCCAAGTGCGGGCTGCTGCCCGCCCGCGTTCTGGAGGACCGCGTGCCCGCCATGCGGCGCAAGGGCAGGCTCCAGGAGGGTTGTGACGCCGACATCGTCGTGTTCGACCCGGACACGGTCACCGACCAGGCCACGTACACGGCGAGCACCCGGCCTTCGACAGGCATCGCGCACGTCCTGGTCAACGGCACGTTCGTCGTCCGCGGCGGCGTGCTCGACCTGGCTGCGCTGCCTGGCCGCCCGGTGCGCGGCTGAGCGTGCCCGGTCCGTGACCGTAACACCGCCGCTGTTATGACTGAAAAGAGGAATTGGTTAGCTCTCGTGGTGGTTTGCTCCTGCGTGACTACGGCGGGATTCATCGGCAGCGGCAGGATCGGCTCGGTTCTCGCGAGGCTGTCCGCCGCGGCGGGGTATGAGGTGCTGCTCAGCAACTCGCGCGGGCCGCGGACGCTCAAGGACCTGGCCGCCGAGGTGGGGGCGCGGGCGGTGACGCCGGCCGAGGCCGCCGGGGCGGACCTGGTGGTCGTGTCGATCCCGGTCCACGCGTACACCAGCGTGCCTGCGATCGCGGGCCGGGTCGTGATGGACACCGGCAACTACTCGCCTGGGCGCGACGGGCAGATCGCTGGGCTGGACGACGGCACGCTGACCAGCAGCGAGCTGCTGCGGCGGCAGGTTCCGGGCGCGAAGGTCGTGAAGGTGTTCAACAACATCTACTTCAAGCACCTGCAGAACCTGGCCCGGCCGGGCACCAGTGACGGACGCAGCTACCTGCCGATCGCCGGCGACGACACGGACGCGAAGGCGGCCGTCACCGCGTACCTGGACGCCATCGGCTATGGCGCCGTCGACACCGGCTCGCTCGCCGATGGCCGTCGCCAGCAGCCAGGTACTCCCGTATACGGCACGCCGTACGGCCCGTTTGACGACGAGAACGGCAGGACCGCCTCCGCGGACGTCATCCGCGCCGCCCTGGCCGCCGCGTGAGCGCGCCGGAAATCCGCCGCTACCAGCAGCGGGATCATGACGCGGTGTACGACATCTGCGTACGCACCGCCGCCAGCGGCGGCGACGCGCGGGGCAAGTACACCAGCGACGACCTGATGCCCGACCTGTTCGCCGGGCCGTACCTGTTCCTGGAACCGGAGTTCTGCTGGGTTCTTGACGACGGAGAGCGAGCGGTCGGCTACGTGATCGGCACCCCGGACACGGCGGCGTTCGCCCGGGCCTACCGGGAGCGGTGGACGCCGAAGATGGCGGAACGGTACCCGAGGCCGCCCGCTCCGCCGGTGACGCCGCAGGACGCGATGGTGTCCCTGTTTTACGCGCCCGAGGCGATGGTGTGGTCCGGGCTAGCTGAGTACCCGGCCCACCTGCACATCGACCTGCTGCCTGACGTCCAGGGCTCCGGCAACGGAACGCGGCTGATGCACACGTTCTTCGAGGCCGCCGCGGCGGCGGGCGCGCCCGGCATTCACCTGGTCGTTTCCGATGACAATGTGCGGGCGCTCGGCTACTACCGCCATCTGGGGTTCACGCGACTCTCGGTAGTCGAGCCGGCTCCAATTGTCTATATGGGCCGCAAATTCTGACTCTCTGTAGTCATTAAAATGCTAACTGTGTGGTGATCTGCTTCACATTGTGGTGAAGTGGGCATTTTCTCTGTTCACTTGCGCGTTCATCATTCTCGATAGCACCCAGGCGCGACTGGTTGCCCGTGAGCAACATTTCGCCTTGACCCGCGTTCCATCGCGCGCCCTCTGCCTTCGCCCGGTCGGTCGACTCGGCAACCCCCGGCAGCAGTACGGGTGACGGCTCATTACCCCTGAGGCAACTGGTGAAAGTCCGCCCTTCAGTGTCCGGTTTCCGACCTAATATCCGCTTTTTTGCCGACCATTCCAAGCTGACGGTCAGCCTGGCCGCGGCAGCCGCGACGGCGACCGTCATGATCGCGGGCGCGCCCGGTGCCAGCGCCGCCACGGTCGCCGGCGGCTCGCCGTCGCATGAGAGCACGCTCTCGGTCGCCAATCTCAAGGCCGGCGTGGCCAAGGCCAGCAACCCCACGCCCAAGCCCGGCAAGCCGAAGCCCGCTAAGCCCAAGCCCGCTAAGCCCAAGCCCGCTAAGCCCAAGGCCGCGAGCAACGGCGCGAAGGCCACCGCCGTACCGCAGGACTTCACGTTCTACGACTCGATCAGCCCGTCGCTGATCCCCGCCAACCAGCAGATCGCCACGTACGCCGACGGCAAGTACGCGGTCGAGCGGTCGCTGGTCAGCAACCCGGACCAGGTGATCTGGATCGACGTCAACGGCCGCGACGCGAACGCGGACTGCATCGACGTCGAGCCCGGTGACGCGACCCCGGCCAGGGCGGCGACCTGGGTTCAGCACAGGCTCACCGCTCACCCCGGCTCCATCGCCATCATCTACACGATGCGTTCGGAGTGGGGGGCGACCAAGGCAGCGGTGGCCAAGCTGCCAGCATCCATGCAGTCCCAGGTGCGGTGGTGGATCGCCGATCCCACCGGTCACCCGCACCTCGTGCCCGGCTCGCAGGCCACGCAGTGGTACTGGGGTGATGACTACGACATCAGCATGGCCGAGCCCGGCTTCTAGGGCGCGCTCGCGGCGATATCCGGCCCCGGCGCAGGTCATGCCGGGGCCCGGATGGTTCCAGCGTGTCCGCGCGCTCTGGACCTCGGGCGCCGCATCCGTTATACATCGGATGTATGACGGACCTATCGCAGGAATTCGGCGGCCGCACCGCTCTGGTCACCGGGGGCGCCAGCGGCATCGGGCTGGCCACCGCTGACCTTCTCACCCAGCGAGGTGCCCAGGTAGCCGTGCTGGACGTGACCAGATCGCAGACGCACCTGTCGGTGATCGCCGATGTCACCGACGACGCACAGGTCCGCCGGGCGGTCGCGGAGGCCGGGTCAGCCCTCGGAGGACTGGACATCCTGATCAACAACGCGGGCATCGGCGCCGCCGGCACCATCGAGGACAACGGCGATGACGAGTGGCGCCGGGTGCTCGACGTCAACGTGCTCGGCATCGTCAGGACCACCCGGGCGGCCATGGCGCAGCTGCGGGAGGCGGTGCGCCGCAACGGCCAGGCCGCGATCGTCAACACCTGCTCGATCGCCGCCACCGCCGGCCTGCCGAACCGCGCCCTGTACTCGGCCACCAAGGGCGCCGTCTACGCACTGACCCTGGCCATGGCCGCCGACCACGTCCGCGAGCACATCCGGGTCAACTGCGTGAACCCCGGCACCGCCGATACCCCGTGGGTGGGCAGGCTGCTGGACGCCGCCGCGGATCCGGCGGCCGAACGCGCGGCGCTCGAAGCGCGCCAGCCCGCCGGCCGGCTGGTCACCGCGGACGAAGTGGCCGCCGCCATCGCCTACCTGGCCAGCCCGCTCGCCAGCGCCACCACCGGCACCGCGCTGGCCGTCGACGGCGGCATGCAGGGCCTGCGGCTGCGCCCTGCCTGATCGTGCAGAGCCTCGTCGTCCCAAGCACCCGAAACATCCGATGATATGACAGATCTCGATGTGGTATCACCCGTATTTCGCCATGTTTCTCCCCATTGACACGCCGAAACATCCGATCTATGTTCCTGGAACACAGCACTCCGAGCGCTCCTCCCTAGCCCAGCCAGGGACCTGGAGGTTCCATGACCACGCGCATTGCCAGACGCGTAATCCCGGTCGCGGCCGCCGCGGCCTCCGGCGTGATCCTGCTCGGCCTGGTGCAGAACATCCTCGACCTGGAAAACGCGCCCAACTACTGGATCAACGCCATAGACGGGGGAGTCATATTGTTCGCATTGCTGCTGGCCAGGGTGATCGGCGGCGAGGCGAGCGCCGAATGACGACGATCACCGGGCTGGAACTGCACGACGTCCGGTTCCCGACCTCGCGCACGCTGGCGGGCTCGGACGCGATGAACCCGGCCCCGGACTACTCCGCCGCCTACGTGGTGGTGCGGACCTCAGAACCTGGCCTGGCCGGGCACGGGTTCGCGTTCACCATCGGCCGGGGCAATGAGGTGCAGCTCGCCGCGATCCGGGTACTCGAGCCGTTCCTGGCCGGCCGGGACCTGGATGAGGTGCTCGGCGAACCCGGCGGCCCCTCCGGGCTAGGCGTGCTGTACCGGCAGATGGTCAGCGACAGCCCGCTGCACTGGCTCGGCCCGTCCTGCGGCGTCATGCACATGGCGACCGGCGCGGTGCTGAACGCCTGCTGGGACCTGGCCGCGCGCCGGGCCGGGCAGCCGCTGTGGCAGCTGCTGTCCTGTTTCACGCCGGAACAGATCGTGGACCTGGTCGACTTCCGCTACCTGTCCGACGCTCTGACCGTCGATGATGCCCTGGCCATCCTCGACGCCGCCGCACCGGGACGTTCGTCGCGGGCGGCCGCCTTGCTGGACTCCGGCTATCCGGCGTATTCGACCGCGCCCGGCTGGCTGGGGTACTCCGACGAGCAGATGGCGGCGCTGTGCGCGTCGGCGGTGGCGGAGGGCTTCACCCAGGTCAAGCTCAAGGTCGGCGCGTCGCTGGACGACGACAAGCGCCGGTGCGCGATCGCCAGGGAGACGATCGGCGACGACATCGGCATGGCGATCGACGCCAACCAGGTCTGGGATGTGGGGACGGCGATCGGATGGGTCCGGGAGCTGGCGCCGTTCCGGCCCGCGTGGATCGAGGAGCCGACCGCGCCCGATGACATCCTCGGCACCGCCGCGATCCGCGCCGCGGTGGCGCCGGTACGGGTGGCGACCGGCGAGCACGTGTCCAACCGGGTGCTGTTCAAGCAACTGCTCCAGGCCGGCGGCATCGACGTCATGCAGATCGACGCCTGTAGGGTTGCCGGCGTGAACGAGAACATCGCCAACCTCCTGCTCGCCGCCAAATTCGGCGTGCCGGTGTGCCCGCACGCCGGGGGAGTCGGCCTGTGCGAGGCGGTGCAGCACCTGTCGATGTTCGACTACGTCGCTGTTTCCGGTGCCATGGACGGCCGGCGCATCGAATGGGTCGATCACCTGCACGAGCACTTCACCGACCCCGCGGTGGTCTCGGCCGGGCGGTACCGCGCGCCGCGGGCGCCCGGCGGCTCGACCGAGATGCTGCCCGGATCCCTGGCCGAATACGCCTACCCCGCGGGACCGGCGTGGCGGGGCTAATCCTCCCTTCGCCGCTCGTGTTCGGCGCGGCGTCCATCGCCGGGCTGTACGAGCCGGTCAGCGATGCCGAAGCCGCGGCGACCCTGGCGGCCGCGTGGGACGCGGGCATCCGTGCCTTCGACACCGCGCCGCACTACGGCGCGGGACTATCCGAACGCCGGCTTGGTGACTTCCTGGCCGGCCGGGCGCGGCACCAGTTCGTGGTCAGCACAAAGGTCGGCAGGCTGCTGGTACCCAGGACCGAGACGGGCGAGGAATCCGAGCTGTTCTACGGCACGCCCGACGACCTGTCCCGGGTCCGCGACTACAGCGCCGGCGGCGTGCGGCGGTCGCTGGCGGACAGCCTGGACCGGCTGCGGCTCGACCGGGTAGACGTCGCGCTCATCCACGATCCCGATGACCACATGGAGCAGGCGCTAGACGAGGCCTACCCGGCCCTGGCCACGCTCCGCGAGCAGGGCGTGGTCCGCGCGATCGGCGTCGGCGTCAACTCGGCCGAGCTCGCCGAGTGGTTCGTCCGCCGGTGTGACCTGGACTGCGTGCTGGTCGCGGGCCGGTACACCCTGCTCGAGCAGCCGGCGGCGGTGTCCCTGTTCCCGCTGTGCCAGGAGCGCGGGGTGTCGGTCCTGGCGGGAGGCGTGTTCAACAGCGGCATCCTGGCCGGCGGCGACCGGTACAACTACACCGCCCCGCCGCCGGAGATCACCGCCCGGGTGGCCTGGCTGCGCCAGCTCTGTGCCGGCTACGACGTGCCGCTGCCCGCCGTGGCGCTGCGGTATGTGCTCCGTCACCCGGCGGTCACCGCCGCGGTGGTGGGCGCCCGTACCCCCGCCGAGATCCAGGCCGACGTGGACTACTTGTCGGTCACGATCCCGGACAGCCTGTTCCGCGACATCGCGGATCCGTGACCGGATCGGATCCTTCCGCAAGGAGCGATTCCGTGCCGAGCGCAGGTTAGGACAGCACAGGGACCGTTGACGCTGGACGCGCCACAGCCGTATGATCGCGAAGTCATGTAATCGATTACTCGTCCGAAGAGATGAGCCTGAGGAGATGAGCCGGAGCGACATGGTGACTGGGGTGAGCGGGCTTTCCCGACTGGTGGACGCGGAGTCCAGGAGCATCTCGCCGGAGAACCGCACGGGTGCGAAAGGGCAGGCGGCCAGGGACGCCGAAGGCGTCGCCTCGGCCGCGGCGCGGGACCTGGGCCAGGGCTGGAAGGTCTCCCCGTACGTCAACGTCGCCCCCGGTGAGGTGCTGGAGCTCGCAGACATCGCCGGGCCTGGCGCGCTCCGGCAGATCTGGCTCACTCCGGCCGGCTGCCCGTGGCGCATGCTGGTGCTGCGGATGTACTGGGACGACCAGGCGCAGCCATCGGTCGAGTGCCCGCTCGGTGACTTCTTCGCGGCCGGCTGGGGCGGTTTCGACTGGAGCGGACACGCCCAGGTCTCCTCGCTCCCGGTGTGCGTCAACCCGGGCAGTTCGCTGAGCTGTTACTGGGAGATGCCGTTCCGGCAGCGCTGCCGGATCACCGTCGAGAACCTGTCCGCTGCCGGCGCCAGGGTGTATTACCAGGTGAACTACGAGCTGTGCGAGGTACCTGCGGACGCCGCGTACTTCCACGCGCAGTTCCGCCGTAGCAACCCGCTGCCGGACCGGGAGGTGCACCCCATCTTGACGGCGGCCGGCCGGGGCCACTACGTGGGCACGTACGTGGCCTGGGGGTCGAACAGCAACGGCTGGTGGGGGGAGGGGGAGGTCAAGTTCTACCTCGACGGTGACCAGGACTGGCCGACGATCGCCAGCACCGGCACCGAGGACTACTTCCTCGGCTCGTACAACTTCTGGGTGAACGGCGCCTACCAGCCGTTCAGCACGCCGCACTCCGGTCTGCCGCAGGTGGTCATCCCGGACGGCCGCGACGTGAACCTCACCCAGAGCAGATTCGGCATGTACCGCTGGCATCTGGCCGACCCGGTCCGGTTCGCGGCCGACATCCGGGTTACCATGCAGGCGCTCGGCTGGCGCTCCGGCGGCCGGTACCTGCCGCTGCGGGACGACATATCCAGCGTCGCCTTCTGGTATCAGACGCTGCCGACCGCCCCGTTTCCGGCGCTGCCGGACGCTGACGGCTTGGAGATCATCTAGTCATGGCCAGAGGGCAACAGGAGCCCGGCCCGCGCCCGGTGCGGATCAAGGATGTCGCGGCCTACGCCGGTGTCTCGGTGGCGACCGTATCCCGGGTGCTGAACGGCGATCCCGCCGTCGACGAGGACTTCCGCGGACGGGTCCGGGCGGCCGTGGCCGAGCTGGGCTACCGGCCGAACCGGCTGGCCCGGAACCTGCGCCGCCAGCAGATGGAGGCCCTCGGCATCGTGGTGCCGGATATCGAGAACCCGCACTTCGCCGAAGCGGTCCGGGTCATCGAGGTGATCGCCATCGGGCAGGGTTACCGGGTGCTGGTCTGCAACACCGACGAGGACAGCGAGCGGCAGGCGGCCTGCCTGAGCATGCTCGCCGACGAGCGGGTGGGCGGCATCGTGCTGTCTCCGTCCGACCCCGACGGTGACATCGGCCAGCTGCGTGACCTCGGCATTCCCGTGGTCACCATCGACCGGGCGCTCAAGCAGGCACCCACCGACCTGATCGTGGCGGACAACGTGCCCGCCGTGCAGACCGCGACGCAGCGGCTGATCGACACCGGGCACCGGCGGATCGCCTTCGTCGGCGGCCGGTCCAAGGTCGAGACCGGCAGCGAACGGCAGGAAGGCTACCTGGCCGCGGTGACGGCGGCCGGGCTGCCGCAGATCGTCACGGACGGCGGGTTCCGGCGGGACGCGGCCCGGGCGGCCGTGGCCGGGCTGCTCGACCAGGCCGGCCCGCCGAGCGCGCTGATCATCGCGAACAACTTGATGGCGGTCGGCGCGCTGCAGGCGATCCGGGACCGCGGCCTGCGCATCCCCAGCGACATCGCCGTCATCGCCGTCGACAACCCGGACTGGTCCGAGCTGCTCGATCCGCCGCTCACCGTGCTCGCCCAGCCGATCAGGACGATGGCGACCCGGGCGGCGGAACTGCTGCTCCAGCGGATCCGCGGCGAGCAGTTCGAGCCGGTCCACGAGGTCTACCCGCTGGAGCTGATCGTCCGCAGCTCCTGCGGCACCGCACACCTGCGCTAGCCCCCCACCCCTGAAGGAGCCCCCGTGGCACGCATCGCCATCGCCACCGCGTCCGACGGCCGTGACTTCGTCCACGCGGAGGTCGGCCCGTTCGGCCTCGACGTCCAGGCCAGGCTCGCGGCCGCGCTGCGCGACCGGGGCCACGAAATCGTCACCGCGGACGGCGACCTGAGTTCGAACACCGAGGCGGTCCGGCTAGGCCGCGAGCTAGCCGCGACGCATCCCGACCTCACCCTGATCAACTATCCGGTCTGGGCGTTCCCGCACTTCTCGATGCTGTTCGCCAGCCAGGGCAGCGGACCGCTGGCGCTGTTCTCCAACATCGACCCGCAGTATCCCGGCATGGTGGGCATGCTGGCCGCCGGCGGCGGCTTCGACCAGATCGGGCGCAAGCACACCCGGACCTGGGGTGACCCAGCCGACCCCGCGGTCATCGGCCGGCTTAGCCAGCTGGCGACGGCGGCGGGGGTGACCCAGGGACTGCGCGGTGCCACCTTCGGCCGTATCGGCGGCCGCCCGATGGGCATGTACACGACGGTGGCGAACACCGACCAGTGGATGGCCCAGTTCGGCATCGACATCGAGGACATCGACCAGTACGAGCTGGTCCGGCGCGGCTCCGCCGTCGACCCGGCAAAAACCAAGGCGGCACGGCTGTGGCTGGAGAAGCACGCGGGCGGCGTGCACTACGACGGGGCGAAGCTGACCCCGGAGCTGCTGGAGCGGCAGATCGGTGTCTACTACGCGGTGCGCGAGCTCGCCGAGGAGTGGGCGCTTGACTTCTGCGGCATCAAGGGCCAGCCGGAGATGACCAACAACTGGTGCACGATGGACATCGCCGAGGCCTTCCTGAACGACCCGTACGACTGGGACGGGCCCAAACCCACGCTGGTCTGCGCGACCGAATCGGACATGGATGCCGCGCTCACCATGCAGATCCTCAAAGGCCTGTCCGGCACGCCGGTGCTGTTCGCCGACGTGCGGCACTACGAGGCCGAGCTCGACGTCTGGGACCTGTGCAACTCGGGTCAGCACGCGACCTGGTACGCCGCGCGCAGTGACGACCCGGCGGTCAACCTGGCCCGCGTGCACCTGTATCCCGAGGTGCTGTACTTCCCGGCCGGAGGCGCGTCGGTGCAGCACATCGCCGCCCCGGGCGAGATGACGTTCGCCCGGCTCACCCGCGCGTCCGGCCGGTACCGGATGCACCTGCTGCGCGGGGAGTTCCGCGAGTTCGACGAGCAGACCACCGACCGCCTGGCCCGCCAGTCCACCTTCGAGTGGCCGCACGCGTTCGCCCGGTTCACCGCCAGCGCCGAGGAGTTCCTCACCCGGTTCAGCGCCAATCACATTCACGCCGTGCCCGGCGATTACACGGCGGAGCTGCGGAACATCTGCGAACTGCTGGACATCGACGTAGACGTCATCGGCAACCTCGGGTGAGCCCGGGGGTAACTGCCGGCAGCCTCGGCATCGACATCGGCACCCAGTCAACCAAGGCGGTGCTGGCCGCCGCCGATGGCACGGTCCTGGCGGAGTGCGCCGTCCCGCACGGCTTGGAGATGCCCGCCCCCGGCTTCGCCGAACAGGACGCCGAGCGGGTCTGGTGGGGGGACGTAGTCAGCCTCTGCCGCCAGATCACCGCCCTGGCGGACGGCACCGAGAGCGGCCCAGCGGAGATCGGTGCCGTAACGGTGAGCGGCCTGGGGCCGTGCGTGCTGCCCTGCGACGAGCAGGTGCGGCCATTGCGACCGGGCATCCTGTACGGGATCGACACCAGGGCGACGGCCGAGATCGCCGGCATCAACGAGTCGCTCGGCGAGGCCGAGATCCTCGCCCAGGCCGGCTCGGTGCTGTCCAGCCAGGCGGCCGGTCCGAAGATCGCCTGGCTGCGCCGGCATGAGCCGGACATCTGGGCGCGCACCCAGTTCGTGCATTCGGCGCACACCTTCGTCACGCACAAGCTGACCGGCCGGTACCTGTTCGATCATCACACCGCGAGCCAGTACGACCCGATGTACGACATGACCACCGCGGGCTGGCACACCACCTGGGCCCGGCAGCTAGCGGGCCGGGCCGAACTGCCTGAGCTGGTCTGGCCCGGCGCGATCGCCGGTCAGGTCACTGCGGCGGCGGCGAGCCAGACCGGGCTGGCGCCGGGCACCCCGGTGGTGACCGGCACGATCGACGCGTGGGCTGAAGCCTATTCGGTGAACGTCGCGGCGCCCGGCGACCTGATGCTCATGTACGGCTCGACGATGTTCCTGGTCCTGTGCGCCAGCCAGCCGCGGTTTCATCAGGGGGTGTGGACGACGCAGGGGATGGTGCCAGGGATCGAGACGTACGCGGCGGGCATGGCCACGTCCGGCCTGCTCATCCGCTGGCTGTGCGACATCACCCGGCTGAGCTTCGACGAGGCGCTGGCCGCGGCCGCCGCCGCGCCTGCCGGGTCGGACGGCGTGCTGTGCCTGCCATACTTCGCGGGCGAGCGCTCGCCCGTCTTCGACCCGAGCGCGCGCGGTACGTTCGCTGGTCTCACCCTCCGCCACGGCCAGGGCCATCTCATCCGGGCCGGATACGAGGCCGTCGGCTACGGGATCAGGCACAACCTGGACGTCCTGGCCGGTCTCGGCGTGGTGCCGCGTCGTGCGGTCGCGGTGGGCGGCGGCACCACCGGTGACCTGTGGACGCGGATCGTCTCCGACGTCACCGGCCTGACCCAGGAGGTGCCGGCAGTCACCACCGGAGCCGCCTACGGCGACGCCCTGCTCGGCGCGATCGCAGTGGGCCTTGTTCCGCGGGGCACGGTGTGGAACAAGGCGTGCCGCCTCATCGAGCCCGATCCCGCCGTCGCCACCTTGTACGACGACGGCTACGGCCGCTACCGCCAGCTAGCGGACCAGGTGGAGCCGGTCAGCCACGCGCTGGCCAGTGTCCAGCAAGCCGGTGTCCAGCAAGCCGGTATCCAGCAAGCCGGTGTCCCGTAGTCACGATGTCGCCAGGAAACAGCACCCTAGGCACCACGGCCGGCTGGCGGCACCAGGCGGACGCTGGTGTCCGGGGGCAGCGTGCCATGCAGGACCTCCAGGCGGGGCGGGTGGCCAGGTGACTGGCGCACGGTGCCCCACGCGGAACCCGTCGACCAGAACCAGGTCACCGGCTGGTCCGACGCGGCGAATGTCATCGTGGCGGTGCGCGCGTCGTAGCCGAAGCCGGACGCCGCCACGACCAGCCCCCAGCTGGCCATGGCGCGGGCGTAGTGGTGGCCGCATTCGGCCTCATCGAAGGGGTTGCGGCGGGCGCCGGTGAACCGCTCGCGTGCCGCGGCGACCACGTCGCCGGCCAGCTCGGCTTCCCCGTCCAGGAGCAGGCCGATCGCGTACGCGTACTCAAGCCCGGTCCACACCTCTGACCAGTACGGCATCGGATGTTCGGGCAGGCCATCCGGGTAGGAGGTCACGATGTGCCCTCGCTCGCCGTGTACCGCGTAGGTCCGCATGTAGTTGGTCCACGTGCCGAAGTCCGGTATGTAGTTGAGCCGGTGCACGGACGCGAGGGCCGCCGTGACGTGCTCACCGGAGAGCACGCCGCCCAGCCCGGTCAGCCGCGCGTACGAGTCGCCGACGACCTGGTCGGCCAGGCACCCGTCGCCGATCTGGAACTCGGGGTGGTCCGCGAGCTGTGCTCCCATATCCTGTGACCGCAGCCGGGGCGGCACGTCGTCGAAGGACCGGGGTGGCATGATGACCTGCCGGTAATACCCGTCGCGGAACAACCGCGCCTCGGTCAGGTTCTGCCCGGACGCGAGCACCTCGCGGCAGGTTGCCGCGAACTCGGTGTCGCCGGCCGCTGTCGCCAGCTGAGCGCCCGCCGCGAGGGCGGCGAGATACCAGCCCTGGATCACTGGCGTCGGGCCGTAGTACTCGACGTCCATCGTGTTGTGCTGGGAGCCTTCGGCCAGCCCGTCCCGGTCGCCGTCCCAGCCGCCGGGGATCCACGCGAACTCGATCGACCGGCGGCATGCGGGCCAGATCCCGCGCAGCCACTCGTCGTCCCCGCTCAGCGTCCAGTCCCGGTACAGCTTGACCACGCACCCGAACTGCCCGTCGGCCGCGACCAGCGGGAACTCGCGCGCCCTGGACAACGGCAGGTCGATGCGGAAGCTCATCCCGCCGTCGTCCGCGGTCGCGTACAGGTACTCAAGCTCGCGCATCTGCCTGGCCAGCGATCCGAACAGGTACCCGGTGGCGTGCTCGTAGTTCCACACGTGCGTGCAGGACCCGAGGCAGGACCCGGCGTCGTCCAGGCAGCCCTCCCAGCCGAACGGGTACCCGTCCGCCGTGCGGAAGTACGTCTGGCTGCGCAGCGTGCTCAGGTTGAACAGCGCCGCCTCCTTCACCGCGGGAGCCAGGTCCGATGACCAGAACGCGGACACGAACCGCGCCGTCGTCTGCTCGAGCGCGGGCAGGCGCGGCGCGGACTGGACGAGCGCGTCCCACGCATCCGTGCCGAGCGAGCAGTAGTGGTTGCCGACAATCTCCGGCCCGGACGCGCCGCGCGGCCCCTTTCCCGGCGCGGGCCGCCAGGAGCGCCGGTTGGGGAAATGCCAGCCGAGAAGGAAGACAATCTCAGAACTAGCGCCGGGTGGCAGGTGCAGGGACGCGCCGAGCGTGCCCGCGATCGACGCCTCGCTGGTCGCGCCGACCCCGCCCAGCTCGAACATGCCCGCCGCCGGGCGCCCGCTGCCGGCGAATCCCTCCCACATCGCGGTCAGGCCCTGGTTCCACTTGCCCAGTCCCCACGTCGGTCCCGTCCAGCCGCCGTCCCCGACGACCGCGGCCGCGATGGTTCCCCGCTCCTCATGGCCGGCATCCATGGCCTGGTCCGAGATCAGTACCCCGGTCAGTCCCGGCACCGACCTGGCCTCGATGGAAGGAGTGCTCGCCAGAGCGAGAGCACGCGAGGAGTGCCCGACCATCGCCTCGACGGAGAACATCAGGTCAACGTCGACGGGCGTGGACGACAACGACGTCACCTCGACCCGGAACACGCCGACCGGGAGTCCGCTCGCCTCCGCGTCGCCGGGTACCAGCGGGTTCACCGCCGTGACGCGGACCGACACGGGGAACGACGGGTCGGCCAGCGCCACCCGCCCGAACGGGTAACACGCCTCGAACGTGCACGAGCCGAACCGCGGCAGCCCGGCCAGCGGCGCCGTCGCACCCATCCAGCCCTCCACCTCGCCGTCGAACAACGCACCCTCGAGTACCCGCGCCCCCGCTCCCGCGACATGGCAGGCGAGGAACGTGAGCGGGAAGGTCAGCCCCTTCGACGGATGGTTTTCCAGCTCCCAGTCGCGGAACTGGCCGCGGCCGCCATAGCCGACCGTGCCGGTACCGATCCCGCCCACGGGCAAGCTGACGTTAACCAGGGAGGGGCCGGCGTAAGTTCGCGCTACGGGCCAGCTTGAGGACACGAGAACCACCGTTCGTTCTGAGACAATGTTGTTTCTGGGAAGCGTTGTTTCTGGAAAGGGGCAGTTACCGGCTGATGCCGCGGTAGCCGATGCCGGCCATCAGCCGGCGCTGGAGCAGCAGGAACACCAGGACACACGGCAAGCACAAGATGGTCAGGCCGGCGAAGACGGCGCCCACCAAGCCGCCGGTGGCATTTTCTACGTTGTAGAGCGCCAGTGGCGCGGTCATCCGGCTGGTCGTGTTGATGAACAGGTTCGGCCAGAAGAAGTCGTTCCAGATCGCCTGGCCGGTGATCACCATGACCGCGGAAATGGCCGGCCAGGACATCGGCACGATGATGTGCCTGATGATCCGCAGGTGGCCCGCCCCGTCGATCCGGGCCGCGTCGTCGAGCTCGATCGGGATCGTGCGGAAGTGCTGGCGCAGCAGGAAGATCGCGATGACCTGGATGAGCGCCGGGATGATGAGGCTGAGCTGCGTGTTCAGCAGGTGCATGTACTTGACCACGACGAATTCGGGGACCGCCGACACCTGGCTGGGCAGGGTAAGCGCGGCGAGGAAGATGATGAACAGCACCTCGCGGCCGCGGAATTCCAGCCGGGCGAACGCGTAGGCGGCCAGCACGCTGATCGCCGCGCCGCCGATGACGACCGACGCCGTCACCACCAGCGAGTTGATGATGTTGATACCGAACGGCGCCACCTGGAACAGCGCGTGGTAGCTGGCCAGCGTCACGTGATGCGGGGTCCATACCGGCGAGGGCGAGGTCTGCTCGTCCGGCGTCTCCACGGACTGGAGGACCACCCAGGCGACCGGCAACAGCATGAGCAGGCCGGCCAGCGTCAGGAATATGCCCAGTGCCCACCGGGACAGGGCCGGCCGAGATGGGCGGCTATACCCGCTCATAGTGCACCCACCGCCGGGCTAGCAGGCCCATCACGGCCACGAAGCTGACCAGGATGGCGACGTTGATCAGGGACACCACGGCGCTGTAGCCGAACTGGTAGTTCTGGAAGGCGCCGCGGTAGATGTACAGCAGGATCGTCTGCGTCGCGGTGCCTGGCCCGCCGCTGGTGTCGATCAGCGGCCAGGTGAAGATCTCGAACGCCCCGATGAACGCCGTCGCGGAGGCGATGAACGTGGTCGGCGACAGGAGCGGCCAGGTGACCGCGCGGAACCTGGCCCACGCGCCCGCCCCGTCGATGGAAGCCGCCTCGTACAGCTCGTTCGGGATGTTCTGCAAGCCGACGAGGAAGATGATGAACGTGAAGCCGATCGTCGCCCACACGTCGATGATCACCAGGGACGGCAGTGACCAGGTGCCCGAGGCCAGCCAGTTCGGCGGGCTGTGCACGCCGAGCTTGATCAGATAGTAGTTCAGCGGGCCATTGGTGTCCGACATGATGTAGGACCACATCAGGGCGACCGCCCCTGCCGACATCAGGAACGGGGTGACGATGGCCGTCCGCGCCCAGAACCGGACCACCCGCGACCGGACCGAGGTCACCGCCAGCGCCAGGCCCAGACCGAGCGCGAGATGGATGGCGGTGGTCATGATGTCGAACAGGAACGTGTTCGACAGCGTCTGGCCGAGCTGCGGGTCGTGCGCCACCATCGCGAAGTTGCGCAGGCCCACGAAATGCGGCGGCGAGATCAGATCCCACTGCACGAACGAGATCAGCACGATGCCGATCAGCGGGATGCCGATGAACGCGATGTACAGGATCAGGGCCGGGCTGAGCAGCAGGTACGCGGCCAGCGGCTGGCGTCTTCCGATGCCAGACCGCCGGCCGCGCCCGATTCTCATGAGCGTGTTCACACCGACTGGGTCATCAACTGGGTGACTTGGTCTTGCATGGATTGCAGGCCGGCCGCTGGAGAGGCGGCGCCGGTCAGGATCTGCTCCCACGCGGTGCTGATCTCGGTCTCGACCGCGCTGCCGTTCGGCACGCCGACGATCATCGTGGAGTAGGCGAGTTCGTCGCTGAAGCTCTCCGTACCCGGCGGGAATTTCTGCAGGAACGACTGGCTGCGCGCGACCGACTGGCGGATCGGCATGTCACCGCCGAAGTTCACCACGGGCCCGGCCTGGAAGTCATGCGAGATCGTGTACTTGATGAACTCCCACAGGGCCGGCTTGTTGGCGCTGGACTTGAAGATGGGGAAGCCGCCGACGCCGACCGGGGTGCCCGGCTGGGTCTTCTGCGGCCACGGGACGATCCCGAACGTCTGGTTGACCTCGGCCTGGGACAGCGGGATGCCGCTGTTCGGCCAGATGCCGCCGCCGAACATGCCCAGGTGCCCGGCCGCCGCGGCGGCGAAGGCGTTGTAGGAGCCGCCGGGCTGGTTAACCAGCTTGCTGGTCACCAGATCGCGGACGAACGTCGCCGCCTCGATGTTCTGCGGGCTGTTCGCCGTGCACGCGCTCTGGTCGGCGTTGAGGATCCCGCCGCCGTTGGTCAGCACCCACGGGTAGACGTCGGTGAACGGTCCGGGGACGGGGGTGCCGATGGCGAAGCCGAGACGGCTGGAGCCCGAGGTGATCTTCGCGCAGGCGCTCTGGAAGTCGTCCCAGGTCCAGCCAGGGGCGGGAGCCGGCACGCCGAGCGAGGAGAAGACCTTGCGGTTGTACCAGATCGACATCACGTTGTAGCCGATCGGAATGAAGTACGTGTGCCCGTTGATGTCATCGAGCTTGCGGAAGTTGGCCAGCATGTTCGGGCTGACGTCGCTGTAGAACTCGTTGACCGCGGACTGGTCCTTGGCGATGTAGGGGTCCAGCGGATCGAGCACGCCGCGTTGCTCGAACAGCAGCATGCCCTCGGTGGCGATGTAGGCGCTGTCCATCGGCTCGCCGCCGGCCAGCCGGGTCGAAATCTCCTGGAACACCGACACCCAGGTGTTGGTGGCGGTGTTCGTCGTGAACGCGTTGACCTTGATGCCGGTCTGCTTGGTGAAGGAGTCGATATAGGCCAGGGTCTGCTTGGAGTCCTGGGGAGTGATCGGCAGGCCGATGGTCAGCACGTCATCGGCTGCTGATGCTTTGCTGCCTGATCCGCTGCTCGCGGAGGAACTGCACGCGGCGAGCAGCGGGCCGGCCGCCGCGGCCGTGGCCGCGGCCTTCAGGCCGGTGGAGAGGAAACGACGCCGTCCGATCTCTGTAGTCACTTGCTGCCTTCCTTCCGTATCGGAGGAGGCTCTCAGGCCTGGGAGCGGGGGTGTGTAATCGATTACTGCATCATTTCCGAGCGACCTACTGGTGTCAATAGGGCGTTACCGGGCTAAGGCGGCAAATGCGCTTGCGGTTACGTAACAACGGTGGTGCTGCCACGGGTGCCTCGCGGGGTGTCATCACAGGGCGGAGGTCAGCCACTGTTCGACACCGGCGATGTGGACGGTTGCCCACGAGCGGGCCACCTCCGGCTCGTGCGCGGCGAGCGCGTCGAGGATGGCACGATGCTCGGCGAGGGTCTGCGCGGTCGCGCCGGTCTGGGTGAGCCCGCGCCACACCCTGGCGCGGGTAGTCGGGCCCGACATCGACTCGAGCAGAGAGGCGAGCACCGAGTTCCCGGAACAGGCGACGATGCGGCGGTGAAACTCAAGGTCGTTCTGAACGAGGTCCTCGGCATGCGGGTGCGACCCGATGCTGTCCAGCAGGTCGCGCAGCTCCGCACATTCCTGGCTGGAAATCCGCTCGGCAGCCATCGCGGTCGCGGCCGGTTCCAGGATCCGGCGCACCCGGAGAAACTCCAGCATCGTGTCGTCGCGATGGAAGTCGACGATGAAGCTCATCGCCTCCAGCAGCAGCCGCGGCTCGAGGCTGGTCACGTACGTCCCGTCACCGCGCTTCACATCGAGGATGTTGACCAGGGCCAGCGCACGCACGGCCTCGCGCAGCGAGTTACGGGAAAGGCCAAGCTCGGCGGCCAGGTCAGCCTCGCGGGGCAGCCTGTCACCGGCGCGCAGTGCGCCGGATGTGATCATGTCCTTGATCTTCTCGATGGCCTCGTCAGTGACAGCCACGCGCGGCCCCCCAAACATCCGATGTCTGTCCCGAGTATATGGAGATAGCCATGCGAATCGCCCTGCAGACCCGCGTACGCGCCGACCGTGTCGCGGAGTACGAAGGTGCTCACCGTGAGGTTCCCCCGGTACTGACCCAGGCGATCAGGGCGGCCGGGGCCACCGGGTGGACGATCTGGCGCGGCGGCACCGACCTGTTCCACGTCATCGAGTGCGAGCTATGACCACGCTCATCGACGCTCACCACCACGTGTGGGACCTGAGCGTCCGCGACCAGGACTGGATCACCGGCCCGGAGCTCGCCCCGCTGCGGCGCGATTTCCTGATCGAGGACTACCGCGCGGCCGCTCCCGGCGTGACCGCGAGCATCGTCGTGCAGACCGTCACCGTCGCCGGGGAGACCCCGGAACTGCTCGCGCTGGCCGCCAGCCCGCATGGCTCACCGGTCGCTGGCGTGGTCGGCTGGACCGACTTGACCGCCCCGGATGCCGCCGACCGCATCGCGGCGCTCCGCGAACTGCCCGGCGGCAGCGCGCTCGTGGGCATCCGCCACCAGGTGCAGAGCGAGCCCGATCCTGGCTGGCTGACCCGGCCCGACGTGCTGCGCGGCCTGGCCGCCGTCGCCGGCGCGGGGCTTGCCTACGACCTGGTGATCACGGCCGCCCAGCTCGGTGCGGCGGCCGCCGCCGCGGCCGCCGTGCCTCAGCTGCGCTTCGTCCTCGACCACCTGGGCAAGCCGCCGGTCGCGGCAGGCCCGACGTCGCCATGGGCCGCCGGGCTGCGCCGTCTCGCCGCGCTGCCGAACACATCCGCCAAGCTGTCCGGCCTGGTCACCGAGGCGGACTGGCGGCACTGGACTGTCGCCGAGCTGCGTCCGTATGCCGACGTTGCCCTGGACGCGTTCGGTCCCGGTCGGCTGATGTTCGGATCCGACTGGCCGGTGTGCACGCTGGCGGCCGGTTATGACGACGTGCTGCACGCCGCCCGGCAACTGGCCGGCGGCCTCAGCGCCGCCGAACACGAGGCCCTGTTCTCCGGTACCGCGCGCAGCATCTACGGCCACGGCTAGTAGCAACCCGTCCGTGGCCAGGCATTGCGTGTGCCATACGGGCGGCTCCGTGAGGGCGCGCCCGGCTCCGTGAGGGCGCCAAGGGGGCCCGCGCGCCGCGAGCCCCCACCCCAGGGGGCCCGCGCGCCGCGAGCATCCGTCACGGTGAGGGGGCTGTGGCGCCGCGGGCCCAGCCAAGCTCAATGCTTACCAAGGCTAAGAAGGCTAGACTTGCAATATGCGTCTTGTTGGGCCTAGCCTCGGCCTATGCCTGCGACTGAGCCCGGCGATGTGGCCGCCGTCCTGTTTCTCAGCATCGGCGTGCTGGTCCGGCGGCTGCGGCAGCTGCGGGCCGAGGGGGACCTGACGCTGCCGGAGACGTCGGTGCTGCGGCGGCTGGAGCGCTGCGGCCCGGCCGCCGTGACGGCACTGGCCAGGGCCGAGCAGATAAGCGTGCAGTCGATAGGGTCAACGCTCGCCGCGCTGGAGCGACGCGGCATGATCGAGCGGCACTCCGATCCCGCTGATGGCAGGCGGGCCATCATGCACATCACCGAAACGGGTTTGAACGCGATGAGCGAGAAGCGGAACGTACGGATCGAACGGCTGGCGAGGGCACTGTCGGAGGGCTTCGCGCCTGACGAACTTGCCCAGCTCAAGGCCGCGGCGCCGCTGATCGAGCGCCTAGCCGCGAGCATCTGACGGTGGCAGCCAGCACAGAGGATCGTTACCGGTGGGTGGCGCTGGCGAACACCACCGCCGCCATGTTCATGGCGACGCTGGACGGCTCCATCGTCATCATCGCGCTGCCCGCCATCTTCCGCGGCATCGGCCTGGACCCGCTCGCTCCCGGCAGCATCTTCTACCTGCTGTGGATGATCATGGGATACCGGCTGGTGCAGGCGGTGCTCGTGGTCAGCCTCGGCCGCCTCGGGGACATGTACGGGCGGGTGAAGATCTACAACGCCGGGTTCGTCGTGTTCACGTTCGCCTCGATCCTGCTCTCGTTCGACCCGTTCCACGCCGGCGGCGGCGCGGTGTGGCTGATCGGCTGGCGGGTGCTGCAGGCGGTGGGCGGATCCATGCTGATGGCGAACTCGGCCGCGATCTTGACCGACGCGTTCCCCGCCGACCGGCGAGGCTTCGCGCTGGGCACCAACCAGATCGCCGGGCTGGCCGGCCAGTTCATCGGCCTGGTCGCGGGCGGGCTGCTGGCGGCGATCGACTGGCGCGCGGTGTTCTGGATCAACGTGCCGGTCGGGGTCTTCGGAACGCTGTGGGCCTACCTCAGGCTCCGCGAGACCGGCGAACGCCATCGCGCCCGGGTCGACTGGTGGGGGAACGTCACGTTCGCCGTCGGGCTCGGCGCGGTGCTGATCGGCATCACCGAGGGCATCCAGCCCTATCACGGGCAGAGCATGGGCTGGGCCAATCCCGTCGTGATCGGCCTGCTCGCCGGCGGTGTGCTGCTGCTCGTGCTGTTCGGCATCGTGGAGAGCCGGATCGCCGAGCCGATGTTCCAGCTCAGCCTGTTCCGGATCAGGGCCTTCACCGCCGGCAGCGTCGCGGGCCTGGTGGTGGCCATCGCCCGGGGCGGCCTGCAGTTCATGCTGATCATCTGGCTGCAGGGCATCTGGCTGCCGCTGCACGGCTACGACTTCAGCGACACCCCGCTATGGGCGGGCGTCTTCCTGCTGCCGTTGACCGCTGGTTTCCTGATCGCGGGCCCCACGTCGGGCATACTCTCGGACCGGTTCGGCTCCAGGGGCATCGCCACCGCGGGCATGGTGGTCTTCGGCGGCAGTTTCCTCGGGCTGATGGCCTTGCCCGTCAACTTCCCCTACTGGGCGTTCGCGGTGCTGATCGCGCTGAACGGCATCGGCAGCGGCATGTTCGCCTCACCGAACGCATCCTCGATCATGGGCAGCGTCCCGGCCCGGCACCGCGGCGCGGCCTCGGGCATGCGGTCCACGTTCCAGAACTCGGGGACCGCGCTGTCGATCGGCGTGTTCTTCTCGCTCATGATCGCCGGGCTGTCGTCCAGCCTGCCCAAGACGCTGACCGCCGGCCTGGTGCAGCACGGGGTTCCGTATCCCGTCGCGCACCAGGCCGGGACGCTGCCCCCGGTATCGTCGCTGTTCGCGACCGTCCTCGGGGTCAATCCGGTTCAGCACCTGCTCGCACCGAGCGGTGTGCTGGCCAGGCTCCCCGCGGCCAGCCAGCGGATTCTCACCGGCCGTGAGTTCTTCCCTCAGCTGATCTCGGCGCCGTTCGACCGGGGCCTGACCATCGTCTTCGCGGTGGCCGCGGCGCTGGCCGCCGTGGCGGGTTTCGCGTCACTGCTGCGCGGCGGACGCTACGTGCCACCGGAGCAGTCGGACCAGCGGAGCAGTCGGACCAGCCGGCCTCCGCGCGCCAGCAGAGGCGGTAACGCACCGCCGCGGTGACGTGCGGTCATGGCCACCGCGCTGCCCAGCATCACCGCACCCGCGATGCCGGCCAGGTCCAGCCGGTTACCGAGCAGCGCGATGGCCAGGAGAGTGCCGGTGAGCGGCTCGAGCAAGGACAGCAGCGCCGCCGTGCTCGCGGGCATCGTGCGCAGGCCGCGGAAGTACAGCGTGTAGGCCATCGCCGTCGGCCCCGCTCCCAGCGCGACCAGCAGGCCGATCGCGGCCGGGCGCGGCGTGAACGCCACCCCGCTGGTGAGCGCGGCGATCACTAGCAGCACCGTGCCGCCGCCGGTGAACCCGTAACCGACGGCCGTCAGTTCGTCCAGGCCGGCCGCCGTTACGCTGCCGGTCAGCGTGAGCGCGGCGAAACCGGAGGCTGCCACCAGGGCGAGCCCGGCGCTGGCGACCAGCGCGCTTTCCCGGAAACCGGTGCCGGGCAGTCCGACCAGCAGCGCCAGGCCGGCCAGGGCCAGGCAAGTGGTGACCGGCCTGGCGGC
>DASXDG010000329.1:0-7589 GCA_036490795.1 Streptosporangiaceae bacterium
TACGTTAGCGGTGACATGGGGGAAGCACCAAGGCACGTTTTGATAAACGAGCTTTCTTGCCCTCGCGCAGTGACTCGACGGTCTTGACCAGGCGTGCCGCGCGGGTCTCCGGCTTCTTGGCTTCCTCGACCCAGCGCACCCCTGCGGCGACGACGGACGCGACCTGCCGTCTCCCGTGGCCAGAGTTCTATTATTCGCCCGTGCGCCGCGGGGCGGGGCGGTGCGGGGCGGGGCGGGGCGGTAGTCCGGTCAGTGGATGGCGGGCGGGTGCCGCTAACCGGGGACGGACGGCTAGGCGATGCGCTCGATGATCGTGGCGGTGGACATGGCGCCGCCGGCGCACATCGTGACCAGGGCCAGGCTGGCGTCGCGGCGTTCTAGTTCGTGCAGGGCGGTGGTCAGCAGGCGGGCGCCGGTGCTGCCGACCGGGTGACCGATCGCGATCGCGCCGCCGTTGACGTTGACCCGGTCCGGGTCCGGCTTGTGCACGCTCATCCAGGACAGCACCACGGACGCGAACGCCTCGTTGACCTCGAACAGGTCGATGTCCGCCATGGACAGGCCGGCCCGGTCGAGCACCCGGGCCGTCGCCGCGACCGGGCCGTCCAGGTGGTAGTAGGGGTCGTCGCCGATCAGGCACTGGGCGAGGATGCGCGCGCGAGGGCGCAGCCCGAGTGCGGCCGCCTTCGACTCCGAGACCAGCAGCACCGCCGCGGCACCGTCGGAGATCTGCGAGGACGTGCCCGCCGTGTGCACGCCGCCCTCCACCACGGGCTTGAGTCCGGACAAGGCCTCCAGGCTGGTCGAACGCAACCCCTGGTCGCGGGACAGCAGGCCGGGAACCGGGACGACCTCGCGGTCGAAATGCCCGGCATCCCACGCGGCCGCGGCCAGCGTCTGCGACCGCAGCCCGAACGCGTCCACGTCGGACCGGGACAAACCTCGCCGCTCGGCGATCCGCTCCGCCGCCACGAACTGGTTCGGCATGTCGCCGGCCGGCGATTGAGCCCACGACGACGGGCGCGGCGTGCCGACATCCACGCCCCGGTTGGCGCCGAGCGGCACCCGGGACATGGCCTCCACCCCGCAGGCGATGCCGACGTCGATCGCGTCCGCCGCGATCAGCCCCGCGATCAGGTGCGCGGCCTGCTGCGCAGAACCGCACTGGGCATCCAGCGTGAAACAGCCGACCTGGTATGGCATCCCCGCGTGCAGCCACGCGGTCCTGGTCACGTTGCTCGACTGCTCCCCGGCCTGGGTGACGCAGCCGCCGGCGATCTGCTCGACGGCCGCCGGATCAAGCCCGGCCCGCGACACCAGCCCGGTCAAGGCTGAGCCGAGGATCTCGGCGGCGTGCAGCCCGGACAGTGCCCCGCCGCGCTTGCCGACAGGGGTCCTGACCGCTTCGGCGATCACCGCTGTACCCATGTGCTACTCCCCTGTAGGGTTCACGAACCAGGTCAAATGTGCTTGACTAAAAGTAGAACACGTTTCAATTCCTGAAGCGAGCACTGCGGGAGGCTACGGTGGGACTGCCGGACATCGACCTGACCGATCCTGAGCTGTACGCGCACCGGGTGCCGACCGAGGAGTTCGCCGAGCTTCGCCGTTCGGCGCCGGTCTGGTGGAACGAGCAGCGGACCGGGTCCAAGGGCTTCGGCGACAACGGCTTCTGGGCGGTGACCAGGCATGCCGATGTGATGGAAGTGTCCAAGAACGACAAGCTGTTCTCCAGCTGGGAGAACACCGCGATCGTCCGGTTCGAGGACAACATCGACCGCGATGCCATCGACATGCAGCGGATCATCATGCTGAACACCGACCCGCCGCATCACACCGACATGCGGCGCATCGTCTCCCGGGGATTCACCCCGCGTGCCATCAGCAACCTGCGGCACGCACTGACGGAGCGAGCACGAACGATTGTTATGACGGCGATGGAGCAAGGAACGGGGGACTTCGTCACAGACATTGCCTGTGAGCTCCCGCTGCAGGCGATCGCCGAGCTGATCGGGGTGCCGCAGGAGGACAGGAAGAAGCTGTTCCACTGGTCGAACCAGATGATCGGCTACGACGACCCGGAGTTCGCCGAGGCCGGGGCGATGGCGGCGATGGAGCTGATCGCCTACTCGATGGAGATGGCCGAGGACCGCAAGGCCAGCCCCCGCGACGACATCATCAGCAAGCTGGTCACCGCGCAGGAGGGCGAGGCGCTGAACTCGGACGAGTTCGGCTACTTCGTGATCATGCTGGCGGTGGCGGGTAACGAGACGACGCGCAACGCCATCACGCACGGGATGATCGCCTTCATGGAGCATCCCGACCAGTGGGAGCTGTTCAAGCAGACGCGGCCGGAGACGATGCCGGACGAGGTCATCCGGTGGGCCACGCCGGTGACCGTGTTCCAGCGGACCGCGACCGCGGACACGGTGCTGGGCGGCGCCGAGATCAAGCAGGGCCAGCGGGTCGGCATGTTCTACCGCTCGGCGAACTTCGACGAGACCGTGTTCGACCAGCCGGAGAAGTTCGACATCACCCGGTCGCCGAACCCGCACCTGGGCCTCGGCGGGATGGGCGTGCACTACTGCCTGGGCGCCAGCTTGGCCAAGCTGGAGATCGAGCTGATCTTCAACGCGATCGCCGACGCGATGCCGGACATCCACTCGGCGGGCAAGCCCGAGCGGCTGAGTTCCGGCTGGATCAACGGCATCAAGAAGTGCCCGGTCGCCTACCGGTAAGCCTCGGCGACCGCGCGGAACGACTCCTTCGGCTCCCACGGCATGCCCGGGTAGGTCGTCCCCATCCGGCTGGTGTCCCACGGGATCTCCGGTAGCAGGCCGGCCACGTCGCCGAGCCTGGCGCCGAAGCTCTTCACCAGGCTGTACGCGGCCATGTCGAGGTCGTACCTCGGATCATCCGCGTACGGGTTGATCGGCTGCACGAACGTGAAGACGAACGTGCCGTCGACTCCCGCCCTGGCGAACGTGCCGATCAGGTCCGCGACCTCGCCCGCCTGCTCACCCTCGTCCCTGACGTAGTCGCCGTTCAGCCTGGGTGGCAGCGTGCTGGCGTCGATGATCTCCCAGCCGCGCGCGCCCAGGCCGGCCGCGCCCCGGAACGTGCAGCAGCCGAACTCAGTGATAACCAAGGGCATGTCATAACTGCGGTGCTGCTTCAGCGCGTACGTGAATTGGTGCGGGTTGGCCGCCTCGCGGTACAGGTCGACGCCCACGACGTCGAACAGGCTCCAGTCGACGCGTTCCGCGGTCACTGAGGCGTAGCTGATCTCGCCGTGGAATGCCTGCCGCGCCGACCCCGCAGCCTGGGCGAGGAACGCGTTCAGCGGCTCGTTGTGCGCACCAGACCGCAGTGCGTCGAACACCCCCGGGTGCGCGAGCCGCCCCCGGAACGTGCCGCCCTCGAGCAGGCCGTTCATGAACAGCGTCAGCTCGCTGCCGACGCTGAGCGTGACCCGGCCCGGCCATTGCGCGCGGACGCTCTCGGCTTGCCGTGCCGCCGCGGCGATGTAGTCGAGCGTCTCCGGCATGTCGTGGTCCCACAGTTCGGGGGAGAGCCAGACGTCCAGCCCCAGGCCGAGCGCGTCCGCGGCGACCCGGGTCAGCCTGGCGATGTCCTCGCCGCAGATCCGTACCGCGTTGCAGTGCAGGTCGTCCCTGATGATTTCCAGTTCGCGGTGAGCCTCCAGCGGATCGAAGGCCGGACGCCAGTTCATGCCGTCCAGGACCCGTCCCACGTCGTAATTGACGCCCCGCAGCCGCATCGTGGTCTCCTCGGTCTTGTCCGTCCTTGTCCGCCCTTGTGTCAACCAAGGTTGACACATGGCGTGTGCCGCTGTCAACGATGGTTGACAGCGCGGCTGGTACGCTGGCTGTCATGGGCCGTCCTGCGTTCGAAGGAGCACGAACCATGGATGGAGTTGGCAGGAATTTTCCGCCAGGGCACATCCGGGTCTCTGACGCAGACCGCGACCGGGCGATCTCGGAGCTGGGCCAGGCCCTGCAGGCGGGCAGGATCACGGCCGACGAATTCGACGAGCGATCCGCGCGGGCAGTCCGTGCGCGCACGGGGAACGAGCTGACCGTTCTCGTGGCTGACCTGCCGGCGGTCTCGGCTCCCGACAGGGTTCCGGCGCGAATCGATCATCTTCGCTTTACCGCGGTGGAGAAGGGCGCGGCCGTCGCCGCCGGGGCGTTCTCCGTGATCGCGGCGGTGAATGCCAATCAGCCCGCCATCACCGATCAGCAGCGCGAACAAATCCGGCAGATGTTCGCCCGTGAGGGCATCTCGGTGACAATTCCGTCCGCCTCGGGCTTCGACTGGGGTGCCACGCTGACGCCAGCGGTGATCGCGGTGCTGCTCATCGTGCTGGTCATCGTCCTGCGGAAGGTCCGCGCCGCCCATCATGACGGCTAGGAGCTGACGGTCAGGACGGCGTGCTCGCGACCACCCACATCGAGAAGTACTGGGAGCCGCCGCCGTAGGCGTGACCGAGAGCGACCCTCGCGCCGTCCACCTGGTGGGCGCCGGCCCGGCCCATGACCTGCATGGCCGCCTCGCCGAACCGCAGCAGTCCGGACGCGCCGATCGGGTTCGAGCTGAGCACGCCGCCGGACGGGTTGATCGGCAGCTTCCCCTTCAGGCCCGTCTCGCCGCCCTCGGTGAGCTTCCAGCCCTCGCCTTGCGCCGCGAAGCCCAGGTTCTCCAGCCACATCGGCTCGTACCAGGAGAACGGCACGTAGATCTCCGCGACGTCCACCTCGTCGAACGGCCGGGTGATGCCCGCCGCCCGCCACAGCGCCTGGGCGCAGTCAGCGCCCGCCTTCGGGTTCACGTGGTCCTTGCCGGAGAACATGGTGGGTTCGGTGCGCATGGCCGTCGCCCGGATCCAGGCCACCTGGCGTCCGCTGGCCTTCGCCGCGTCTTGCGAACCGATCACCACGGCACACGCCCCGTCCGAGGACGGGCAGGTCTCGTCGTACCGGACCGGATCCCACAGCATCGGCGAGGCCTGGACCGACTCCAGCGTGATGTCGCCCTGCTGCAGGTGCGCGTACGGGTTCAGCGCGCCGTTGCGCCGGTCCTTCACCGCGACCAGCGCGCCGATGTGCGCGGGCGCGCCGCTGCGCCGGATGTAGGCCCTGATGTGGGGCGCGAAATAGCCGCCGGCGCCCGCGACCACCGGGATCGAGAACGGCGGCGCGATCGACAGCGCCCACATCGCGTTCGACTCCGACTGCTTCTCGAATGCCACCGCGAGCACCCGCTGGTGCAGGCCGGCCTGCACCAGGCTGGCCGCCACGTTTCCGGTGGCGCCGCCAACCGAGCCGGCGGTGTGCACGCGCAGCAGCGGCTTGCCGACCGCGCCGAGCGCGTCGGCCAGGTACAGCTCGGGCATCATCACGCCCTCGAACAGGTCGGGAGCCTTGCCGACCACGACCGCGTCGATCTCGGCCAGGCTGTCCAGACCCGCGTCCTCTAGCGCCCGGTCCACTGCCTCCCGGCACAGCCCGGCCATCGACACGTCGGTCCGCTTGGACCGGTGCCGGGTCTGTCCGACTCCGAGCACGGCCGCTTGCTGCTTGCTCACCGTTCGGCCTCCATGACGCAGACGAGGTTCTGTTGCAGGAGCGGCCCGCTGGTCGCGTGGCCGAGCGCCCGATCCGCGCCGCCGTCCATGACGGCCCGCGCCGCGTACCCGATGCGGGCCAGGCCCGCCGCGAACATCGGGTTGCCGCACAGGGCGCCGCCGGACGGGTTGACCGTGGTCTGCTCGCCCAGCCCGAGCGCCGTGCGCAGCAGGATCTCCTGGTGGGTGAACGGCGCGTGCAGTTCCGCTACCTGGATCTCGGCCGCGCCGGCCGCGCGTGCCGCCGCCGCGACGGTGGGCACGTTGAGCAGGTCACGGGCGCCGATCGAGGCCGAGTCGATCCGGTGCTCGAACCCGGTAATCCAGGCCGGCCTGTCGGTGAGGTCCGCGGCTCGTTCCCGGTTCGCGATGACCACGACGGCGGCACCGTCTCCGACCGGTGCGCAGTCGTGCGCGCGCAGCGGTTCGGCGACGTACGGCGCGCAGAGCAGGTCCTCCATGCTCGACTTGTCGTGCACTTGCGCCCGGGGGTTGTTCATCGCGTCTGCCCGTGACCGGGCGGCAACCGATGCCATGTCGCCTTCCGTCCACAGGCCGGCATCCAGCCCGGCCCGCGCCTGAAGCGCGGCCAGCGACACCGAGTCCGGCCACAGCGGCGCGACCAGGTACGGGTCCAGCTGGAGCGCCAGCACCCGGCGCAGCTCCGCCCCCGACGACTTACCGAACCCGTAGACCAGCGCGATGTCGGCGTCGCCGGTCAGCACCTTCACCCACGCCTCGTACAGCGCCCAGGCGCCGTCCATCTCGACGTGGGATTCCATGATCGGCGGCACCGCCCCGATCGCGTCGACCGCCTGCACGAACGAGAACGCCCGCCCCGCGAGGTAGTCAGAAGACCCAGAGCACCAGAACCCGATGTCGTTCTTGGTCAGGCCCGTCTGCGCGAACACCTCGGCGAAGATCGGCACGAGCATCTCCACCCCGCTCGTCGTGCCGGTGCCATGCCGCTCGACCGGCGAGGCCGCGAACCCGACAACCGCTACATCCACGGGGTTCCCCTTCACAGCTGGCCGGCGTACGACTCGTAGGGCGCGTCCGGTTCCCCGGCGGGCTCGAAGTAGTCGATGGTGGCGCGCTCATTGCTGGTGGCCGGCTGTTTCCAGTGCGCCTTCACCCGCATGCCCATCCGCACCTCGGTCACGTCGCAGCCGCTGATGAGGTGCTGGAACGCGATATCGGCCCCGTCCAGCAAGATGGCCGCCGCGACATAGGGCGGGGTGAGCTTCTGGCCCGGATACGGCACGTTGACCACGCAGAACGTCGTGATCGTGCCGACATCGGGCAGCTCCACCTGCTCGTTCATCGGCACCCCGTCCGCGGGACAGGTGCCGCGGGTCGGGATGTATACCTTGCGGCACTGCGGACAGCGCTGGCCCAGCAGCTTGCCTTCGGCAAGTCCGCGCATATAGGCGGCTTCGCCCGGTGACGCCGTGTGCACGTAATGCAAGTTGACCGGCGTCACGAGAATGTTTTCGCCGTCCCCTCGCGGGTCGTCCCCTTGCGGGTCGTCCCCTTGCGGGTCGATTGCGCGATTGACTTCGCTAGAGGGTGTCGATTGCGCAATTGACTCCGGTGGTTCTTGGTCGGTGACGGGTTCGCTCGCTGTATTTACTGGCTCGAAGCAGGCAATGGCCCGGATGCCGGGCGCTGGCGTGTCCGCCCAGCGGGCGCGGACACGCATACCGGTGCTGACGGCGTGAGCGTCGACGGCGTGCAGGAGGCTCGTGTCCGCGCCGTCGAGGCGAATGAGCGCCCAGGCGAACGGGCGGTCAAGGGGCTGGCCCTCCAGCGGCTCCGGCGCCGGGCACCAGGTGACGACGGTGCCTTCGGCGGCGACCTCTACCAGGTCGTCCGGGGGAGCGAACGTGACCGGGTCGTACTCAAAAGGCGGCACGTGCACCCGGCCATCCGCCGCCTGCGC
>DASXDG010000330.1:0-6886 GCA_036490795.1 Streptosporangiaceae bacterium
GCGCTGGGTGGTGGCGCACGTCCCGTTCATCACCGCCGAGTACGTGAGTCGGCTGAAGGCGCTCGGCGGCGGCGTGAACCTGACGCCGTACGAGTACTTCAACACGACCAGCCCGGCCGGGCCGCCGTACCGGATGCTGGCGGACAGCGGCATCCCGTTCGGGCTGAGCTCCGACGGAATGCAGATCGCACCGCTGAACCCCTGGATCCACGCCTACTACGCCACCACCGGGCTCAATGCGCTGGGCAAGCAGATCAACCCGGGCCAGCAGCTGACCCGGTCGGAGGTGCTGGCCGGGTTCACCTCGGCCAACCAGTGGTTCCTGGGCGGCGAGGACGAGCCGCTGCTCGGCTCGCTAGAAGTGGGCAGGCTGGGCGACGTCGTCGTGCTGAACGACGACTACTTCGGCGTCTCCGATGCGAAACTGCGCTCGCTGTACTCGGCGCTCACCGTGGTCGGCGGCACCGTCGTCCACCAAGGAGCGATCAAGTACTGGGCCTGACCCGCAGTTGCTGTCAGCGCCGGCCCCAGGTCGAGGGGGTCCGGGGCCGGCCTGGCAGGCGCAACCCCTGGTCGATCGGATAAGCGTGCACAACAGCCAGCAGCATGATCCAGCGCCGTTGCTCAGCCGCGGCCGGCTGGTCACCGTCGACGGGCATCCGGTCTGCGCGTCGTGCGGCGCGACGGTGCTGCCGGCCGACGCCGACGGCTGGCGCCATCTGCCCGCCGGCGCCCCGATCCCCAGCCGGTCGCAGTGGATCACCCCACCGGACTGGCGGGAACTGCATGACATCGGCGACTACGGCGAGTTCATCCGGCGTTATCCGTGGACGGTCCGCCCGGAGCTCTGCGGCGGCTTCGTTACGACCGAGGAAGACTGGGCCGAGGGAATGGCGCGGCTGCGCCAGTACCACGCGCAGCTGCCGGCCGCGCGTAGCCGGAGGCGGCTGCGCCCGGGCGAGAATCCCTACCTGGATCTTGCCCGCGTGCTATCCGGCGGTCGGCCGCTGGCCTGGTCCACACTGTCCGGCGGGTTGCGCAACGTGCTCGACCTGCCATCACGCCGCAGGGAACTCGCCGCGATCTTCGCGTGGGCTATTCCGGACGGCCCCGCGCTCGGCCTGGTGGCCCGGCACTCGCCGCTGCTCGAGTGCGGCGCCGGCACCGGCTACTGGGCCGCTCTGCTGGCTCCCCACGGAGCGGACGTACTGGCCAGTGACGTCGCCCCGCCCGGGCAGACGGCACCCGGCCACGGCGCCGCGGCCGCCGCCGGCCCGCCGACGGGCAATCCGTTCCACGGAACGCATCCGCGCTGGACCGACGTCGAGCCGCTCGACGCCGCGCGGGCGGTGCGGGCCCACCCCGGCCGGACGCTGCTCTTGTGCTGGCCGCCGTACGACGACGACTCCGGGAGCTACGCGGCGCTGCGCGCCTACCGAGGCGACGTGCTCCTCTACGTGGGCGACCTCCCCGGCCCGGACGGGATGCCCGGCGCGACCGGGACGGCCCGGTTCCACCGCGAGCTCGCGCTCAACTGGACGCCGGCCGAGTGGGCGGCGCTGCCGAACTGGCCCGGTCTGGCGGACCGTCTCGTCGTCTACCGGCGGAACGCCGTGCGCCGCACCCTGGCGCTGCGGGACCGCTGCCCAGGGTGCGGTCGCTATCTGCCGACCGGAGCGATAGGACGGTGCGACCGCTGCTTCCGATTGCACCCGCCGGCGATGGCCCTGCGGGTCAACGGCCACCGGGTCGAGTATCCGGCCTCGGTGGTGGCGGCCATGCCCGAAGGCCTGCGCCGTGCCTTCGAGCGCAGCCCGTCCCTGCTCTGGCCGAAGCCAACGGTCCGTTCGAGATAATGCTCTTGATTTTCCCGAACTACCAAGGAATCAGTAGCTGCGCCAGTCGCGGTTGAACCAGCGCCGTACGCGGCTGGTCCCGAACTCGGCCTTGTCGGCCAGCAGCAGCGCGGATGGCTCGTCGAACTGCCCGTTCGGGCGTTCCCCCGCTTTGAAGGTGACCTCGACGCGCGCGACCCGGTCGTGACCGAACTCGATGTAGCAGATCCCCTTGCCGTCGTACGTCGAGCCGGCGCCGTGCCCAAGGCGGGCGATGAGCTGGTCGGCGACGACTGATGCCTGTCGTTCGGAGAAGACCCCCGCCTTGGGCGTGCCGACGCTGGTCACGTCGCCGACCGCGTAGACGTCCGGGTAAACGGTCTCGAGGGTGAGCGAGTTCACCGGGATCCAGCCGTCGACGCACATCCCGGACTCCGCCACGACCTCGAGCACCCGGTGCACGGGCACGCCAAGGAACAGGTCGAAGGGCATCTCATCCCCGTTGGCCAGGACTGCTACCCGGCGCTCCGCGTCCAGGCGGCTGACCAGCGACTCCGGGTGCCAGCTGATGCCGCGTTCCGCGAACGCCGCCAGCAGTGCCGTGGAGGCGGCCGGCGAGGGCGGAATCGGGGCGCCGAGCGGCATCACCAGCGAGATCTCGCTGGTGTCGCGCAGGCCTCGGCCGACCAGGAAGTCGTGCAGCATCAGCGCGGTCTCGCTCGGGGCGGGCGGGCACTTGAACGGGGTCGAGGTGACTCCGATGATCACCCGCCCGCCGCCAAAGGAGTCCAGTGCGTCCCGGGTGGCGAAGGCTCCGTCCACCGTGTAGAACTCCCGGCCCGCCTCGACCAGACCGGGCGTCGCCGCCGGATCGTGGACTGCACGAAGCGGACACCCGGCTTGACCAGGTCCCGGTACAAGTGCCGCACCGCGCCTGGCGCGGTGCGACCGAACATGACGTCGAGCTTGGAGAAGCCGAAGACGAATCCGTCGGCCTTATCTATCAAGACGATGTCCACGTCATCGCCGAGTTCATCGGACAGCCGGGTGGCCAGTTCCAGGCCACCGAAGCCGGCGCCAAGCACAAGAATTCGCATCGGCCCTTTGCGCTCCTTTTAGTTACCGTGGTGCTCGGCCACGCTACGCTCACGGTCGTGACCTGGGCTGATACCCAAGGCTGAGGCTACTTAACAGTACGTATTTCTCTCGTAACATTGGGTGATTTAGGTTCAAATCAGCGATCACTCGTGCTCTGCTAGTTCAAAGGGGAAAAACTTCGCATTAGCACACCAACCGGGGGGCCGGTGGATGACTCACGCGTACGACCACATAACCGGCAGGTAGGGCAGCCTGAACCGGACCCGTCTGCTCCTCGGCCACCAGAAACCGAGACGGACAGCCTGCCTTCCCGGGTGCGACCAAACCGCCGCCCGGCACCCGGTGGTGGTGCCGCCCACGGCGGCGTAATCCTGTCCGATCACGACCTGGCGGTCATGAGGAAGGTAGTGGCCCGGGCCCGCCTCGACGGCAAGGAAGACCAGCAGCCCACCGAGACAGGCCGGAATGCGACTGGCCCTCGCCCCGAACCGCCCGGGGCCGCCCCACTGACCGGCACCCACCAGATGCGCACCCGGCGGCGGGCCAGGCCGAGCCGCGCTCGCTGGCGCTTGACCGGAGCGATCATCCTGGCCGCCATCCTGTTCGGCGGGGGAGCCCTCACCGCCACGCTGATCCACCGCACGGCAACCGGAAACAAGCAGGCTCCCGGCGACCAGTCCGCGGCCACGATCGCGAGCGCGGCGGCAGCCCGGACGGCGGCGGCGAGGTGGGTAGCCCGCCAAGTCGACCCGGCCGCGATCGTTGCCTGCGATCCGCAGATGTGCGCGGTGCTGCAGGGCAACGGGATTCCGGCGGGCCGTCTGCTCCTGGTCGGGGCCGGGAACGCCGCGCCGCTCGGCAGCGACGTCATTGTGTCCACGGCGGCCGTCCGCGAGGAGTTTGGCAGTCGCCTGACCGGCGTGTACGCACCGGTGGCACTGGCCGCATTCGGGTTGGGGAGCGCGCAGGTGACCGTTCGGGTGGTGGCCCCCGATGGTGCCGCCGCTTACCGGCGCAGCCTGCAGGCCGACGTCTCCGCCCGGCGTTCCGCTGGCGCACAACTGCTGCGCAACCCGAACGTTCGAGTGACCCCTGTGGCCCGCCGCGAACTTGCCGCCGGGCAGGTGGATACGCGGCTGCTCAGCGTGATCGTTGGGCTGGCCGCGTTCTACCAGTTGGACATCACCGGCTTCGGGGCGCCGACGGCTGGCGCCGACCCGGCCGTACCGCTGCGTTCAGCCGATATATCAGTGGTCACGGCAGCCGGCGGTCGCGCCACGGCGACGCTCAATGCCGCGAGGAGCTTCCTGCTCGCTCAGCAGCCCCCGTTCCTGCCCGCAGCTGTCACCACCGTGCAGCTAGCACCGGGCCGGGCCGCGCTGCACGTCGAATTCATGGCCCCCAGCCCGCTGGGACTGCTGGTCGCCCTACCGAAATAGGCATCAGCAAGACTCCGCCGCCGAACGGGAGTTCACCTCACTGCCCTCGGAAAGCCCCTGGCGGCCAGAGTGCGGCGTTCGGCTATTGAAAATATGTGATGGAAAAGGTGTAATGTTCCCTGCCTGAGTTCCAGTTCTCGCTGGCGCCCCTTTCTGGGCATGCCGGGCTTTCACACGTCTGAGGAGCATCATGCGCGCTGCGCCTGTGTTGCGACGGGCCGCAGTGGCCTTTGCCGTGGTGGCGGCCCTGGCCGTCCCCGGCTTGTCCCCGCTGTCGGCCGGCGCGTCGGTGGCCGCGTCCACGACTGCCCCGGCTGCCTCCGCTCCGACGCCGACCAGCACGGCAGCGCCGGTTGAGGTCTACCCGCCCGATACTCAGCAGGATCCGGTGCGCACCGCCGTCAAGCCGCTTCAGGTGACGGCGCGAGACAGCACGGCCGGCGCGGTGCTTACCTTCAGCGCCTCCGGTCTGCCGACCGGGCTGGCTATCAGTTCCGCCGGGCTCATTTCGGGCACCCCCACCACGGGCGGCCAGTACAGCGTCACGGTAACGGCCGCTGACCAGAACGGGGCCAGCGGATCGGCCAGCTTCACCTGGGATGTCTACGGCACGATCACCATCTCCGCTCCCCCTGAGACCACCGTCGGGGTGGGTTTCCCGGTCAGCGTGCAAATCACCGCGATCGACAGCGTGCCGGGCCAGACGCTGACGTTCCGCCAGGTGCCGAGCGGCTTTCCCAGCGGCCCCATTGCGCCGCCCGGACTCTCGGTCTCGCCCAGTGGGCTGATCACCGGCAGCATCCTGCGGCAGCCCGCGTCGGGCTGGTACATGCTCTTCGTAACCGCTACGGACGGCCTCGGTGCATCCTCCGAGTACGACCTCCAGTTCCAGGCGCTCCTGGGACCCGGACCGGCCGAGGCAGGCCCGGTAAAGTCGGCGGTCGCGGGCAAGTGCCTGGACGATACGGGCTCCGGCACCGCCGACAACAATCCAGTCCAGCTCTACTCGTGTAACGGGGACGCCGCTCAGCAATGGGCGGTCGACGGGAGTGAGATCACGGACTTCGGCAAATGCCTCTCCACCGTCAATGGCGGAAGCGCCATCGGCGCCGGCGCCGTCCTTTACAACTGCAATACCGGCAACTTCGCCATCAACGTGGCCGAGAGTTGGAGTTCGGCCGGCGCTGAGCTCACCGACGATGGCTCACAAAGGTGTCTGGACGATCCGAACGCGAGCCAGGCTAACGGGGTCAAGCTGCAGGTCTGGTCCTGCAATGGGCGCATCCAGCAGAACTGGACCCTGCCCAGCGGGCCGATGACCTCGGCGATCCCCGGGATGTGCGCGGAAGGCAGCGGTGCGAGCGCGGCGAACGGCGCGCAGGTCCAGATTTGGTCCTGCAACGGCCAGAAGTCCCAGCAATGGACAGCGGAGCCCGACAACACGATCCGGGTCCAGGGCAAATGCCTGGATGTCGTCAATAAGGGCACGTCCAATGGATCCAAGGTGCAGCTATGGTCGTGCAGCGACACCTCCAACCAGCTCTGGTTCACGCTGCCGGACGGCCAGATCGCGAATGTCGGAACGGGCCGCTGTCTTGATGATCCGTCCGCCAGCTCGAAGGATGGAACCCAGCTGCAGATCTGGGACTGCAATGGGGGCACTCAGCAGAGCTGGCGCGTTCCGTAGCCGGCGAGCGACCGGTCAGTCCTAAGTCTGGGTCGCCGCCGAGGGCACGGGTCAGCCCGGCGAGATCTTCTACGGTTACGGTCAGGGCGGAGTGGCCGCTCTTCCTCAGCCGCGATGGGACCTTCTCCGCGAAGTGGATGCAGACGCCTGCCCTGTAGTTGGAGCCGAAGCTGAGCCCGTCGTCGGCCATCGAGCCCCGGACACCGAACGCCGTCCACCAGCGGTAGTCGCGGGTGATGTGGGCCCCGGTGATGTTGTCCCGGCTAGTGGCCAGCTTGAAGAAGCCGAAGGTGGCCTCGAACGTGGCGTCGCCCAACGTCACGCCGTCCCGGCCCGGCTTGAACCCGAAGGGGAGCAGCAGGGGCAGGTACCGGCGGTCGACGGCGTAACCGAAGTGCTGGGTCATCCGCTTTGTCTTCCCGCTCACGATGGTGCCTGCACGCGGAACGGGTAGACGACAAGCATGGCATCGCCCGAGATCACGCTGACGCACCTAGACGAGCCGCTGTTCGACGGGGCGGACGCGACCAAGCGGGATCTGGTGGACTACCTGGAGGCGGTCGCGGACCGCATCGTCCCCGTGCTCACCGGCCGGCCGCTGTCGGTGATCCGGGTGCGCGCCGGCCAGCGTCCGTTCATGCAGAAGAACCTGCCGGACTACGCGCCACCCTGGATCAAGACCGCCTCCCTGGGCCACCCCGGGAATCTTGGAGGCCGTGAAACCTGGGAGGATGCAGGGTCATGGCGGCACAGAAGAAGTACCCCGATGAGCTGCGTGAACGCGCGGTGAAGATGGTGCTGGAGATCCGCGAGCGGGACGGCCGGGG
>DASXDG010000331.1:0-4345 GCA_036490795.1 Streptosporangiaceae bacterium
GGATCTGCGTGTCGGCGAGCATCCGGTTGAGCCGCTGGCACGAGTAGCGCCGGGCACCGGCGGAGAGCCCGATCGGGAACTGCCGTACGGTTCCGAACTCCTGGATCTCCTTGCCCCGCTGATGCAGCCGCGGCTGGCTGCCGGCGGCCGCCTTGGTGCTTGCCGGCGCCTTGGTGTCACTAGCGGCCTTGGTGTCATTAGCGGCCTTGGTGCCATTAGCGGTCCTGGTGCCAGTCGCGGGCCTGGGCACGCTCGCCCTGGCCGTGGTCGTCTTGGTTGCCACGCGGTACCCCCCGGTAGTTCGTGCGGTCCCTTCAGTACTGCCCACAGGACCCACCAGCAACACGTTTGGTCGTCCGAATACACAAGGATGCCGCTTTCCGCCCAAATCGGGCCCGGCCGGGCACGTCCAGCGACCGGGCCAGCCGCTCCCACCGCATGCCGGGTCGCGTAGATTTCTCGGTGAACGGAAGGAGCGAGATGGCCATCGCGGTCCTGGTTTTGTGGGCGCTGACAGCGAGCGCGGGCCTACGACTGCTGTTCACCAGCGGCCTTGGCCGGACCAAACAGGCCTCGGCGCAAACCTCCCAACCTGTCCCGGTACCGGCTACGGCCGGCGCTGTGTCGCACGCCGAACACGTCGAGCACGCCGAGCACGTCGAACACGCCGAGCACGCCGTACACGTCGAGCCCGCCGAACAGATAGTGGTGCCGTCCAAGCGGCAGATACGCCGCGCCGAGCGGGCACGCTTCGACACCCCCGAACTGGTCCGGTCAAGGAAAGAGTCCGTGGGCAGCTTGCGCGAGGTGGTGGAGTTCACCCACCCGGCATGTGCGATCGTCGGCCTGGCGTTCTGGATGGGGTACACGCTGGTGCACAACAGGGGGCTGGCCTGGATCGCGTTCGGGCTGGCGGCGGTGACCGCGTGCGCAGGGCTGGCCTGGTTCCTCTCCAACCGGAAGAACAATCTGTTCTCGGCCCGGCTGATCGCCATCCATGGCGGCGGCGCCGCGCTCACGTTCGTGCTCGCGGCATTGACCGCGCTCACCGCCAGGGGCTAGTCCCCTCCGGCAAGCGCGGTTACGATCGAAGCAAATGTGGCTGTCGAGGCGGCAGGCGCTCACCGGCGCGGGTGCCGCCATGCTCCTAGCCGCCGGGGCCGCCGACACTGTCAAGCCGCCCGGCGAGCCCGCCGATCTCCCAGGTGCCACGACTCTCCCAGGTGCCACGACTCTCCCAGGTTCCACGACCGGGAGCCGGACCGGCTACGCCCCCGACGGCACCGCTGGCCGCACCGCCGCCTTCCCCATAGAAGACGTGACCCTGCTGGACAGCGCGTTCAGCCAGAACATGGCGCGGAACACCGCGTACCTGCTGTTCCTCGACCGGGACCGGATGCTGCGTTCGTTCCGCCTCAACTACGGCCTGACAACTGGCGCCCAGCCCCTCGGCGGGTGGGAGGTGCCGGACTCGCAGGTACGCGGGCACACCACTGGGCACTGGCTGTCCGCGCTCGCGCTCACCTACGCGAATACTGGCAACGCCGATGCGCTGGAGCTGGGCCAGTATCTGGTCGGCCAGCTCGCGGACCTTCAGGCGCGGGCGCAGAAAGCGGGGTTCAACCCCGGCTACTTGTCCGCGTTCCCCGAGGTCTTCTTCGACTGGCTGGAAGAAGGCAAATCCGTCTGGTCCCCCTACTACATGATCCACAAGTACCTGGCCGGCCTGATCGACCAGTACCAGCTGACCCGGAACGACACCGCGCTGCAGGTAGCGGTCAGGCTCGCCGACTGGGTGGCATGGCGGACCGGGCGGCTGCCGTACGCGCAGATGCAGATGGTGCTCGATACCGAGTTCGGCGGCATGCCCGAGGCGCTCGCCAACCTGTACCTGATCACCGGTGCCGAACGCTACCTGGCCGCCGCGCAGCGCTTCTACCACGCCCGGGTGCTTGACCCGCTGGCCGAAGGCAGCGACGCGCTGGCCGGGCTGCAGGCCAACGTAACCGTGCCGAAGATCGTCGCCTGCGTGCGGATGTGGGAGGAGACCGGCGAGGCGAGATACCGCGACATAGCTGTCACCTTCTGGAACGCCGTCACCCAGCATCACAGCTATGTGATCGGCGGCGCGGGCAACCGCGAGCACTTCCAGGCGCCGGACGCCATAGCGACCCAGTTGTCCAATGACACCTGCGAGAACTGCGTCAGCTACAACCTGCTGAAGCTGACCAGGCTGCTGCTGTTTCACCAGCCGCGCCGGACAGACTTGATCGACTACTACGAGCGCACGCTGTTCAACCAGATGCTGGGGGAGCAGGATCCGTCTTCCCCGCACGGATTCAACTGCTACTACACCGGGCTGTGCGCGGGCGCGTTCAAGCGCCAGCCGCTCAACTACTTCCCGCGCGGCAACCCGGACGTGTACTCCACCGACTACGACGACTTCACCTGCGACACGGCGACCGGCATGGAAACCCAGGCCAAGTTCGCCGACACGATCTACACCCGCGACGCCGCCGGCCTGTACGTGAACCTGTTCATCCCGTCCCAGGTCAGATTCGACGGCATGGTCCTGAGACAAGAAATCAAGTTCCCCGATATCTTCATAACTATCGCTAGTGGCACCGCCGTGACCACGCTGCGGATCCGGGTGCCGGCGTGGACGGCGGGTGCCCCGCTGGTCAGGCTCAACGGCACGGTACTGAATGACACGGTACTGAACGGCACGGTACTGAACGGCGCGGTCGCCGGTGGCTGGGTCGAGGTACACCGTCTGTGGCGGACGGGCGACATCCTCCAGGTCACGCTGCCGATGCAGGTGGCCTTCGAGTCCGCGCCCGATCAGCGGTCGGTGCGGGCGGTCACCTACGGACCATACGTACTGGCTGGCGTCTATCCGTCCGATCCTGGCCCGGTCCTGCCGTCACTCGACGCTGAGTCGGTCCGCCAGACCGACGCCGATCCGCTGACGTTCACGGCCACCGCCGGCGGCAGGCCGGTGACGCTGATTCCTGTGCCCCAGGTCGCCCACCAGTACTACACGGTGTACTGGCAGACCGCCTAGCCGGCCGCGGCCGCGCGATCTGGTTTCTCGGCCGGCACTTGCCTGGCCGCGGGGAGGGCCGCCTCGATGGTCTGCTCCGCCGCGTCGACGATGCCCAGTTCGGCGCGGATGTGCAGTTCGGCGGCGGTGATCAGCAGGGATTCCACCGGTGTGTCACCGGCCAGGCCACGGGCCTTGGCCAGTCCGTGCAGTTCCCGCAGCAGGTGGGCGCGCTGGCGGTCGAGCACGCCGTTCAGCGTGCCCTGATCACCGGAACGCGCGGCTGCCATCACCTTCAAGAAGAAGTCGTCGCGGTAGCCGTGGGCGCGAATGGCGGGTTCGGCGAGCCACCGGTCGAGTTCGGCGCGGCCGGACGGGGTGAGCCGGTGCACCAGCCGGTCCGGCTTGACCTGCTGCGGCTGTCGTTCCGACTCGATCAGGCGGCGGCGATCGGTGCGGTGGCGGGATTGCTGAGCGCAGCGATAGCGCTGCCGGTGTCGGCGGCGGCCGGGGCTACCGGCCCCGTGGGATCACCACGCTGGCACTGGTCAACGTGACCAGGAAACCAGGCCGCGCGCTGATCGGCGTGCTGAGCCTGGCGATCGGCGTCGCCGGGCTGACCGTGGCGACCGTGCTGCTCGGCGTGCTGGGGGTGGCGGATGTGCCGTTCTTGAACATCAGGGAGCGGGCACCTGAGCTGGCCACGTCGCGGAGCCTGGGCTGGCGGGAGTCGGCGCTGGCCAGGCTTGTGATCTCCGAAGGCGTGGTGATCGGGTTGCTCGGCTCGCTGGCCGGTGCCGGTGCCGGGCTGGCCGCGACCGCATGGTTCGCCGGCCAGGCCACGCACCGGATGGTCTCGGTCGCGCCGGCGGCGAACAGCAGCGGGTCGCGATCGCGCGCGCCCTGATCAACACGCCACCAGTGGTGCTCGCCGACGAGCCGACCGCGACGGCGCGGTCGTCGATGACCTCAAGCTCACCGGCGGATACCCGCCCGAGGAAATCATCCGCCGGGCCGGCCAGCTCGGCTGACCCGGCACACTGGCGGCCTAGCGGCGCAGCGCCGAGCCTACCCCGGCCATCTCCCGAGGCAGCCGCCCATCGAGGCCGACGTCGCGGCGCTCATCGCGACCATCGCGACCACGTAGTGCCCGTAACCCGGCGCGGCGGACGCGGTGGCGAAGAAGATCAGGCCGCCGGCCACCGTGAGCAAACCAAGGACGACCAGCACACGCACGCCTGCCCGTTTTGGCTGAAAAAGACCGGCCGTAGCGCAACAGGCGTAGCGTGTAGCCTGTCCTGG
>DASXDG010000332.1:0-49300 GCA_036490795.1 Streptosporangiaceae bacterium
GGCGGGGAGGAAACGGCGCGGGGGGTGGGGCGGTCGGGGAGAATCGGGGGTATGGAGGTCTTCCTTAACTGGCACGAGTGGGCGGCGACCGAGCCGGAGCTGCGCGAACTGGTGGACGCGCGGACGGCTGACGACGTCGCCGCGGCGGTGGAGTTCGCGACGCGGCGGCACGGCGAGCAGAAGCGGCCCACCGGGGCGCCGTACCTGGAACACCTGCTGGAGGCGCTCGAGGTCCTGGTCAGGGGCGCCAGAATCACAGAACGCGACATCCTGTGCGCGGCGGTGCTGCATGACGTCGTCGAGGACACGCCGTGCACCGTCCAGGACATAACGCAGAGCTTCGGGCCGCACATCGCGGAACTGGTCGAATGGGTGACCATTCCGCAGGACCAGGCCAAAGAGGCGTACCTGAGGCAGCTAACCCAAGCACCGGACGACGCGAAGCTGGTCAAGCTCGCGGACCGGGTCAGCAACGTGCAGACACTGCGCAACCTCAGGCTGGAGAAACAGCGCTCCTACTACGCGCAGACCGTCACCTACATCGTGCCGATGGCACAGAGCTTCCCGTGGTTCGCCGGCTGGTACGCGGCCTGGCAGCGGGCCCACGCGGATCTAGCCTGACGCGACGACGGCCACGTCGGGCGGCGAGGCCGGGCTCTGCTCGCCGGCCACGCGGCGCCCGGCCATCGTGACGACCATGAACAGCACCAGGGCGATCGGGTAGATGAAGTAGCCGAACCTGGTGGACGGCGCGAGGACGAACATCAGCGACAGGCCGATGACCAGCCGGATGATGGCGGCCGGTACGTCCTTCGGCGGCCTGATCACCAGCGAGACCGCTATGCCCACTCCGGACAAGATCAGCAACGCCACCACGACCGAGTGCCCGAGGTGGCCGGTGTCCGCGATCACGTGCCCGAGCAGCGGGCTGTCCGCCTGGGACTTCACGCTGGCCAGGCCGAGCGGGAACAAGACGGTGTTCTTGATCAGCGAGCCGGGCTTGGTGATCAGGAACGGCCCGACGCACACGATCATGACGGCGACCGCGGTCGCGGTGAACCGCCACGCGGCACGACTGCCGTCCCGCGTGTACAGCAACGCGAACGCGACGGCGAGCGCGGGCCAGGCGGTCGCCTTCATCGAGGACGCGACGCCGAGCGCGAGGCCCGCCGCGATCTCGCCGCGGTACCGCCACAAGAACGCGAACCCCAGGCACATGAACGCGACCATGGGCACGTCCGTGCCGCCCACGGCCAGCTCGAAAGCGATCACCGGCGACGCGGTGACCAGCACCGACCAGCGCAGGTAGTCCTTCGCGCCACCGGCCTTCAGCGCGATCGCGAACACGACGAGGAATACCAGGCCGAACCACACCCTCGGATCGACCAGCGGGCTCTGCCCGGCCAGAGCCTGCGGGAGGCCGAATAGCGCCATCAACGGCAGGTACGGGTTGTACGCGTTCGGGTCGGTGGTGGCCGCCAGCACTTTCGGGCTTTGGTACGGGGTGCCCTGGTGGATCAGCGTCTTGGCGGACCGCGCGACGACCGTGACCTCGGGCTGGCTCTGTCCGTGCCAGGCCAGCCACACCAGCGGGACGAGGACGGCGCCGCAGATGATGGCGACAAGCGCCAAATCCACACCGGCGCGAGATTTCCACATCATCGCGACGAAGGCCGCGGCCAGGTAAGCGCACGCCGCCGCGATTCCCCAGAAGCGGTGCAGCGGGTTGCCGGTAAACAAGGCGACACCGGCCGCATACACCGCACATGCGGCAAAGGCCCCGATCAGCCAGGCACGCGGCAGACGTGGCACAGAGAGCCACTTGCTTACCCACCGGGCTTCCACCTCTCGATGCTACTCGAAGCCCGGTCAGAGGATGGGCGGGCGGCCCGCCTTCGTCATCCGCCAGGCGGTACGCAGCGAGATCGGGTGCCGTCGCCCGGCGTCCATCCGCCAGCCTTCGGCGAAGCCGCCGAACCACGGGCGCAGCCGCGCGGGCCGGCCGCGCTCGCGGACGAAGTTCAGCGCCGTCCAGTCCGCGAGGTACACCGCGGCCAGCGGCCACGGCAGGTTGCGCCGGGCGAGCAGCACCCGGTTCCTGCCATCGCGGCGACGGAACGAGTCGTAGCGGGCATTCGGCATGCTGTGGTGGCACATCTGGGCGGCGGCGTCGTACTCCAGCCGGTAACCGAGGTCTTGCAGCCGCCAGGCCAGGTCGGTTTCCTCGTGCCCGTAGAAGAACACCGCCGGGTACCCGCCCGCCTCAATGAACGCGTCCCGCCTGATCGCGGACGCGCCGCCGAGGAAGACCGTCACCACCGAGGACCGCTCGGGATCACCGGCCCGCAGCCTGGGCACGTGCCAGCGCGCGCCGGGTCCGCCGTCGGGATCGACCACCCGCACGGACAGCACGGCCAGCGAAGGATCCGCGGCGAAACGGTCGCTCAGGTACGCGGAAAGTCCGGGGTCCGGGTACCAGCCGTCGTCGTCGAGGAACAGCACCACGTCGCCGGTGCACGCGTCCACGCCCGCGTTCCGGCCGGCCGCGACGCCCACGTTCTCCGGCAGTTCGACTAGCTTGATGTCCTCCGGCAAGCCGGGCACCGACGTGCCGTTGCCGACGACCACCAGCTCTACCGGGGTCTGCTGGACGAGCACACTGTCGATGGCCCGGTTCAGTTCGGCCGGCCGGTCCCCCATGGTAAGAATCACGCAGGACAGCTTCACGCGAGCCTCTTTCATGCCAGTGCCTTCATGCCAGGCGACGGGAGGCGACGATGGCGAGCAGGTGCGCGAACGCGATCAGCAGGCCGATGACAAGGGCCACGACCACGAGCACCCGGGTGGCGGTGAGGGTCCCCGTGGATGCGTCCACAACAGCACAAACCAAAATAAGAAAGCTAAGTTCAACCGCCTGGATGGCCCGGTGTACCTTCAGCGCGGACGCCAGCCGCCTGGCCAGCGCCAGCCCGGACGAGCGGGGCGCCAGCGCCTCATCGGAATGCGCAGCGCCGAGGCCGGCCGCGGCCCGCGCCACCATCACGCCGTCGGTCTCCGCCTTGATCAGCGTCACGCAGATCGCGGCCGCCAGCCCGCACGACACGTACGGCCCGGACAGGTGCAGGTGACCCTGCGCGCGCACGCCGAGCCCGGCCAGCAGCAGCGCCTCGCAGATGTAGTGACCCATCCGGTCGAGGAACACCCCGGCAGTGGAGAACCGCTGGGTGTACCTGGCCAGTTCCCCGTCCGCGCAGTCAAAGAGCAAGTACAACTGGAACAGAACTAGCACGCCGATGGCGGCAAACACGCCAGGCACCGCGGCCAGGATCGCGCCCAGCACACCGGACACGATGAACGCGACCGTGACCGCGTTCGGCGACCAGCCCCAGCGGGCGAACACCAGCGTCGCGTACGGCGACAGCTTGCGCATGTAGAACTTGCCAGCCCAGTGTTCGTCGTTCAGCCGGGCGAGCACCTCCGGCGGCTGGCCGGCGGTACGGACTTCACTAAGCGAGGGCATCACTGAACTCCGCGACGCGGCGGGCGATCTCGTCCTCTGGCAGGTCGAGCCGTTCCAGGATCGTGTACCGGCCCGGCCTGGTGGATGGCGCGTGCACGACGGCCTTGGTGAACTGCTCCCCGGTCAGCCCCAGGTCAGCCGGCCTGCGCGGCAGGCCATGGTGAGCGAGGCAGTGATCGAGGAGGGAGAACCGCCTGTCGTTCTGATAAAGAAAGGAACAGAAGAGGGCACCCACGCCGGCCAGCTCACCGTGGTTCGCCGTCGCCGGGTAAAGCTGGTCGATCGCGTGCATGATCTCGTGATCGCCACCGCTGCACGGGCGGCTTGAGCCGGCCACCGACATCGCCAGGCCGCACAGCAGCAGCGACTCGGCGAGCACGGTCAGAAAATCGTCGTCCTCGATGCCGCCCGGCTGGTGCAGCACCGCCTCGGCGGCGGTGCGGGCGAGCGTCACGGCCAGGCCGTCGATGGGCTCGCCGGTTTCGGCGGCGGCCATCTCCCAGTCCGCTATCGCGTTCAGCTTGGCGACCACGTCACCGATGCCGGCCCGGACCATCCTGGGTTCCCCGGCGCGCACCCGGTCCAGGTCGATCACGGCCGCCACCGGGGGTGCCACGCCGTATGAGCCCTTGCCTGACTCGTGTTCCAGGGAGCTGACCGGTGAGGCGATCCCGTCGTGTGCCAGGTTCGTCGCCACCGCCACCATCGGCATGCCCGCCATGTTCGCGGCGAACTTGGTGACGTCGAGCGTCTTGCCGCCGCCGATGCCGGCCACTGCCTCGAAGTTCGCCGCCCGCAACTGCTTGCCGAGCGTGACGGCGCTGTCCACCGTCCCGTCGGTGACGCGGAACACCCCGGCCGGCTCGAGGTCAAGCGTCTCCAGGATGGAGTCACCCTGACCCAGGCCCACCGCGATGGCGACCCTGCCCATGGTGGCGATCCGCCGGTCCGCCAGCAGCGCGCCGAGATCCGCGACCGCGCCACGGCGCACGTCAATGACGAGCGGCGCGGCGAGCATGCGGGCCAGCAACGGCACGGGACTTGCCCTTTCGGCGGAGATGGCCTCCCTGCGAACGGAAGCTAACTGGGAGGGTAGCAGCGCGTGCCTATTTCCCGGGCACGACGCAGGTCGTCGTGGTTGTCTACCTCGACCCAGTCGACCACCCCGATCGGCGCTATGCCGATCGCGCCGCCCCTGGCCACATACTCGGCGTACCCGTCCTCGTAGTACAGCGACGAGTCACGGCGCCAGGTCGCCTCCAGCGCCGTGGCCAGGGCGGGGGCGGCGGCGCTCTTGATCAGCGTGGCGCCGATGTATTCGCCGTAGGCCTGCGCCGGGTCCATGTTCTTGGTGATCCGGTCCAGCGTCCCGCCGGTGCCCAGGGTCACCTTCATCTCCTCGTCGGCAAGCTTCTTCACGTCGTCGACGGCGAGCACGATGTCCGCCCGGCTGTCGCAGGACAGCAGCGTCCGCTCCACCGACTCCGGGTGGACGGTGTCACCGTTCACCAGCAGCACGCCTTTGCCGAAGTGGTCGCGTGCCAGCCAGAGGGAGTACGCGTTGTTCCACTCCTCGGCACGGTCGTTGTGCACCAGCGTCAGCCGCACCCCGTACGCCTTCTCCAGCGCGGCCCGGCGTTCGGAAATCCGCGCGGCGGCGTAGCCGGCCACGATTACGATTTCGGATAGTCCGACCGCGGACAGGTTGCGCAGCGCGATGTCGAGGATCGTCACGTCCCCGTGCACCGGCAGCAATGCCTTGGGCAGCCCGTCGGTGTCCGGCCGCAGCCGCCGTCCAGCGCCGGCCGCGAGGACCATGCCAATCACGTTCGCTGTCTCCGATCAGGTGTCCGCTAGCCAGCCGCCGAGGAAATCCCAGCCGAAAAGCAGCCAAAGATATCCCGAGAAGGCAACGTACACTAGCGGCGCCTGGCCGGTCATCGCGCCCAGGCCGACCAGCAGCATCCGGCCGTCCCAGCCGAGCCCGTAGATGTCGGCGGAGATTCCGGCGCCGTGCCTGGCCCGGTAGGCGACGTCCACGTGCCGCAGCACGACGGCGGCGAGCAGCGAGTAGACAGCGACCGGGGGCACCTGATGGGCTAGGCCCAGCGCCGCCATGTACAGGAATTCGCCGAGCAGCAGCAGCGGCGGCACCAGCCAGTCCCGGCGCCCGTCGTGCGGGTGCCGGGAACCGAGCGCGGCGAGCAGCATCGCCTCGACCGGGGTGAGCATCAGCACGCCAGGAAGATTCGCCAGGCCGAGCGCGGCGAGCACCGCGGTCACCACCACCCCGACCGCCGCCGGCAGCAGCGGGGTCAGCCGCCCGCTCACGATCAGGCCGACCTCGCGCGCCATCCAGCCGTCGTTCCGGTAGGCGGCGAGGTCATCGATGCCCGCTGGCGTGGTCCTGGGCTGCGGCCCGGGCACGCCGGGCTTGCCCAGCAGCGCGGTCATCAGCGCGGAACCGACCATCCGGCCGGTCAGCAGGTAGGCGGACGCGACCGCGCCCCAGCAGAGCAGCACGAGCAGGGTCACCCTGGGTCCGAAGAAGATGTCGGTCACCACGATCACCAGGTACCGCTCACCGGTCGGCAGCGTGATCGCCTGCTCGAACCTGCGCATCGCCGCGCTGCCGCCCTCGCGTCCATCGGCGACCGCGCGGTCGTAGCAGAGTTCGGCCAGCCTGCGGACGGCGAGCATGCCCATGGCGGCCATGGCCAGCCGCCAGATGCCCAGGTTGCCTGGGCCACCCCAGATCGTGTGCAGGCCGATCAGCCCACCGGTCCCGCACAGGGCCAGCGCCGCGTACACGCCGAACTCGATGAGCAGGCTGGACGCGCTGCCGAGCCAGTCGAGCGCGGTGGCCGGCCATCGGCCGGAGGCGGCCACCAGGGCACCGGCCCGGCCGGTGACGAACGCCGCGCCCAGCGCCAGCACCGCGACAAGCTTGGCGGCCAGCGTCGGTGAGGTGAACCAGGTGGCCGCGATCAGCCCGAAGCCAAGCGAGATCCCGCAGATCGAGGTGGGCGCCAGGTCACGGGACAGCGCCCACCGCGCCGCGTCCCTGGCCAGCGGGTCGATGAGCAGCTGGGCGCAGGCGCCCTCGCCGTCCGGGCCGTCGTCCAGGATCTGGGTGGAGACGCCGCGCCTGGCCAGTTCCCCGACGATCGCGCCGAGGGCGTCCGGCGACTGGCGCCCGTCCAGGTTGCGGGCCGTGGTCGCGATCGATTCCGCGGCGTCGGCAAGCTCGTCCAGGTCGGCGGTGTCGACCACCAGCGCGCCCACCTGGCCGCCACTGAACACCGAGGTGCCCGTGGTTTCCAGCAGACGGGCGAGAACCTCACCGGGGACCGGGCCGTCGCCGACACAGAGCATCACCCGCTCGCCGGCCATCCGTGCCGCCGCCGCGACGGTCAGCAGCCCCGCGCCATCGGCTTCGGGTCCAGCCAGGTCGACCCTGCGCACGCCGAGGGCGGCGAGCTGGCCGCACATCCCTGCATCCGCCTCGGCCGCGAGGACCAGCGCGACTGTCATGGCCCCTTCCCTACTAGATGTCACCTAAAGATAGCGCACTGTCACATTCACAGCACTGGCCGACACGTACCCGGTAGGCTCCGGCACATGCGGATGGTGGCGGTCGTTTTGGGCGGCGGTACTGGTCAGCGGCTCGGCGCGGCATTGCCGAAGCAGCTTCTCTCGCTCAACGGCAGGTCGCTACTCGAGCATTGCGTCGCCGGGTTCTGCTCCGCGCCGGGCATCGACGAGGTCCTGGTCGTGATGGCGGCCGGGTACGTCGACCAGGTCAAGGCCATGCTGGCTGGGTATGCGAAGGTCAGCGCGGTGCTGCCGGGCGGGGCGGCCAGGTCGGACTCGACCCGTGCGGCGCTGGCCGCGCTCGGCTCCGTTTCCGACTGCGGCGTCCTGTTCCACGACGCGGCGCGCCCGCTGGTCGACCAGCGGATCATCGCCGACTGCGTGTCCGCGCTCTCCGTTCACGGCGCCGTCGGCACCGCGATACCGACGTCGGACACGATCGTGATCGTCTCCGGTGGAGCGATGACCGAGATACCACCGCGCGAGCGGCTATGGCGCTGCCAGACCCCGCAGGCCTTCCACCTGTCGGTGATCAGGCGCGCGCACGAACTGGCCGCCGCCGATCCGGACTACGCGCCCACCGACGACTGCGGCGTCGTGCTGCGCTACCTGCCTTCGGTTCCCGTGCACATCGTGAAAGGCAGCGAGCGCAACATCAAGGTCACGTACTCAGGAGACCTGGCCGTCGCTTCCGCCCTGCTCAGTTCCGCCCCCGAGGAGTTAGCGCGGGAGTCGCCCGCCCCCGGCCGGGCGGCTCCCGGGCGGGCCGGGGCGGGCCGGGCGTAGCCAGGCGGGCCGGGGCATTATCGCGGTAATTCGATCCAACGCGGTAAAAACTATGCTGTGAGCAGCCTCTTCTTCCGCGTTGGACTTATCTTCCGCGTTGTTTGGACTGCCGGGCCGGTTGACTGATGCGAGTGTTGCCGCTTAGCCGCGGCCGACTGCCTGCTTGACCAGGGTCCGGCCGAACTCCCACATCAGGCCGCTGCCCTTGCTGGCGTCCTCGAGCACCTCGCCGAACGCCTCGGTGAAGCCCTTCACGTCGTCGTCGCTGATCATCAGCGGCGGGATCAGCTTGATCACTTCCATGTGGTCGCCGGAGACCTGGGTGAGGATCCGGTGCCGCTGGAAGAGCGCGACGACCACCATTTGCGCGAACAGGCCGACCCGCGCCTTCTGCAGCATGTTCCAGCTCGCCCGGGCCCGCATGCCTGACGGCTTGTCGAACTCCATCCCGACCATCAGCCCGCGCCCGCGCACGTCGGCGAGGATGTCGAACTTCGCGGCCAGTTCTTCCAATGCGGACTTGAGGTTCTCGCCAGTGCGAGCCGCGTTCTCCATCAGGCCCTCGTCGTCGAGCACGTGCAGGGAGGCGAGCCCGGCCGTCATGGCCAGCGTGCCGCCCTTGAACGTGGTCGAATGCACCATCATCCGGTCCATCGACGAGAAGACCTTCTCGTAGACGGGTCCCTTGGCCAGCATCGCCCCGACCGGGACGAACCCGCCGGACAGCCCCTTGGCCACGGTGACGATGTCCGGCGTGACATCCTCGTGCTGGTAGGCGAAGAACTTGCCGGTCCTGCCGAACCCGGACTGAACCTCGTCGCAGATCAGCAGCGCGTCGTACTCGTGCAGCAGCTTGGCGGCGGCGGTGAGGTACCCGTCCGGCGGCAGGTGCACGCCCTTGCCCTGGATCGGCTCGATGATCAGCGCGGCCACGTCACCCTTGCGCAATTCGGCGCCGAGCGCGTCGAGGTCGCCGAGCGGGATCGCGCTGTCCGGCAGCAGCGGGTCGAAGCCCTTGCGGAACTCGGCCGACCCGTTCACCGACAGCGACCCGGTGGTAAGCCCGTGGAACGCGTGGTCCGCGTACACGATCCGGTGCTTGCCGGTGGCGTAGCGGGCGAACTTCAGCGCGGACTCCACCGCCTCGGTGCCGCTGTTGCAGAAGAACACCCGGTCCAGCCCCGGCGCCTTGGCCAGCAGCCGCTCGGCGAGCAAGCCCATCAGCGGCGGGCAGTCGAACTGGGTCCACTCGGCCAGGTTCGTGTCCAGCGCGTCGTGCAGCGCCTTGCGGATCACCGGGTGGTTGCGCCCGGCGTTGAACACGCCGAAGCCGGCCAGCCAGTCCGTGTACTGGTTGCCCTCTGTGTCCCACAGGTAGGCGCCTTCGCCGCGGGTGTAGACCTTGTCGAAGCCGATCGCGTGCAGCACCTTGGGAGTCTGCGGGTTCAGGTACTTGGCGTAGAGCTCATATCCTTCGCCGCCGCGCGCCGCGAGAAGGGCGGTCAGATCAAAGTCCATGACGTTATTGTCCACCCAGCGGCCGGGCGAGTACCCGGTCCCCCACCGGCGCAGCGCAGTGCAGTCCACGGGGGCTGAGCAGGAAACCCGCTCCCCAGCTCAGGTGCATGACGGCGAGGATCAGCGGCAGCCGGACTCGGACGCCTGGTTTTTCGGCGCGGGACAGCATGGCACTGCCCGCGGTGACGCCTGCCAGGTAGCAGACGGGTACCGCGAAGCCGAGGATGAGCCACGGGGTCGTCACCAGGCCGGCGATGCCGGCGAGGGTCCCGGCGGCCACAGCTATTGTCACGGCCGGCGGGGCCAGGTAGCGGAAGCTGGCCGTTTCCGGGTGCTCGCGGACGACGACACGACGCCAGCGGCCGTAGTGCCAGTACTGCGACGCGAGGGTCTTCAGCGTCCGCCGCGGCCGGTAGGTGACCTGGAGCGCCGGGGTACACCAGACAAGACCGCCCTGGCTCCTGATCCGGTAGTTCAGCTCCCAGTCCTCGGCGCGCAACATGGTCTCGTCCCAGCCACCGGCGTTATGAATAGCTTGCCTTTGATAGATCCCCAGGTAGGCACTGTCGGCGGGTGCTGGCTCGCCGCCGGTGTGCCAGGTGGCCGAGCCGACGCCGACCTTGGAGGTCATCGCCCACGCGACAGCCTGCTGGAACGAGCTGATCCCTTCGGCCGCCATCACGCCGCCCACGTCGGCCGCGCCGGTCTTGACCAGTTCGGCGACGCCGGTGCGCAGGTAGCCGGGCCGCATCAGGGCGTGCCCGTCCATCCTCGCGATTATGTCGTATCTGGCATTTTTCATAGCGAGGTTGAGGCCGGCCGGGATCTTCCCCGTCGGGTTCTCGATGACGGTGAGCCGGGGTTCGGATCTGGCCAGGTCCGCGGCGATCTGGGCAGTCCGGTCCCTGGACGGACCGACGGCCACGACCAGCTGGACCGGGCCGGGATAATCCTGGCCGAGGACGTGCCTGACCGCGTCCGCCAGGTACGGTTCCTCATCCCGCACCGGCATCAGCACCGATACCGCCGGCCACTCGCTCATGCGCGCCACGTTATCGAAGTTACCGGCACCCGGGCGGGCCGCCTACCCGGATCGCCCACCCGGATCGCCCACCCGGGCCGCCCACCCGGGTCAATTGCGTAATCGACACGCCCTAGCGAAGTCAATTACGCAATCGACCAGGTGGGGGGGCGGGCCGGTTACAGGGCGGTGTCCTCTAGCATCTCGGTGACGAGGGCGGCGATCTGGGATCGCTCGGAGCGGACCAGCGTGGTGTGCGCGAACAGCGGGTGGCCCTTGAGCTTCTCGATCACGGCTATCACGCCGTCGTGCCTGCCCACCCGCAGGTTGTCCCGCTGCGCGATGTCGTGGGTGAGCACCACCCGCGAACCGGAACCGATCCTGGACAGCACGGTGAGCAGCACGCCGCGCTCCAGCGACTGCGCCTCGTCCACGATCACGAACGCGTCGTGCAGTGACCGGCCGCGGATGTGGGTGAGCGGCAGCACCTCGAACATGTCCCGGTTCACCACCTCGTCGATCACGTCCTGGGTAGTGATCGCGCCGAGGGTGTCGTAGACCGCCTGCGCCCACGGGCTCATCTTGTCCGCCTCCGAGCCGGGCAGGTAGCCAAGCTCCTGGCCGCCGACCGCGTACAGCGGGCGGAACACGATGACCTTGCGGTGCTGACGGCGGTCCATCACGGCTTCCAGCCCGGCGCACAGCGCCAGCGCGGACTTGCCGGTGCCGGCCCTGCCGCCGAGCGACACGATGCCGATCTCCGGGTCGAGCAGCAGGTCGAGCGCCACTCGCTGCTCGGCGCTGCGGCCGTGCAGCCCGAACGCCTCGCGGTCGCCGCGGACCAGTTGCACGGACTTGTCCGGCTTCACCCGGCCGAGCGCGCTGCCGTTGACGGAGGTGAGGACCAGCCCGGTGTGGCAGGGCAGGTCTCGCGCCTGCTCAAGGTCAAGGCTCCCGGTCTCGTACAGCTCCTCCACGTCCTTGGTGGTGACCTCCAGTTCGGTCATCCCGGTCCAGCCCGAGTCCACTGGCAGTTCGGCCCGGTATTCCTGGGCCCGCAGGCCGATCGAGGCCGCCTTCACCCGCAGTGGCAGATCCTTGCTGACCAGCACGACATCCGCACCCTCTGCCGCGAGATTGCACGCGACGGACAGGATGCGCGAATCGTTGTCTCCCAGCCGGAACCCGGCGGGCAGCAGTTGCTGGTCGGCATGGTTCAGCTCCACCCGGATCGTGCCGTCGAGATCGCCGACCGGCAGTTCCGCGTCCAGCCTGCCATGCTCGATCCGCAGATCGTCGAGATGACGCAGTGCCTGGCGAGCGAAATAGCCGAGTTCGGGATGGTGACGCTTGGCCTCAAGTTCGGTGATCACGACCACCGGGAGGACTACCTGGTGCTCGTCGAACCGCGTGATGGCGGCCGGATCGGCGAGCAGGACACTGGTATCGAGGACGTAGGTGCGACGACCTTGGGAATTGACCACGCAGACTCCCCTGGGCACCGCGGCAGCGCCGCGGCACCGGACAGGACACGCGCTTCCTGGACAGCGGACTGCCCAAAAAGACACAGAATGTCAGACGGACCGGGGCTGGCCTTCGAAGGGCCGCACCGGCCCTGAGTCGTGCGCGCACTAGGCTCGCGGATTCTAGGGCCCTCCCGGGAGGTGGCTCCACACCACCTGCCACTTCTGAAGGTACCCGCGTTCTTGACGCGGCAAAAGCACCGACGGGTTACTAAGCCGGAACTATGAGGTTAACCAGGGGTTTTAGGGCCTGTTCAGCCGCCGAAACGGCGGTTTCTGGCGGCGTAAGAACGCAGGGCGCGGAGGAAGTCCACCTTGCGGAAGGCCGGCCAGTAGGCGTCGCAGAAGTAAAATTCCGAATACGTGCTCTGCCACAGCAGGAAGCCGCCGAGCCGCTGCTCGCCCGAGGTCCTGATGACCAGGTCGGGGTCTGGCTGGCCGGCCGTGTACAGATGCTCCGCGATGTGCTCCATGTCCAGCACCTCGGCGAGTTCCTCGATCGTGGTGCCCCTGGTGGCGTGGTCCTGCAGCAGGGAGCGGACCGCGTCCGCGATCTCCCGCCGCCCGCCGTAGCCGACAGCCGCGTTCACCACCAGGCCGGAGTTGCCGCTGGTGGCCTCCGCGACATCCTTCAGCCGCCTGGCCATCTCGCCGGGCAGCATGTCCAGCGCGCCCATCGGATGCACCCGGCAATTCTCGGCGACCAGGCCCTGGACCGTGTCCTCGATGATCTTCAGCAGCGGCCCGAGCTCGCTGGCGGGCCGGCCGAGGTTTTCCGTCGACAGCAGCCACAGCGTGACCACCTCGACACCGGCTTCCCGGCACCAGCCGATCAGCTCGAATATCTTGTCGGCACCCTTGCGATGGCCATTGCTTACGTCGATGAAGCCAGCGGACCTGGCCCAGCGCCTATTCCCGTCACACATCACGCCGACGTGGCGCGGAATGGCGTCTGGCGAGAGGGAGGCCTCCAGCCTGCGCTCATACAGACGGTAGACCAGGTCACGAAGTCCCATGCACGGCCTTCCTCGGTCCGGCGAACACCTAACGGTATCCAAGGAACGAGCCAGCCGTGCCGCTGGGTTTCCGATTAGGTGATGGACTTCACTACGGATTGATTCTCTATGAGAACTAGCTAGTCCCGCCGCCTGAATATCCTGGCCGCAATATACGCAGATAAGAACCTCTCCGAAGCAGCAAGGGATCAGGCTGATGGTCAACGTAGACGCGGCACTGGACGGGGCAGGGCTGAGGAACACGCACGTTCGCGAGTACGTGCGGTACTGGGCTGAGCTCACCGGAGCCACCAGGATCGAGGTGGTCCGCCCGTCCGATGACGCCCGGCTCATCGCCGAGGCCCTGGCCGACGGGGAGATCATGCCCGCCGGGGAAGGCAACTACTACTCACGCAGTTACGCCAAGGACACCGCCCGCTCCGAAGAACGAACGGTGGTCGCGACCAGCAATCCCTGCGACGAAGGCGTCTACAACAACTGGCGCCCGGCCGAGGAAATGCGCGAACTACTCACCGAGCGGATGCGCGGCGCGTCGGCGGGCAAGACGATGTACGTCATCCCCTACCTGATGGCACCGGCTGGATCGCCGCTTGAGCGCTACGCCGCGGGCGTGGAGCTCACCGACTGCCGTACGGTCGCGCTGCACATGATGCGGATGGCGCGAGTGGGCGTGGAGTACATCAACAACCTGGCCGACCCGGACAGTTTCGTCCGCGCGGTGCACGTGACCGGTGATCTTGAGCACCTCGGCCAGGGCACGCCGCAGGACCAGCGCTACTTCGTCACGCTGGCGGACGAGCGGACCATCCTGCACTTCGGTTCCTCGTACGGCGGCAACGCGCTGCTCGGCAAGATCGCGCACGGGCTGCGGCAGGCCTCCTATGACGGCTGGGTGTCCGGCGAGTTCCTCTCCGAGCAGTTCATGCTGCTGGGCATCACGGACAAGGTGACCGGCAAGCAGTACCACGTCTGCGGCGGCTTCCCGAGCGCCTCGGGCAAGACCAACCTGGCGATGATGCTCGCCCCCGACGCGCTCGGCGACCGGTACCACGTCGAGTTCTACGGCGACGACATCGCCTGGCTGCGGGTGAATCCCGAGGACGGGAAGATCTACGCGATCAACCCCGAGTTCGGCGTGTTCGGTGTGGCGAAAGACACGAACGAGGTCACCAACCCGACGGCGATCGAATCGATCGCGCCGGGCACCGGCACGATCTTCACCAACGTCGCGTACAACGACAAGACCGAGGAGGTCTGGTGGGAGGGCCGCACGCCGGAGCCCCCGGCCGACGTCACCGGGTGGCGGGACTGGACCGGCGAGCTCATCTCTTCCCGGGCGGCCGAGGACGCGGACAAGCCGTGGGCGCACCCGAACAGCCGGTTCACCACGACGCTCGCCAACGTGCCGAACATCGCGGCGGACTACGACGTCCCGGCCGGCGTGCCGGTCGACGCGATCATCTTCGGTGGCCGGACCCGCGATCGTGAGCCGCTGATCCGCGCGATCACCGACATCGCCGAAGGCGTCTATGACGGGCTGACCCTGGGCGCCGAGGCGACGTTCGCCGCTGAAGGCGTGGACGGGCAGCTCCGCTACGACCCGATGTCGATGCGGCCGTTCATGTCCTACCCGGAAGGCCCCTACGCCGCCCACTGGCTGCACGTGATCGGCGCGGCGACCAGTAAGCCGATCTTCGCCCACGTCAACTGGTTCCAGCGCGATCCCGGGGACGGCCACTACCTGTGGCCGGGCTACCGGGACAACCTGCGCCCGCTGCTGTGGCTGCTCCGCCTCCAGCAGGGGGAGGTCACTGGCAGGCAGACGCCCGTCGGCATCTTGCCGACGAAGGACGAGCTTGAGCTGGACGGCCTCGAGATCGCACCGCAGGACCTGGAGACGGTCCTGTCCATCGATACCGAGCGGTGGAAGCAGGAGATGAAGTTCCGCGAGCAGCACCTGGCGCAGTTCGCGAACCTGCCGGAGGAGATCTGGGAGGCGCACCGCCGCATCGCGGCGGAGCTGGACGAGACCGACTGAGAGGCTATTGCGCCGCGGGTCCTTGCTGCTTTCCTTGCTGCATGGGGCCCGCGGCGCGGACCTCCTCGACCTTGGCCAGCGCCACGCGCAGGCTGGCCAGCCAGGTCTCGGTGTTCTCCCCGGTCAGCCGGACGCACCAGCCGAGCGCGTCGCTGCGGCTGCGGGCCACGCCGGCCTCTACCAGCGTGTCGAGCACACGGCGTTCGGACTGACGCAGGCGCGTCATCACCGGGACCGAGAGCGTGGTGAACATCTCGGTGATGCCCGCGCACGTGACGCCCCAGGAGACCTTCCGGCGGAACTTGTGCTCCGCTTCCCTGGCCATGTCGATGCGCCGGGCCCTCGTCTCCTCGCGGAACCTGCGGATCCTGCCCTCGGCGGCCGCGTCCCGCTCTGCGGCAGCGGCCCCTTCGGCTAGATCCGGATCGGGCAGCGTGCCGACGATGGTGATCTCTTCACGGTCGACCTGGATGAGCGCCGGCTCGGTGTACCAGTCACCGGGCAGCCGGCCGGTGAACCAGCCGCGCAGTTCGGCGTCAGCGCCTTCATTTTCTTGCTGTGTATTCATGTAATCATGATTACATGCCAGTTAGAGACGGTCAACTATGACGCTGTAGGCCAGTGACTGTCGGCCGCTAAGGGATATTGGTCCGGCTGCGGCCCGGACCCCAGAGCAGCTGGCGCCACCAGCCGCGGGCCATCAGGTACCTCGGATTGAACCGCCGGCGGTGCGGGCCGTTCCAGCCGTGCAGGCACCTGCCCGTGTTGCCGTTCAGGCAGTCGCCGGGACAATCGCCCAGGCAGTGCTTGCAGTGCCTGGGCGACGCCTTAGGCATGCGCCGCTCCTCGGGACTCATCACGCTCAGCCTAACAAGGACCGCTCGCGCACAGCAGTCGTTGCGGCGGGCCGGGCGGGCTCCCACGCGGTTCGGCCGTGCGGCCAAAACACGACAAAACACCCGACTGGCGGGCGGCCACGATGATCGTGCGCGTGGCGTTCCGGAATTCCGGAACGCCACGCGCACGATACTTAGAGTCTCGACAAGCCCGCCCCTTTTGTGCCGTTCGTCCCGGTGGACGCGACGCCGGCGCGGCGGGGGGCGGGAACTAACGCGGGGTCAACTGGTCGCGAAGCTCCTCGGGGGTGGTGACGGGGGCTAGGCAGGTGAAGTTACGGCAGACGTAGGCGGCGGGGGCGCCGTTGACCGGGGTCCGGCCCACCAGCAACGGCACGACGTCACCGGAGACGTCACCGGAGGCGGAGGCGGAACCCGTACCCGTACCTGCGCCGAGGGCGATGACGGCGCCGGGAGGGGCGGCGTGCAGGGCGGTCTTGTGCAGGTCCGCGGTCCTCGGGTCGGCCGGATCGCCGACGATGGCGATCTCGGCGGGGCCGGAGATCAGGGCCTCCGCGACGGCGAGGCCGGTGCCGCCCGCGCGGGCATAACGCGCGACGATCGCCGGGAGCACGCTGAGCGTCCCCATGGCCGCCGCACGGTGCCGGGCGGAGCCGGCCAGGGCCGAATAGCTCAGCAGGGCGGCCGCCATCGCGAAGGCGCCCGATGGCGTCGCGCCGTCGGCGGTGTCGGCGGGCCGGAAGATCAGCGGCTCGCCGTCGGACGGCGTGTCGTAGAAGCCACCAGAACCGTCGGTGAATTCGGCGAGCGCCACGTCGAGTAGCGTGCCGGCCAGCGCCACCCAGCGGGCTTCCCCGGTCACGCCGGACAGGGTGAGGAGACCCTCGGCGACGCACGCGTAGTCCTCGAGCACGCCCGCCGAGGTCCCGGCCGCCCCGTCCCTAGAGGTCCGGACCAGCATCCCGTTCGCCACGTGCAACGAGGCGAGCAGATGGGCCGTGGCGGTCGCCGCCTCCACCAGATCCGGGCGGTCGAGCAACAGACCGGTCTGCGCCAGTGCCGAGATGGCCAGACCGTTCCAGGCCGCGACCACCTTGTCGTCACGGCCCGGCCTTACCCGGCCCTCGCGGGCGGCGAGCAGGGCGTCGCGGACGCGGGCGAACCGGTCCGCGTCCGCCGGGTCCTCGCGGAGCTGGAGCACGGACGCGCCATGTTCGAACGTGCCCGCCGCGGTGACGCCGAACACGTCCGCCGCGTAGGCGGCGTCGTCGGGGCCGAGGACGGCGGTGAGTTCGGCGGGAGTCCAGACGTAGAACTTGCCTTCCACGCCCTCGGTGTCGGCGTCCAGGGAGGCGGCGAACCCGCCCTCGCGGGTGCGCAGCTCGCGCAGCATCCAGTCGCAGGTCTGCTCGGCGATACGCCGCGCCAGCCCGGAACCGGTCAGCCGCCACTGGTGTGCGTAAACGCGGGCGAGCAGCGCGTTATCGTAGAGCATTTTCTCGAAGTGCGGCACGGTCCAGGTAGCGTCCGTTGAGTACCTGGCGAAACCGCCGCCGAGCTGGTCGTAGATGCCGCCTCTCGCCATGGCGTCCAGGGTGGCTTCGGCCATGGAGAGGGAGACCGGGTGAGCGGTCCGCTCGTGATACCTGAGCAGGAATTCAAGCAGCATCGACGGCGGGACCTTGGGCGCGCCGCCGAACCCGCCGCTGGTCCGGTCATAGTTCTGGCTCAGCGCGATGACCGCCTCGTCCGTGACCGCCTGGCAGGAGAACTCCGCCTCGGCTCGCATCGCCTTGGCCACGGCCTCGGCATTTTCGCGGAGAGCGGTCACGATGTGGCTGGCCCGGTCCATCGCGGCCTCGCGCTGATCCCGCCATACGCCCGACGCCTGGCCGATGAGCTGCTGGAAGGCGGGCTTCGGCAGGTAGGTACCGCAGAAGATCGGCTCCCCGTCCGGCGTCATGACCACCGTCATCGGCCAGCCGCCCTGACCGGTCATGGCCTGCGTCGCGGTCATGTAGACCGCGTCCACATCGGGACGTTCCTCCCGGTCGACCTTGATCGCCACCATGTGCTCGTTGACCAGCGCGGCGGTTTGCTCGTCCTCGAACGACTCATGCGCCATCACGTGACACCAGTGGCAGGCGGCGTAGCCGACCGATAGCAGGACGAGTACGTCCCGCCGTCTGGCCTCGATGAACGCGGCTTCGGACCAGGGCCACCAGTCCACCGGGTTGTCGGCATGCTGGAGCAGATAGGGGGATGTCGCAGTCGCCAGTCGGTTCACCGACTCACTCTACTCATTCCGGATCCCGCGCCTGATGCCGCGAGCACCGCGGACGAAGGCGGCCCAGCACGACACAGGCGCGCTCAGTGGTGGTGTGACGGCGACGAATCGGAGCTGGCGCCGCCCGAGTGGTGATGCGACTCCGACGCGCTTGTCGCGGCCGAGACGGCGCCCTGCACGCTCGCGTGCACGGCCGCGTGCGTGGCGGGTGCCGTCGCGTCAATGGCCGGGTCCATCGCCCAGCGCAGCGGGTCGTCGGTGTCGCCAGGCTCCTGGTGCCCGCCGGGTACCCGCACCGAACCGGCGAACTCGGCGAGCTTGGCACGCAGTGACTCGTTGTCGCGACCAGGAAAGACCAGGTCGGAGATGCCGCCGGCGTACACCATGCCGCCCAGAGCCAGCAAGGCGGGCTCGGCCGGGCCGGTACCGGTAACGGCGGCGCGCACCGCGGCGCGCAGGTTCTCGTAGTAGGCCGTGTCCACCAGGCGGTAGCCAGCCCGCTTGGCGATGAACAGCAGCCACACGGTCTCGGACCGGAGCAGCCCGGCCGCCTCCAGGCGGTCGAAATAGACGGAAACGAAACGCGGCGGGGTGTCCCGCATCCACTCCCCGGCCGGCGCCCCGCGCGAGGCGACCAGGCCGGCCAGTGCCTCGTCCAGGAACTGGTCGCCGAGAGGAGCGGGATCCCGGACGACGATCCGCTCATCCGCCACCTCGACACGACCGGCGAGCGTGAGCGCGACCAGCATGGCGCCGCGGATGCCGTTGGGGAAACGCCACGACAGTTTCCCGTTGTTGGGACCGCCTCGCGGCTTCGCCCCGACGGCGAGGATGACCAGATCCTCAGGAAGGGTCAGCATGGCGGACACAATAAGGCCGGTACGAACTCCGGGTCTACCTGTGCGGACAGGTCTTCTCCCACGGCACGGCTGGCCCAGGCGGCGGCGTTGCGCAGGTGGAAATCGACGGCGGTGCGCTGGTACGCGTCCCAGTCCTTGACCTGCGCGTCTACCCGCGCGCGGAGGGCTGCGAGCAGGGCGAGGTTGGCTGGCTCCAGGTCGGAAAGCGTGAGCGGGCCGCCGCGCTCCTGTGCACGGACGAACGGCGACTGGCCGAAGCAGCCGATCAGGTCATCCCCGGTCTGCTCGCGCAGGTACTGCGCGTCCTCGGGCGAAGCGACCTTGTTGCCGATGACGGCGAGCCGGACTTCGTAGCCCGCGGCGTGGTCGCGGTACTGCCGCCAGACCGACACCCCGCGCCGGGTGGGCTCCGCGACGAGGAACGTCATGTCGAACCTGGTGAACAGGCCGGAGGCGAAGGAGTCGGCGCCGGCGGTCATGTCCACGACGACGTACTCCCCCGGTCCGTCGACGAGGTGGTTCAGGTACAGCTCGACCGCTCCGACCTTGGCGTGGTAGCAGGACACGCCGAGGTCCTCCGCCTCGAACGGCCCGGTCGCCATCAGCGTGACGCCGGCCCCGTCGCCGGTACGCACTGTGCTGGCCAGCCGGCTGTGCAGGAAATCGTCGCCGAGCGGGCGGAGCAGCCGCGAGCCGCGTCCGGGCGGAGTGGTCTTCACCATCGTCGCCGCCGACGTGATCCGCGGATTCTCCCCGCGCAGGTAATCCTTGATCTCGGGGAGTCGCGTGCCGAGCGCGGGCAGCGCGGCCGCCTCCTGTTCGGTCAGGCCGAGCGCGACACCCAGGTGCTGGTTGATGTCCGCGTCGACGGCCACCACCGCAGCGCCCGATGCCGCCAGATACCTGGCGAACAGCGCGGACAGCGTGGTCTTGCCGCTGCCGCCCTTGCCCACGAAAGCGATCTTCACCGTTGCCCCCAAATGGAAATGAGAATCATTTTCAGAATAGCGAGAGGCTTGGCGTAGCGCGAAGCGGCGCGGGCAACGTGCCAACGGCACGCTGGAGACGGTGGCCCGCTGGAAACGGTGGCACGCTGGAGACGGTGGCACGCTGGAAACAGCGGGCCGCTAGGCGGGCGTGGGGGAAGCACCACCGTCAGTTATGAGAGAGCGGGTTCTGAGGGCGGTCCAGGCCTGGCCCATCAGGAAGAACCCGGCGCCCATGATCCCGACGAAGAAACCGAGCGGCCAGTTCGTTTCGTACGCCAGCGCCAGGCCGATCCACACCGTGACCAGCGCCAGCCCCACCGACAGCGCGAGCGCGACCACCGGGCTGGCCGTGAACGAGCGGGCGGCGGCGGCCGGGCCGATCATCAGGCTGAACATCAGCAGCGCCCCCACCACGGGCACGGTCATCGACGTCGCGAGGGCCATGATCAGCAGGAACGCGAGTTCCATCCGCTGCGGTGATACGCCGCGAGCGGCGGCCACCTCGGGCAACGCGGAGGACAGCATGAGCGGGCGGAACATGACCAGGATCGCCGCGATCGACACGGCGCCGAGCACGAGGAGCGGCGTCACCTCGTCCGCGCTGACGCCGTACGTCTCGCCGAACAGCAGCTTGTACGCCTCCTGCGCGTACCCGGTCGACCAGCTCACGAACAGCGCGCCGACGCCCAGCATGAGCACGAAGGTGAGCGCGGTCGCCACGTCGGGCCGGGACCTGCGACTCAGCCCGGCGATGCCGAGCGCGCCCGCTATCGAGAAAACGGCCAGGCCCACGAGCGCGTTGAGGCCGAGCAGGCCCGCCCCGGCCGCGCCGGCGAAGGCGCCGTTCGGTATCGCGTGCGCGGCGAACGTCGAGCCGCGCAGCACCGCGAAGAAGCCCATGACGCCGGCGATCACCGCGACCGCGGTGCCGGCGATCCAGGTGTTCATCATAAAGCTGGAGAACACGTGTGCTCCTGCGCCGGCTGGGGCGGGATGGGCCGCGAAGGCTTGAAGTACGTGACCAGGTATGCGCCGGCCACGAGCACGACGATGAAGAAGCTGACCGGCCAGCCCTTCCCGGCGGGCCGCCAGTAGAAGCTGTCGTAGGAGAGCACGATGCCCAGCCAGGTGGCCAGCACGCCGATCGCCGCCGCGGTCACCATGGCGCGGACCGGACCGCGCGCGACCTTCAGAGCGGTCGCCGCCGGGCCGATCAGCAGCGCCGTGCTGAGCAGCGCGCCGATGACCATCGCGGACAGCGCCACCGAGATGGCCAGCGCCATCAGGAACACGGCGCCGGCCAGCCGTACGTTGACGCCGCGCGCCGCGGCGATGTCCGGGCTCAGCGAGCTGAGCAGCAGCACGCGGGCGAGCACGATGACCGTGACCAGCGCGATCAGCGCGGACACGATCAGCGCGGGCACCGTCGAGGAGGTCAGCACGAACAGTGAGCCGAACAAGATCGTGAACGTGGCGCCGGTCGTGGACGACGTCTGCGTGCCCAGGTACAGGAACAGCGCGGCCAGACCGAGCGCGCCACCGAGCACGACCCCGGTGGCCACGTCACGACCGCGTCGTCGCTGCACGCCGATCATCTCGATGAACGCGGCGGCCCCGGCGCCGAACGCGAGATATCCCCAGAACTGGCTGACCCCGATGAAAAACGCACCCGAGCCGCCCGTGACGGAGATGTCGGCAAGGGAATGGCCGGCGAAGGACTGGCCCCTGGTCACGGTGAACACGCCCACGACCGCCGAGGTGATCGCGATCACGGCGCCGACCAGCAGGGCCGTATGCACCTGCCCGCTGGCGAAAAAGCCCGGCTCGAAGATGTACCTCACTGCGGCACCAAGCCGGTGGCCGCCACCACCAGGACGCGGCCGCGGACTCGGAGCACGTCCACCTCGTGGCCGTACAGTTCGCCGAGCACCTCCGGTTGCACGACCTCATCGACGGTTCCGGCCGCTACCTTCCCGCCCGCGACATAGATGATCCGGTCCATGACCGGCAGCAGCGGGTTCATGTCGTGCGCGGAGAGCAGGACGGCGATGCCCTCCTTGCGGCTGAGATCGGAGAGCACGGTCACGATGCCCTGCGCGCTGGAGATGTCCAGGTTGGCCAGCGGCTCGTCGAGCAGCAGCAGGTCGGGCTTGCTGACCAGGGCGTGCGCGATCATCACCCGCTGCTGCTCGCCGCCGGACAGTTCGCCGACCCTGGCGTTCTTGTACCGGTCGGCGCCGACGGCTATCAGCATGTCGTCGACCTTCTGCGTACGCTCGCGGGACGGAAGCCGGATGCCCAGCTTGTTGCCGTCGATGCCGAGCGAGACCACGTCCTTGACCCGCAGCGGCATGTCCGGCTCGATCAGCAGCTTCTGCGGGACGTAGCCGACCGTCCCCGTCTTGCGCACCCTGCCCTCGCTGACGTCCTGGAGGCCGAGGATGACCCGGAGCAGGGTGGTCTTGCCAGCGCCATTCGGCCCGATCAGGCCGGTGAACTGGCCGTCACCGATGCTGGTCGTGACGTGCCGGAGGATCTGGCGTCCGCCGAGGCGGACACCGACGTCATCGAGCTCGACGAGGGGGGTCACAGGTGCTCCGTCGACGTCCGGCCGGCTACCGCCTTGGTCAGCGCCCGTACCTCTGCCACCATCCATGTCTGATAGTCATACCCTGGCGTGGGCATCGTCTCGTACACGCCCACCACCGGGATGCCGTTCTGCTTGGCGAGCTGGATGAACGATTCGGTCACCGAGTCGGTCACCTGCTGGTTGTAGAGGAACACCTTCACCTTGTGCTGGGTGAACAGGGCCTGCTGGGTGGCGACGTCCTGGGCGGACGGGTCGGTGCCGTTCATGATGTCCGCCTGCAGCGGCCAGGGGGTCATGTTGTCCGCGCCCACGGCCTGGAGCAGGTAGTCGGCGACAGGCTCGGTCGTGGCCACCGGCGTATCCGGATATTTGGCCTTAAAGGTGCTGATGGCGTTGGTCCAGGCGTCCAGGCTGGCGATGAACGCGGCCGCGCGCTTCTTGAAGTACGTCACGTGCGACGGCTGGATCTTGCCGAGGTCGCTCGCGACGGCGTTCGCGACCGCCCGCATCGTGCCCGGCTTGTACCACAGGTGCGGGTTCGGCGTGTTGTCCGGCAGGCCGAGCAGCTTCTGCACGTCGATGACCGCGCTACTGCCCCCCGCCGTGTTCTCGAGCGAGTCCATGAACCCGTCATAGCCGACGCCGTTCTGCACGACGAGCTGGGCGCTCGCGATCTCGGCGGCCACCTGCGCGCTCGCCTCGAATGTGTGCGGGTCGGTGTTCGGGTTGCTCATGATCGAGGTCACCGCGACGTAGCGGCCGCCGACCTGGGAGATCACGTCGCCGTACTGGTTCTCCGCACCGATGGCCGAGATCACGCCCTTCGGGTCGCCCGAGGCACCCGCCGTCGATGTACAGGCGCTCACGGCGAGTGCCACGGCGGCGGCGGGGATGACTGCGGCGAGCAGCCTCATGCGCATGGGTTCTCCTCGACGGGAACATCTGGGAACGGACGGGGGCTTAACGACATAGAAATGATAATGGTTTTCATTTCGGCTAGCAAGCACGAGGCCGGCTAGGCCTGGAGGCCGAGCGTTGGCCGGTTTGGTCAGGAAGGCGGTACCGTGCGAACTGTGACGACACAGCAGCCCGCCCGCGGTTCCCGGGCACGGGGAACCAGGCAGGCCCAGGCCCTCGCGGCCGCGCTGGGGAGCATGCCCGGCTTCACCAGTGCCCAGGAAATCCACGCTGAGCTGCGGCGCAAGGGCGAGCAGGTGGGCCTCACCACCGTCTACCGCCACCTCCAGGCACTCAGCGAGGCCGGGGACGTCGACGCCATCCGCGACGACAACGGCGAGATCCTCTACCGGCGCTGCGAGACGACCGCGCACCACCATCACCTGACCTGCCGCTCCTGCGGGCGGAGCGTCGAGGTTGAGGGGAAGGCGGTGGAGCAGTGGTCGGAACGCGTCGCCACCGAGGCCGGCTTCACCGAGGTGGGCCACACGGTCGAACTGTTCGGCCTGTGCCCCGACTGCGGAAGCTAGCCCTTAGCGCTCTTGGCGGCCTTGGCCTCGGCGGCCAGCTCGGCCTTGCGGTCTGAGGCGTACATGTGCACGTACTCCTGGCCGGTCAGCTTCCTGATCTCCTCGATCACCTGCTCGGTGATCTGCCGCCGCGCCTTGGCAGGCGCCTGATCGGTCACCTCGGTGCCGAACGTCATCGGCTTCCCGACCCGGATCTCAACCCGCCCGGGCCTGGGCACGACCGCGCCGGGCGGCAGCACCCGCCTGGTGCCCATCATCGCGACCGGCACCACCGGCAGGCCCGAGTTCAGCGCCAGCCAGGCCACCCCTGGCCGGCCCCGGTATAGCCGGCCGTCCGGCGACCTGGTGCCTTCCGGGTAGATGCCGAAGAGCTCCCCGTCCTGTAGCCGCTGCAGCGCCGCCTCCAGGGTGGCCTGGGCGGCACGGCCCCCGCCGCGGTCGATCTGCAGCTGGTTGGTCGCCTTCATGTACATGGCGAACAGCCGGGCACCAAGCCCCTTCGCCCCGAAGTACTCGATCTTCGCCGAGAACGTGACCGGTCTGGACACCATGAACGGCAGGTAGACCGAGTCGATCGCGGACAGGTGGTTGGCGGCCAGGATGGCGCCGCCGGTCGCCGGGATGTTGTCCGCGCCGATGATCTTGGGCCGCCCCAGTGCGTGCAAGAACGGGCCCGCCACGACTCGCGAAACCTGGTACTGCGCCACTCGGCTCACTCTCTAGACGGGCTGGCCTGCGACGGAAGGTCCTGCTACGGCCGTGTCAGGATAGCGTGCTTTGTCTTGACGGTACGCGGCAGCCGCCAGCAGCGCGACAGCGAGCGGCAGCGCGAACGGCATGGCGGTGGCCGGCACGATCACGCCGGAGTCGTTGGCGAACCAGCCGAGCAGCGCCATCAGCCACATCACGCCGAGAATCGCCGGCAGCAGCGGTTCTGCCGCGTATGCGGACGGGACGGTCTTGATCCGGAACCAGGCTGGCCGCCACAGCATCAGCGCGGTCAGCACCAGCGCGACCGGGCTCAGCGGGCTGAACGCGTTGACCTTCAGCGACCCGATGTTGGAGTGGATCTTCCGCAGCAGCAGGTCCCCGCTGGACGATTTGCCGTGGATCGCGCCGCCGGTGAACGAGCCGATGTCGGAGTTGCCGGTGACCGGGAAGAAGTGGTTGATCAGCCCGAAGACGGCGAGCAGCACAAGGCCGCTGACCGCGATCGCCAGCGCCCGCCGCCAGGTCAGCTCCAGGCCGGCCACCACCAGCAGGAGGACGAGGAAACATGGCACGATCGCGATCGTGCCGCCCGCCTTGCCGCCGAACCCTGGCCAGCCCGACGCGAACACGGTGAACACGGCGACGACGCTCACCGCGATCAGCGCCTGACGCTTCGGCAGCCGCGTCGCCAGCCACCCGGCGCCGGCCAGCGCGGCGATGCCGTAGATGCCGAGCGCCTCGTTGCCGATGCCGTAGAACCGCCCCGCCTCCAGCAGCGACAGCCCGAACGGCGTCTCCAGTTGCAGCCGCGACCCGGTCATCACGTCGATGCCGAGCACCAGCACGGTGAACAGGCAGATCAGCCCGAACGGAGCGAGCGGGTCGTTCGTGCGGCCCAGCCGCAGCGCCACCAGCCCCACGATCGCGCCGATCACGACCGACGCTCCGTACAGCCACAGCGCCGGGTGGGCCTGTCGCGACCACGGCACCAGGTTCGCCAGGAACGTGCCGGCGGGCAGCGCGGCGGCAAAGACCCCGGCTATCCGCCAGCCACGTGCTCGTTTGCGCCGGCGTTCGTCGGTGGCGCCCCAGAAGATCAGCCCGATCGCGGCGAGCACCCCCGCGTCCGCCAGCGCGTATGTCCAGAAGAACGGGCCGTGCGAGGAGGTCCAGACTTGCTCGGCGATCTGGCGGTCGGCGAAGCCCTTGATCGCGCCGTCCAGGCTGCCCCGGGGCGCACTGGTCACCGACGTGCTGCTGGGCTGGCCGAGCCAGCCCAGCACAGACGGCGTCAGGTCGGTGCTCACCATGAGGCCCGGCTGCCTGGTCGAATCGGCGTTGAGCTGGCCCTGCTGGAAGCCGGGCCCGTCGATCACGACGACGCCCAGCTGCGCCTTGTCCAGCGCACCTGGCGACGCGACCATCAGCGTCGTGTCCGGCGGCAGGGCCGCGTCGATCCGGCCGAGCTCCGCGTCTTTCGCCTGTACCGCGGCGGCCCTCGCTGCCGCTGGCCCGATGGGCAGCGCCCCGAGGTCGACCACGGTCAGCGGGCACCGGGCCAGCGCGGCTTGGGTGATCGTGCTGGGACCGGGCAGGTACTGGCTGACCGTGCCGCTCGTGCCCGCCAGCGCCAGCGCCCCGCCCTGGCCGACGGCGAGGCTGCACCGACCACCCGCGGCGGAAGCGAGCGTGCCCCATTGCGGGTCATAGCTAAGCGTGTTGTTGTAGTTAACAATCGTGTTCATGCCGGTCACGGTGCCGGTCGAGGGACGCACCGCCGGCAGCGGCGGGCACGGCGCGGATTCGGGGTGGTCGAGGCCGGCTCGCGCCCCCGCGTTCAGCGTCAGCCAGCCGTCCGCCGGGCAGGTGTGCCCCTTGAGCGCGTACTCGACCAGCGTCCCGGCCGAGCCCTGGTCCGCGATCCGGTACAGCACCGATCCTGGCGAGACATCGCTCCAGCGCAGGCCGGGGATCCCCACGATCACCACGTGCGCGGCGCGGGCCGGGGTCGCCGCCCGCGTCGAGGCGTGGGCCGGGGCGGCCCCGGCGGTGATCGCGGCCGCGATCACCGCGCCAGCGGCCAGAGCCAGGTACCTCGCCTTCACCCCGCCTAAGGTAATGCCGAAAGTCATTTTCTCAGAACTAACAGTGCTGCTTGGGGCCTGAGCTACCGATCCGCCATCCGCTGCGGGCGAATCCGGAACCCCGGTGAGAAAGCGCTAGAGAAGGTCCTGCGTCACCGGCAGGGTGGTGGTGCCGTCGGCCGGCTTCGCGCGCCGCCAGCCGCGCCCGCGACTGGCGCGGAAGATCCAGGCGGAGATCAGGCCGCCGATCAGCCCGCCAAGGTGCCCGATCCAGCTCACGCCGCCGGGCGCGCCGGGGATCGCGATCGTCAGCAGGTAGTAGTACGACAGGCCCATGACGACCGCGACCAGGGAGTCGAACGTGCTCCGGTCGATGAGGCCGCGCGCCAGGACGTAGCCGAAGTACCCGAAGATCAGGCCGCTCGCGCCAACGGTCAGTTCGCCGCTGCCCTGGAAAAACCAGACCGCCAAGCCGCTCGTGATCGCCACCACCAGCGTCACGCCGAGGAACTTGACCACGCCGCGGTAGGCGGCGAGCAGGCCGAAGATGAACAGCGGCCCGGAGTTGCTCTCGATGTGATCCCAGGAGAAGTGCAGGAATGGCGCGGTGAAGATGTCCGGCAAGTGGGTGATGTCGCGCGGCAGAATCCCGTAGTCGGCGTCGAGATGATAGCTGTCAGCCGCGTTCACGATCTGGAGCACCCAGATCAGCCCGATGAAGCCGACCATCAGGAAGAACGCCTTCCTGGCCTCATCTATATCGATCTCGGCGGCCCGGCGCGGCGCCGGACTGCCTGTACCACCCAGACTCGCCATGCTGCCATTCTCAGCGCCCCGGCTCCGTACGTCCAATGGGCGGCAGCTGAGGGTCGGGAATGAGTTAGGTGAGCCAGAGCTCGTTCCGCTGCGCGCGCCTGATGATATGGGGCGAAATTTCTCTTATGCTGCTGTCATGTTCCGGTCGGGTATCCGGCCGCGCAAGGGAGGGAAGGGGCGGGCATGGGGTGGGTTAGTGCGTGCTGCGTTTTTGCACACGACGATGCTAGAGCGGTGAAATAACGTGCCGCCCCGGGAGGTACTGCCGCCGGGATCCGGCGACGGCAACGACGGGTCGTCCGGTGGCGGCGACGACGACGGCGGCGCCAATTTCGGTCCGCCGGATCTAGATCCGAGCGTCCCGAGCGACCCTGGCGGGCCGGCCGATCTGCCCGACATGGAGATCACCGACCAGGTCAACGACATGCTGCAGGGCTTCGAGCTCGAAGATGGCGTCAGCGCGATGCTGAACGGCTTCGGCGTCGACGGCGTCGACGATGGTGATGTCCGCGACGGCAGCCTTGAGGAGTACGGGGGAACCGATGCGCCGGGGGCCCTCTATCCGACGTCTTCTGACGAGACGCTGGGAGGGGTCGACTCGTCGCAGGAGGGCCAGCCAGGCGAGACTGATCCGCAAGATGACGACGACCCGTCCGGCTCAGCGGGCGAAGGCGAAAGTACGAGCGAAGACGGAAGTACGAGCCCCGACACGCCGGATGACGAAGGCGATGATATCGCCGGCCCCGGCATCGCTGATCCCGGCGAAGAAGACGAACAGAGCGCTGATGCCGGCGACGGCGCCTCGGGCGGCGGAGGCGGACCTCCTCCCCCCCCGCCTCCCGACGACCCTGACGACCTTGACGAAGAAGGCGGGATACTTCCCAACCTCAGTATCGTCGACGGCGAAGACGAGCTACCAGGCAGCGCCGAAGACCCCGGATCCCCCGGCGAAGCCGAACCCGCACAGAGCGCTCCCGAGGAGGACGACGCGAGCGAGGGTTTCTCGCTGTCCGCCGATGACGCGGCACGCCTCACGACCGACAGCGAACAGGAACAGGATTCCAGCGGCGAATCACTGCTCGACTCCGCGTACGTCCCCGAGAACACGCCGGAGAACGAGGAGTGGACCCCTGACTTGACCGAGCAGGTCGAGAGCGGCTACTCCGCCGAGGCGAGCCCGGAGGGCGGGGGCGACGAGCCCAGCGGGGAATCGGGTGGAGACCTTGCCGGAGACTCGGGTGGGGAAACTGGAGATGCAAGTAGCGACTCGAGCACCGATAACACAGACAACGCAGACAACGCGGACAGCACGTCTGACAACAGCGACAACACCGACGAGGCCGGTTCCAGCGATTCCAGTTCCGACGAATCGAGTTACTCAGAAGAACCTAGCTACTCGGAGGAACCTAGCTACTCAGAAGAACCGGAGGCTCCTAGCGTTGAGCCCGAGGCTCCGGCCGCCGAGCCCGACGACTGAGGCTAAATGCACATGATTGGCTACTGATATAGCCCGGAAAATTCGCTTATGCTACTGCCATTCCGGTCGGCAGGTCGGCCAGATGAGGGGCGGGTTGTTGGGGTGGGGTGCACGGTGGGCGGACGATGTCCGCGTCCGGTGACGGCTATCAGCGCGACCGAAGCACTGCTCGCGGACGAACAGGCCGCGATGTTATGACGTCGAGCACCCCTGAGGACCCGAGCCAGCCGGCGCCGGTCACGTTCCGGCCGCTGGGAGCGGTCATCGACGCCGTCGTCGCGCTCGCCGACCAGGCCATGCTCACCGTGACCGGCCCCACGCAGGCCGAGCTCACGCGGATCAGGGACGCACTGCGCGAGCCGGTCCGGATCGCGGTCGCCGGCCGGGTCAACGCCGGCAAGTCGACGCTGGTAAACGCCCTCGTCGGACAAGTCGTCGCGCCGACCGATGTAAGCGAGTGCACTCGGCTGGTCACCTGGTACCGCTACGGCAGCCCGCAGCGGCTGGAGATTGTCATGCGGGACGGCAGCCGGCGACGGGAGCGGCTGGGATCGGGCGCCAGCCTCCCGGCCACACTCGGCATCGAGCACGACCAGGTCCGCTGCCTGGAGGTGTGGCTAGCCAACGACACGCTGCGGTCGATGACGCTGATCGACACGCCAGGGCTGGGATCGCTCAACGCCGACTACAGCACCGCCACCGAAGAGCTGCTGGCCATGGGACATGCCTCAGCCGAGGCGATAGCCACAGCTGACGCGCTGGTCTACATCTTCAACAACGATGTGCGGCCGGACGAGGTGGCGGCGCTGCGTTCCTTCCGCGAGTCGAGCGGCGGACTCGGTGGTGCGGCCGGGAACGCGATCGGCGTTCTGTCGAAGGCGGACAAGATCGGATCCGGACCCGACTGGTGGGATGCCGCGGAGCGGAAGGCCAAGCAACTCGCCGAACAGCTCGGCGACGACATCGTCTCCATGCTCCCCCTGGTCGGCCTGACCGCGCAGACGGCGGAGGGCGCCCAGCTCACCGAGCCCGACGCACAGCACCTGGCCGACCTTGCCGTCATGGCCGAGGAAGACCTCGAACTGCTGCTGATATCCGGGCAGCGGTTCATAGCCGGATCCGAGGCGCGAGGACGGCTGCTCAAGCTGCTCGAGCTGCAAGGGATCACCACCACGATCGAGCTGATCCGCGAGGGAATCACCGGCGCCGCCCCGCTGCGCGCCGAACTCGCGGAGCGGTCCGGCATCGGTGCGCTGCGGACGGTCATCAACGAAACGTTCCGCGGCAAAGGGGAACGACTCAAGATCCGCTCCGCGTTGCAGGCCATCGAACGGCTGTGCAGTGTCCCGGACACCGACCCGGACGCGACTCCGCTGCGCGCGGTTGCTGACCAGTCAGAACGGCTCCAGCTCAGTCCGCTGCTGCATCAGCTCGCGGAAGCCGAGGCGCTCGCGTTGTCCGTGGCCGGCGTCGTCCCGCTGCCGGACGAACTGGCCGCCGATGTCCGCCGGATCGGATCGGGGCTGACCCCAGCCGAGCAACTGGGCGTCCCCGGCGGCGATCCGGCGGCACTGCGCGGAGCCGCGCTGGCCGGCAGCGCACGGTGGCGGGCCGCGCTGGTAGCGTCATCGCCCGCCCAGGCCAGGCTCGCCCAGGTGATCAGGCGCTCGTACACGCTGGCCTACCAGGAGGTTCAGGCATGAGCGGCGCGGGAGAAGCGACCAAGCGGTTCCGCGCGGTGGTCAACCATTCGCTGGACGAGTTCCGTGCGGTAGGCAGGATGGACCTGATCGATGAGGTCGCGGCCGAGACGAAACGGCCCGCCGTCGAGCAGCCGGTGGTGCTGATCGCCGGGGAAACCCGCCGGGGCAAAAGCTCGCTGGTCAACGCGCTGCTGCGGCATCCCGGCCTATCCCCGGCCGGCCCCGACCTCGCGACGAGTGCCTACCTGCTGTTCAGCCACGGCGACCAGAGCAGCGCCACGCTCGTCATCGCGGCCGGTACCGAGGTGGAGCGGCGGCCCATCCCGCTGGACGACATCGGTGAGTGGGCCACCACCGACGGCAATCCTGGAAACGTCCGGCGGGTGCTCGCGGTCGAGGTCAAGGCCGACGCGCCCGTCCTCGCAAACGTGACGATCGTTGACACCCCCGGCCATGGCGGCCTGGATTCCGCCGAGGGCTCGATCGGCGTGCCGATGGCACGTCAGGCCGACGCGGTCGTGTTCGTGCTCGACGCGGGTTCCCCGGTCAGCGATCCCGAGCTGGCCTTCTTGCGTTCGGTGTCGGCGCGGGTGGACGCGGTTATCGTGGTGGTCACCAAGATCGATGACTATCCCGGCTGGGAGCGCATCGCCGCCGACGACCGCGACCTGCTCGGCCGCTATGCCCCCGAACTGGCGAACGTCCCGGTGCTCGCCGTGTCCGCCCGCGTCGCCGAGAAGGCGCTCGCGCGCCAGCCAGGTCCGGTCGCCGACGAGCTATGGCGGGAGTCGGGCATGGACGAGCTCCAGCGCCTGCTCGAACGGCGTGTCGCGGGCCGGGCCAGCCTGCTGCGCGCGAGCAACATACTGGTCACCGCCAGGGACGGGCTGCGCACGGTGAACGGACTGGCCGCGCTCGGCGTCGCCGCCGCGAGAGGCGAGCCGGCCGTCAAGACGGCCGTGGAGGCCGAACGTACCCGGCTGCGCCAGTACGGCTCCCGCTGGAGTCAGCGGATGAACGCGGGCATCGCGAAGGTCAAGCTGACTCACGGGGAAGCGCTCGGCAAGGGGCTTGGCGAACTCCAGCGTAAATACATCGGCACCATCGAGAAGTCCAAGCGGCAAGAGCACGAGGCGATCGCCGACCAGCTGGTCACCGATATCAATGAGCTGGCCGCCGCGCTGTCCAAGCAGGCGGGCCTATCCCTGGCCGGACTCGTCGCCGAGATCACCGCCGAGATAAGAGCCGAGGAACAGCTCGACGCGATCGTGGACCAGGCGTCCGCGGCGATCAGCGAGTACGGCGCCGTGCAGCGGGTGAACAAGGCAAGCGAACGGAAGCTGACCAGGGTTGACAAGCTCGCCGGGTTCGTGAGTTTTTCCAGCGGCAAATCCATCGCCGGCATCGCCACCGCGCTGCCACTCGTCGCCGGGTTCGGCCTGCCCATCATCGGTGTCGGGCTCGGCGTCGGCGCGGTGTTCTCGTTCCTGATGACGACCGGGCGCCGGGACCTGAACCTGCAGAACAACTTGAAGGCCTGGGTCCAGCAGCAGATCAACGAGGCGCAGCGGCAGATCTCCGCGGATTTCGGGCGGCGGATGATCGACGCCCAGGAAAACCTCAAGGACGCCCTCACCGACTACCTGGACCGGCGACGGGCCGAACTGGACGCGGCGGCGGCGCAGTACGCGCAGCTCGCGGCCGGCGCCGGCCGGCAGGCGGCGGTGCGGAGCGCCGAGGCGGAGATGACCCGCATCAGCAAGCTGATCACGGAGACCGATGAGGTGCTCGCGCTGCTCGGCGCCTTCCGCGCGCCCGCGAGGAAGATGGTGCGGCCATGATCTATTCGCTGTCGATCGCGCTTGGCGCCGTCTCCACCTCGGCGGCGATCGCGCCTGGCGGCCCGCCGACGGTGCTCGAGATCGACGGCGAGGGAGTCTCGATGCCGTCGGTGGTGTGGCTGGACCAGGGCGGCGAATGGCTGGCCGGGTCGGCGGCACTGGACCGCGCGGCCGCGGAGCCGGACCGTTTCGAGCGGGCCGTACCACGAAGCGCCGGGGAAGACACCGTGCTGCTCAGCGGCCGGCTGGTCCCGGTAGCGGACGCGCTCGGCGCGCTGATCACGCGGGTGCTCACCGCCGCGCGGGAGACCAGCGGCGGGGATCCGCTGGATGTGCGGCTCACTCATCCGGTGCACTGGCACCTGCCCAGGCGTTCGGCACTGGAGGAGGCCGCGCGTTCGGCCGGGCTCGACGACGTGACGCTGATTCCTGAACCGGTCGCCGCCGCTAACCGGCTGAGCAGGCAGGAGGCCGCCGATTCTGGCAAGCCCATCGCGATCCTCGACATAGGCGGCTACTCCGCCACCGCGACCGTGCTGCGCCGGACGCCGGCCGGCTTCGCCGTGACCGGCACGCCCGCCGTCTCCGACCGGCTGGGTGGCGAGCAGGTCGATCAGCTGATCATCGACCATCTTGGCCGGGGTGCGCCCGGCGCGCATCCGGACTGGCACAACCTCCTCGACCCGCCCGATGAGCGGTGGCGGCAGGCTGCCCTTGACCTGCGCGACTCCGTCCAGGCAGCCAAGGTACAGCTATCGGGCCGGATGGCGGCGCAGGTGTCCCTGCCGGCCCTGGGCATGGAAGTCCAGCTCACCCGGTCGGAGCTGGACCCGATGCTGCTGCCGGTGGCCGATGATGCCGCCGACCTGCTCAGCACCGCGACCACCGCCGCCGGTACCGAGCCTGCCGCGCTGGCGGCCGTCTACCTGATCGGCGGCGCCAGCCGCAGCCCGCTGATCGCCGACCGGCTGTGGGAACGGCTCGGCGTGCAGCCTGAGCTAGCCAGTGACCCGGAAACGGTCGCCGTCCTCGGCGCGGCCGAAGGCATCGCCGGGCACCGGATCGCCAAGGGCGAACGGTTCCGCGGCAGGCTGGCCGGGATCACGGTGAACCCGCTGTGGAAAACCGGCACGACCGCCTCCGCTCAGCTCGTGCTCTGGGGAGACGGCGCGGTCATCACGGCGGCCGACATACCGCGCACCGATACCGGCGTCGCCGCGCTCGCGGCGGCCGCCCGGCAAGGCCGCCTCGCGGCCATGCCCGGCTTCGCCGAAATCGAGCTGGCCCCCGCCCAGGTCCTTGACCACGAGGGCGGGCTGCAGCGCAGGTACCTGGTCGCGGAAAACGGGCAGCGTACCGAGTACATCGAGCGTTACGTGGAGCTGGGCGAGCGCTGGCTGACGCTGACTGCTCCCGATCGCGCGGGCGCGGTTCTGGAGAGCCTGGCGATCGAGCCGCCGCGCGCTGATCTGGCTCGGTGCTTTGAGTTGCGGATCGGCGCCGACGTGCCGCAGGGCTGGGCGGCCGCCGAACTTATCGAGCTGAGCAGGGAGAAGAACGGCCTGCGGCTGACCGGGGAGAGTTTCCCCTCGGAGCTCAACCAGACCTGGGCGCGGCACACCGACTGGTGCGCGGCGACGTTCCCGCCGCCCAGATACGCCCAGGTGCAGCAGGGCCACGGCGGGTTCCTCGGCCGCCACGACGCGATCACCACGACGATCCGCGACAGCGCTAACGGCTCGTACATCCGGGTCTGGTCCGGCTTCATAGACGGCCGCGGTTTCCGGGTCACGGCCGCCGCCCCTGGGATCCAGAAGCTCGTCCTGCCGGTGATGGCCAGCCAGATGATCCTGCCTTAGCTGTCACTAACTCGTCAGGATGCGCCCTTGTCGGCCGGCCAGTCCGCCGTGCTCTGCTCTTCGGAATCGAACTCGATCAGGTCATCGACCGCTTCGGTGAGCGTGCGGAAGATGGGCGCGTCGCCGTCGTAGCCGAACCGCCGCCAGCCAGACGGCAGACGCTCTACCCACCCGATCAGGCCCGGGCGCGGGCGATCCAGCGCTCTGACCCCGTAGACCCAGGGCACACCGTCGACTGCGGTATCGACCAACTCGAACCGCCGCATGGGCCGACCGCCGTTTGTCATGGGTCATACATATATCCGATTCCCGCACGCTATCAGCGCTGACCTGCCGATTTTGCAGCGAGATTGCGGCCCTGGCTACCAGATGCGGACCCTGGTCGCGGGTTCGAGCCACAGTTCGTCGGTAGCGTCGACAGCAAACGCGGCGTAGAACTCGTCGAGGTTCCGCACGATCTGGTTGCAACGGAACTCACCGGGAGAATGCCGGTCGATGACGAGCAGCCGGATGGCTTCCTCGTCCCTGGCCTTCTGCCGTGCGCGCGGTCCAGCAGTTGCCCCGCGCCGGAGTCCCGTTCGGCCCCGTAACATCACTCCCGCACCAAGCTCCACGGCCAGTTATGAATCAACGCGGTGATTTTCTCCAACGTAGAAGAAATGGCTGCTCACAGCAGCCCTGATTACCGTGTTGGACATAATTACCGTGCTGATGAGGCGGCGGCGTGACCGGTGTGGCTGGTGGGGCGGAAACGGCGGCTGCGCGCGGGAACGGCGACTGCGCGGAAACGGCGGCTGCGCGCGGGAAACGGCGGCGGACCGGTACGACGTCATCGCGGTAGCAAGCTGACAAGTTCCTGGCGCTACCCGGATCAGCGGTCGTCCCCGTCCTGCGGGAATCCCGGCAACGGCAGCCGTGCCCGGACCGCGAAGCCGCCTCCGGGCCGGGGGCCGGCCCGCAGCGAGCCGCCGAGCAGCGCCGCACGCTCGGTCATTCCGGCGATGCCGCTGCCGGTGCCCTGGGGCTGGGCGGCAGGCCGGCCGGGCGGGCGGCGGGGGCCGTCGTCGTCGACTTCCACCAGTACGGCGTCCTCCTCGTAGCCGATGCGGATGGTGGCGTTCGTGCCGCCGGAGTGACGGGCGCTGTTGGTCAGGGCCTCCTGCACGATCCGGTAGGCGGCCAGGTCGACGTCCGCCGGAAGCGGGACTCGCGGGCCGCTTTCCTCGACACGGACGGCGAGCCCGGCAGCCGCAGCGGTGTCGGCCAGTTCGCCCAGCCGGGCCAGGCCCGGGGCAGGCGCCCGGGGTTCGCTCTCGTCCACGTCGCGCAGCACGCCAAGGACCGAACGCAATTCGACAAGGGCCTGCTTGCTCACCTCGTTGATGGTGGTCAGGGCGGAGCGGGCCCGGTCGGGCTGGCGGTCCATCAGGTGCAGCGCGGTGTTGGCCTGAACGTTGATGACCGAGATGTTGTGGGCCACCACGTCGTGCAGGTCCCGCGCGATCCGCATGCGTTCCTCCCCGGCCCGGCGGCGTAGCTCCTCCTGGCGGCGCTGCTCGAGCGCGGCGGTCCGCTGGCCCCGGGCCCGGAGGAGTTCGGAGACGGCTAGCAGGAACAGCAGCCCGAGCGCCAGCCCCACCGCGAACCCAGCGCTGGCGTGGCCGTGGGTGCCGATCAGCCACGGCGGCCATACCGATGCGACGTAGCCGATGACCAGGGACGCGACCGCCGCTACCCGCTGCCTGGCCTGCACCGCGGTGAAGAACGCCACGATCAGGGCGATCCAGATCAGTCCCGCCTGCCCCGCGGCGCCCGGCCAGATCGCCGCGGCGAGGGTGACCGCCAGAACCCCGACCGGATAGCGCCGGCGGGCAATCAGCGATATGCCGCTGATGGCGATCAGCAGGTAGGCCACGACGCCGGTGGCGACGCCGGTGTGCCGCCCCGAGGCCGCGTAGGTTCCGCCGACCTGGATCGCCGTCACCGCGGCGGCGATCGCCGCGTCGACGGCCCAGCGCCGGGCGGACGCGCCACGCGGACGCAGGCCGGGCCCAAGCGGCAGGGTAGCGGGCAGGCGCAGTTTGGTCCTCATTACCGACGACGGTACCCACCCGAACTGCGGGAAGGCGTCGGCCCGTGAGCTAGATCTGAACGTGGCCGCCTCCGCCTGGCGGCTGACGCCGCGCGGAGTCCGCTACCACTGGAGACGACCCGGCCTGGCCGCCTAGCCGACGACACGGGCGTGGCCGGCCGGGCACGCTGGAAACCGCGGCGGGCCAGACCGGCCGGCACCAGCCGAGGTAAGCACTGACCAGGAGGCGACGATGGCGCCCCGCGGGCATGTCATCCAGAACCCGCTCAGCGGCGAGCAGATCACGATCCGCCGGACCGCGGCGGACACCGGGGGCAGCGTGCTGGAGTGGGAGCTCGTGCTCGCGCCCGGAGGCCGGGTGCCGTCCAGCCACGCCCACCCCGAGCAGGAGGAATCCTTTACCGTGCTCGCCGGCCGGATGAGGTTCCGGGTCGGTATGCGGCGGGTGATCGCGAACCCGGGCGACACCGTGCGGATCCCGCCGGGGACCGTGCATCACTTCGCGAACGCCGGAAACCTGCCAGCCAGGGTGCGGGTACGGACCAGTCCGGCCCTGAGCATGCAGGAACTGCTGGCGACCGCCGCGGCGCTGGCACAGGACCAGCACGCCGCGGGCCGCCGCCTGCCCAGGCCGATCGAGCTGGCGCTGTTCATGCGCGATTTCGAGCGGGAGGTGCGCGCGCCGTACCTGCCGGCCGCGCTGGTCCGCGCCGTCCTTGCCCCGCTCACCCGGCTGGCCAGGCGGCGCGGGCTCGACTCGCGCTACCGCCGGTTGCGACTGCTATGACCGAGACCCGCGTGGCCGCGGTCGAGGTCTCACACCTGGTCAAGCGTTACCGGGGCGCCCCTCGCAACGCGGTAGACGACATCAGTTTCGACGTGCCCGAGGGGAAGCTGTTCTGCCTGCTGGGCCCGAACGGCGCCGGAAAGACCACCACCGTGTCGATCCTGACCACGACGCTGGCTCCCACCGCCGGCCAGGTCAGGATCGCCGGCCGGGATCTGGCAAGCCAGCAGGCACAGGTCCGTGGCGAACTCGGGGTCGTTTTCCAGCAGCCTTCGCTCGACCTCAACCTGACCGCCGAGGAGAACATCCGGCTGCATGCCGTGCTCTACGGGCTCTATCCGTGGCGGCCCAGTTACCGCCTCATGCCGGCCGGCTATCGCGGCGAGGTGCGGCAGATGGCGGACGTCCTCGATATTTCCGGCAGCCTAGGCCAGCGCGTGCGCACCTTGTCCGGGGGGCAGCGGCGTCGGCTGGAGATCGTCCGGGCGCTGATGCACCGGCCCCGCGTGCTGTTCCTTGACGAGCCGACCGCGGGCCTGGACCCGGCGAGCAGGCGGGATCTATGGGCCTATCTGCGCCAGGAACGGGCCAGGTCCGGGAGCACGGTCGTCTTGACGACGCACTACCTGGAGGAGGCGGAAGCCGCCGACTCGGTGTGCGTGCTGGCCGGGGGGAAGATCATCGAGCGGGGCAGCCCCGCCGAGGTCAAGGGGCGTCAGCTGAGCTCCGAGCTCATACTCGACGCCGCGGACCGGGCAGGGCTGCGCCGCGACCTGGAATCTCTGGGTGCCCAGATCGAGACGGACCAGCCAGCGGGCCCGCTGCGGGTACCGCTGAACGACCGTAGCGCGCAGGACATCATCGCCTCGGTACGCACGAAACTGAGCCGGATCCAGATCGCCGAGCCGACGCTGGAGGACGCCTACCTGCAACTGCTGGAACGGGCCGGCTCGTGAGCGCGCGGGCCGGCCCGCGCCGTGAGCTGTCCGCGCTGCTGGCCATCGCCCAGCGGGACGTGATCAAGCTGCTGCGCGACCGTCCGCGGCTGGCGGTCAACCTGGCGTTCCCCGTCCTGCTCATCGGCGGTCTCGGCGCCATCTTGCAGCCCAGCGTGGGACGAGTCACCGGCCTGAGCGCGGTGACGCTCGCGTTCACCGGGGTGCTCGCCGCGAGCCTGTTCCAGTCCGCCGCGGCGGGCATGATCTCGATCGTGGAGGACCGGGAGAACGACTTCTCCCGCGAACTGTTCGTCACTCCGGTCTCGCGGCTGACCCTGGTCGGCGGGAAGGTGGCCGGGGAGACCCTGGTCGCGCTGTGCCAGGGCGCCTGCGTCGTCGCGTTCGCGCTGGCGTTCGGGGTGCGGATCGGGCCGTCTCAGCTCGCCCTGCTGCTGGGGCCCTGCCTGGCCTGCTGCCTGCTCGGCGGCGCGTTCGGGCTGGCCACGATCGCGGTGCTGCCGAACCAGCGTTCGGCGATGCAGATCTTCCAGTTCCTGATCATCCCGCAGTACGTGCTCGGCGGCGTGCTGGTGCCGCTGCGCGCCGTCCCGCCGTACCTGCGGGTGCTGGCGCACGCGATGCCGATGACCTATGTGGTCAACCTGACCCGTGCCGCCTATTACGCCGGGACGCCCGCCTACCGCCTGGTCGCCTCCGGCAGCCCGCTGCTGAATGCGGCGGTGACGGCGATCGGTTTCGTCGTCCTGCTGGCCGCGGGCGCGGCGGTGTTCGGCTACCGGGAGCGAACCCGCTGATCAGGAGCTTTCCAGGACGCGCTCGAAGGCCCGCAGGTAGCTGGGGTCTCCGCCACGATCGCGCAGCAGCCAGTACTCCGCCCCCCAGAACAGGTATCCCTCCAGGGCGAAGGCCTTCCCCTCGGTCCAGCTCATAGCCTGGTTGTAGTTCCCGATCAGGTCCTGCGGCCGGCAGCTGTACATGGCCCGCCCAGCCGGGCTGGGCGGCGTGGTGACAGCCTCCCAGGGCTCGGCCTGCCCTTCGGCGATCATCAGCCGCCGGCCGGCCGCGGCGGCGCCGTCCAGCAGCCGTTCCCGGCGCCGCTGCTGCCACGGCGTCCGGCTGCCGTCCAGGTACAGGGACAGCGGGCCGGCGCTGGCCAGCGCGTGCCGTGGGTAGAAGTCAATGCCGACGATGTCGGCCAGGCGACGTGCCACCGCGAGTGAGTCGCCCTGGTCCCTGGTGCGCCACCATTGCTGCAGCCCGACCGGTGTCGAGGTCGGCAGGAATCCGTTCATCATGACCGGCCTGCCAGGGTCCGCCGCGCGGACCGCCTCGACCTCGCCGCGGACGAACGCCTCGGCCAGCCGCCAGGAGTGCTCCATGCCCAGCGGGTCGACGGCCTCGTGCTCGACCTGCCAGGCGAGGATCGAGTCCCGCTGCCGGTACCGCTGCACAACGCGGTGCACAAACGCGGCCGCGGCCGCCAGCAGATCCCGCCGCTCATCCGGCCGGACCAGGGAGCCTTCGCGCAGCGGCTGGTCCAGGTAATGCCCGGGCACGAAGAACTCGGGATAACCGAATGCCTTCACCGCGCCGAGGCAGACGATGACCTGTTTGCCGGCCCGTTCGGCGGCGTCCAGCTGGCGATCGAGCTCGCCGGGCTGGAAGTCGCCAGGAGCCGGCTCCAGCCGGTTCCAGTAGGCGCCGAGCCGGATCACCTGGAACGGGTAGGCGAGCAACGCCCGCAGCGCGTCGTCCGGGTCCAGCCCTAGCGCCGCCGCCTGCAGCGGCCGGAAACTGATCCCTAGCCGCGCATCGCCACGCGGCCGCACGGGCAGCCGCCGCCACCGATCGGTCAGCGGCTGCGCGGCGCGCTTCAGCCGCAGTTCGGTCAGGACCGGGCGGATGAGCCCGCTCCCACCGTCACGGCGCCGGCCGGAATCAGGCCGGCGATCAGCCTCGCCGTGACTTCCGCGGCGTCGGGCCGGCCCAGGCGCGCGGACGCCACGCCCATCGCGTCGATGGCGCCGCGGTCCCGGCGAAGCCGGCCGATCTCGGCGGCCAGCTGCCGCACACCCGGCACCCGAAGTCCGGCGCCGGCTTCGGTCACGATCTCGGAATTGCCCCGCTCCTGGCCCGGAATGTGCCCGGTCAGCAGCAGCGGCGTTCCGCAGCAGGTGGCCTCCGCGATGGTTCCGGGCCCGGCCTTGGTGACGACCAGGTCGCAGCAGCGCAGCCAGTCGCCCATATTGCCGACGAAGCCAGTCACCGTCAGCCGGCCGCCGCATCGTGCCGCCAGCCGGTCGAGCCGGCGCTTGAGCGCGGCGTTTCGCCCGCACACCACGACCACGTGAACGTCGGCGAACCGGCGCAGGACCGCGGCGGCCCGGCGGGCCATGCCACCACTGCCCTCGGCGCCGCCGGTCAGCAGGATGACCAGGCCGGCGTCGGCCAGCCCCAGCGACCGCCGCAGGCCGGCCCGCTCGGCGGCCGGCAGCGGGCCGCGGCCGAATGTGCGGCCGACCGGCGGTGCGGCCGCCGCCCACGCCCCCGCGGACTCCCCGGCCCGGAAGTGCCGGGTGCTGCCGCCAGCCGGGCAGTACCGGGCGGCGGTGCCCGGCGGCGCGATGATCAGATCAGCGTCGGCGTACCGCCAGGCCGCGTGCATGGCCGCCAGGTCAGTAACAACCGTCACCACCGGCGCCAGCGGCGCGGCCTGGTCTCGCGACCGGACCGCGGCGATGCCAGTGAGCGGATGAAACGACACGATCGCCGCGGGCCTATGCGCCGTAGCCGCCGCGGCCGCGACCCGCCCGGCGGGCCGCAGCAGGGTGCGCCCGAGGAGCCACATCGCCGGGCGCACGTTGGTGAGGTAGTAGGCCACGCCCCACAGCCACGGCGCCAGCCGGACCGCCGGGCCGTACAGCCCGGTGATCCAGCGCAGCAACCGCGACGAGCCGTAACCGCCCAGCGGATCGCACAACACCGGGGCGAACCGGCCGGGATACGCCAGTTCCAGGGACTCGCCGATCGCCCGCGCCGCGTTCCGGTGCCCCCCGCCCGTATCGGCGATCAGGAAGAGCACCGGCCGCGGCGTGCTGGCCGGACCGCCGGCCTGTTCAGTTCCAGGCATGAGCCGATCGTGCCTGATGATCGCGCGGTCCGTCGTCAGCCCTGTGGCTACCTTGGCGTCAACCTGGGGCCAACGCCGGCGGCCGGCCGTAGGCCGGTCGCGGTAGTCCCGCGGCGGCGAGGCTTTCCAGCTTGTACCTCCGCTGCCAGCTGGACCCTGGGACTAAGGCCGTGCACAAGCACCACGGCCAGTTATGAGAAGAATGAGGCCTGGGTGGGACGCTAGTAGCGTGACGCCGCGCTTGAGCGCAGGCTCGTCCGTGTCCGCACGGAGTTCATCGCGCTGCTGTCCGGCGATCCGCTGCTCGCCGTGTCGGTGGGCCTGGGCGCCTGGCTGCTGCGGGGGCGAGCGCTGCCCGGGCCGGCGGGCGCGCCGTTCGGCGTGACGTGCATGATCGTGATGCTCGCGTTCGGCCTGGTGCAGTGGCGCGGCGAGTACCGCGGTGGCCTGGACGGCCGGCCTGGGTGGCCTGCTAGTGCCGGGAGAACCGGCGGCGAAGGCGGCGATCTTGGTCTGCGTCTTTGCCTGGCTGCTGGCCGACGGGTATGACCGCCGGCATCCCAGGCTTGGTCATCCGCCGTACGACTGGCACCGGCTCCGGCCGATGCGCCAGCCGTGGCCGCCGGAGTCTGTTTCGCTTCGTGCCTACCTCCGCGCCCTAGCGATCCTTGGCCGCTAGGCGGGGTTGATCCGCCAGTTCGTGGACAGCCGCGGCGTAGGCGGGCCAGCTTTCCCGGGCGAGGAAGTGGCCGACGCCGGGGAAGGTGCGGAGCTTGGAGCCGGGGATCGCGGCGGCGACGTCGTGTGCCGCCCGGACCCTCAGCAGCGGGTCGCCTTCACCGTGCAGGACGAGGGTCGGCGCCGTGATCTGGTTGAGCCCGCCGCCGGACCACTTGGCGCCGATCTGCCGGCTCTGCGCCCTGGCGTCGCGGAAGCTCGCGACATCGTGCTCCTCCTCCCTCTCCACGAACGCGCTGACGTCGCCGTCATCGATCGCCTGCCCCGGTGCGGCCAGAAGGCGCGCGACGGCCATGGCCAGGCCGATGTTGCCTTCGTGGGTATCGGGAAAGCGCAGCTTGCTGAAGCCGCGGACCGTGCCTAGCTGCACGTACCGCAGAACACGCACGCCCTTGACATCGCTGGGCACGGCCGAGGAGGTCGTCAGGCTCAGGATGCGGTCGGGGTGGCGGATCGCGATGCGCTGGGCGATGAGCCCGCCCATGGAGTGGCCGAAGAGGTGGGCCCGGTGCCAGCCAAGGGCGTCGAGCACGGCGGCCGCGTCGTCGGCGAGATCCTCGGCGCGGTAGGCCGGGGCGGGCCGGCGCAGCAGGGCCTTGAGAGGCGAGCCGACGCGCTGGTTCGGGAAGCAGTCGGACTCCCCCGCGTCGCGCTGGTCGTAGGCGGCGACGTGGAAGCCGCGGCGCACGAGCTCGTCCACCAGCCCGTCTGGCCACCAGAAGCGCGAGGTGCCCAGGCCCATCACGAGCAGGAGCGGATCCCCGCCGCTGCCGCCGAGCTCCTCGTAGGCGATCCGTACCCCGCCGCTGTCCGCGTATTGCGTCGTCATCTCTGGCTCTCCACTTCACTAGTTCGCGTACATCGTTCGCGAACAATGTACGCGAATAGGTGAAGTGAGTGCAACCAAGACGGCTGAAGGAGGCGGCGACGTGACCGAACGCCAGCAGGACGCCCGGCGGACCGATGCACGAGTCGTTGCACGCGGACCCTAGGGGAATAGGTCCACAATGCCGCTGAACTGGGAGCCGGTGAGCGGGTTCGAACCGCTGGCCTGCCGTTTACAAGACGGCTGCTCTGCCAACTGAGCTACACCGGCCGGGCTGCTTATGGTAGCCGAGATCGGACCGAGGCAACCTCGTAGAGGGCGATGCTCGCCGCTATCCCCGCGTTCAGCGACTCAGTCCGAGCCGCGATCGGGATCTGCACGAGCATGTCGCAGGCCTGCGCCACCACCCGGGACAGGCCCTTGCCCTCGGAGCCGACGACCAGCACGAGCGGCGCGGTGGCCAGCTCCAGGTCCCTGATCCCGGTTTCCCCCGCCGCGTCGAGCCCGGCGACGAAGACGCCGGCCTCACGGTAGTTGTGCAGTGTACGGGTCAAGTTGCTGGCCCGGGCCACAGGAACGCGGGCCAGTGCCCCCGCAGAAGCCTTCCACGCACCCGCGGTCACCCCGGCGCCACGCCGGGACGGCACGACCACGCCATGGGCAGCGAAGGCCGCCGCGGAGCGCACCACCGCGCCCAGGTTGCGGGGATCGGTGACACTGTCCAGGGCCACGATCAACGGGAGCTGACCCGCTTTCTCGGCCCGCGCGATCAGGTCATCGGGATGCGCGTAGTCGTAGGGGCGCACCCGCAGCGCCAGGCCCTGGTGCACCGCGCCGCCGGTAAGCCGGTCCAGTTGCGCCGGGCCGACCTCGAGCACGGCGATGCCGGCCGACGCGGCCAGCTTGACCGCTTCGCTGACCCGCTCGTCCAACTGTGCCTTGGGACCCACGTACATGGCCATAGCGGGCACGCTGGCGCGCAGGGACTCCAGCACAGGGTTGCGCCCCGCGACGAACTCAGGGGCGTCTCCTGAGCCGCGTGCGGGCGCGTCGGACGGCCTGGCGGCCCCGGTCCACGACCGGGCCGAACCCGAACCGCCCAGCCCGGAACCGCCCAGCCCGGAACGACCAGAAGCCGCGGGGCGGCCGGAAGCCGCGGGGCGGCCGGAACCGGTCTCGGCGCGTTCGGGGGCCGCGTTGCCGCCGGTCTTCTTCGCGGCTGACTTGGCGGCGCGGCGCTGGGCGGGGTGCCCAGGACGCATCTCGGCGGGCGGGGTCGGCCCCCTGCCCTCCAGGGCACGCCGTCCAAGGCCGCCGGTACCCGGGCGCGGCTTGCCGGTCTTGGTCTGCCCCGCCGCGGCGCGGCTGGCCTTGCCCCGGCTGGTGCCCGCCTTGTTCGCGGCCGCCTTGCCCGCTGTCTTCCCGGTCCCGGAGCGACTCGCTCCAGAGCGGCCGCCGCCCCCAGACCGGCCTCTGCCCTGTCCGCTCATCGCTTAAGCTCCCATCGCGCGCCTTGCGGCGTGTCTTCCACGACAATGCCGATCGAGTCAAGGCCATCCCTGATCGCATCGGCCGCTGCGTAATCCTTGCGGGCCCTCGCCGCGTCCCGCTGGCTGAGTGAGAGCCGCACGAGTTCCTCGACCACCTGGCGCAGCCGCGAGCCGGAACCGGAGTCGGACCACTGCGGCGAGAGCGGGTCCAGGCCAAGCACGCCCAGCATCGCCCTGAGCTCGTGCAGGCTGGCCCGCGCGGTCGCCTTGTCCCCGCCGGCCAGCGCCTGGTTGCCGTCCCTGACGCACGCGTGCACCGCCGCCAGCGCCGAGGGCACGGACAGATCGTCGTCCATGGCCGACCGGAACGAGACCGGCACCTCCGCCGCCGCGTCGTCGTCCACGCCGCCGAGTACCTCAGCGGCCCGGTTCACGAACCGCTCGATCCGCTGGTAGGCGGAAGCCGCCTCCTCCAGCGCCTCCTCCGAGTACTCAAGGAGGGAACGATAGTGCGCCTGGACAAGATAATAACGCAGTTCTGGTGCCCGGACCTTGCTGAGCATCTCGGTCACGAGCATGGAGTTGCCGAGTGACTTGCTCATCTTCTCGCCGGAGATGCCAAGCAGGCCATTGTGCATCCAGTAACGGGCGAAACCGTCGCCTGCCGCGCGTGATTGCGCGATTTCGTTCTCGTGATGCGGGAAAACTAGATCCAGTCCGCCGCCATGGATGTCGAATGTCGCGCCCAGGTATTTCGTGGCCATCGCGGAGCATTCGAGATGCCAGCCGGGACGCCCGTCGCCCCACGGCGTTTCCCAGTAAGGTTCGCCCGGCTTTGCCGACTTCCAAAGTGTGAAATCGCGTGGATCGCGCTTAACGCCAAGCTCGTCCGAATCCTCAGCGGGCCGCATTAGATCGAGTTGCTGACCGGAAAGTGCGCCGTACTCCGGGTACGAGCGCACATCGAAGTACACATCGCCGCCCGCCGGGTAGGCGTGGTTGCCGTCGATGAGACGGCGGATCAGCACGATCATCTCCGGTATGTGCCCGGTGGCTCGCGGTTCCACGTCCGGCGCCCGGCAGCCCAGCACGTCATAAGCCCAGGTGAACGCCCGCTGGTTTCGCTCGGCGATGATCCACGGCGGCACGCCTTCTTCGTGCGCCTTGCGCAGGATCTTGTCCTCCACGTCGGTGACGTTCCTGCAGAACGTGACCCGGTACCCGCTGGCATCGAGCCAGCGAATCAGCACGTCAAAGCACACACCGGAACGCATGTGGCCGATATGCGGCGGCGCCTGGACCGTGGCTCCGCACAGGTACAGAGACACCTCACCAGGCACGAGCGGTATGAATTCTCGTACCGTCCGAGTGGCGGAATCATGAAGCTGCAACGTCACCCTGTAAGGCTACGGGATCCGGTTAGCCCACGCTGACCACTAGGTAGCACCGCTGGAACCGGCGTGGACCAGCAGTGCCGTGGCCATCGCCGCGATCCCCTCGCCCCGGCCGGTGAGACCCAGCCCGTCGGTGGTCGTCGCGATGACACTCACCGAAGCCCCGGAAAGCGCCTCCGCCAGCACTTTTTCCGCCTCGGCCCGCCTAGGGCCGATCCTCGGCCGGTTGCCGATGATCTGGACGCATATGTTCCCGATCACGAAGCCGGCCTCGCTGATCAGCCGGAACGTCTCACGTAGCAGCGCCTCACCGCTCGCACCCGCCCACTCCGGCCGGTCAGTGCCGAACTGTGCCCCGATATCGCCGAGACCAGCGGCGGACAGCAGCGCGGTGCACATCGCATGCGCGGCGACATCGCCGTCGGAATGCCCGACAAGACCTTTTTCGCCCGGCCAGATCAAGCCGGCCAGGCGGAGTTCCCGGCCTTCGGCCAGGGGGTGAACATCAACGCCTGTGCCCACCCTGGGCACAGGCGTTGCGGGCATGCTGCTGCTCAGGTCGCCAGGACCTCGTCGAGCAGGGCTTCAGCCTTGTCCTCGTTTGTCTTCTCGGCAAGAGCCAGCTCGCTCACCAGGATCTGGCGCGCCTTGGCGAGCATGCGCTTCTCGCCGGCAGACAGGCCACGTTCCTTATCCCGACGCCAAAGATCCCTGACAACCTCGGCGACCTTGTTCACATCTCCGGAAGCGAGCTTCTCAAGATTGGCCTTGTAACGCCTAGACCAGTTAGTGGGTTCTTCGGTATGCGGTGCGCGAAGCACCTCGAAGACACGCTCAAGCCCCTCGGCGCCAACGACATCGCGAACGCCTACCAGCTCGGCATTATCCGCGGGAACGCGTACGGTAAGGTCGCCCTTATCAACCTTGAGGACCAGATAAGTCTTGTCTTCACCCTTGATAGTGCGAGTCTCGACCGCCTCGATACGAGCAGCCCCGTGATGGGGATAGACGACGGTATCGCCGACCTTGAAAGACATGTGGCAAGTACCCCTTCCGCTGGAGGCCATCTTACCACGTTCAACGGTGTCGATAAAATGCCTATGGCGGCGAATATGCAGGTCAGCGCACATTTACCGACCCGCGCCAATAACATTCACCTGGCTTGGCTAGGGCCGGGTGAAGCTGGAGACACTGACGACGTGACCTTCAGTCTACCCGAAGAACTCCCTGCTAGAGGCAATCTGGGCGGACGGCACGCCGACTGCGTGCGAGGCACCCATACCTGGACCCATACTGGATGGATCGGACAGACAAGATCCAGGCGCCGGAGGTGAGTGTGGATCCTGGCGGCGATGCGGGGTGGGACGGACCCCCGCTCGATATCGACGTACCTGATGACGCGCGGGAACTCGAGCGCGACGTCATCGCATACCACCGTGAGCAGCGCGCCCTCAGGCGCCGCCGGCGGGTGCGCAAGTTCCTGCCAGGCCAGGCCGGCATCATGCCGCTGATGGCCAGCATCCTCGCGGTCTGCCTGGTCGCGGGCATGATGCTGTCGGTGTTCACGATCACTCCCACGGACGGCCCGGGCCGGACGCGCCCGGCCACGAGCCAGCCAACGGCCCCTCAGCCGAGATCCGCCACATCGCACCCGGCGGCACCTAGCTCAAGCGGGCGCCAGTCCCCCGCCGCCAGCACTTCCGCCTCAGCTACTCAGGTACCCAGTCCCCGGACTTCGGGACACGCGTCGTCATCGGGTGCCCCGCGCGCTCAGTCCAGCGGCTGACCGCTACGATTTGCTTCGGTTGAAACGGAGTAAATCATAGGGAGGCCGTTCCGGTGACGCGCATGACCCGCCGCCTATTGGCTGGCGCCATCGTGGCTCTGATCCCGGCGCTGGCCGGATGCGAGGCCGGCCAGAATGCGCCGGCGCTCAATTTCCACCCGGCCGCGAACGGGGCTTATCAGACCCAGGGCGGTGTCACGATTAACAACGCGTTCGTGCTCGGTCCGGCGATGGGCCAGTCGCTGTCGGCTGGCAGCGACGCGGGCCTGTTCCTCTCCATGTACTCCTCAAGCGGCGACCAGCTCGATTCGGTCAGCGCCCCGGGCTCGGCGGCGTCGGTGACGCTCACCGACGGTCCGGTGAACCTCCCGGCCAGCTCCTCGGTGAACCTGACCGGGCCGGGACCGGAGATCGTTCTGCACGACCTGTCCAAGTCGCTGTCCGGCGGCCAGGACATCACGCTGAAGCTCAACTTCGCGAATTCCGGCCAGGCCACGGTCCAGGTGCCGGTTGTGCCGCACGCCTACGCCTACTCGACGTACGACCAGCCGCCGGCCCCCGCGCCCTCCCCGACCCAAACCGCGTCGACCACGGCCACCACGCACCACAAGAAGAAGCACCACGCCTCAGCGACGGCCACCGCGAGCCCCGGAGCCACGACCACCGCGCTGCCCACGGCCACGCCAACGCCGTCCGCCACCTCGTAAGCGCCACCCGCCCCGCCTCCGTCACCCGGCCCGCGTCGCTTTGCGGTCGACCCGCCAGCGTATCTCTGCCCGCAGGCGTCACAATGGCCACTGATACCGCTCCTGCCGCAGGTATCCCGGAGTGCCGCTGATTAGCGCGGTACTTTGGCTTATCGCGGAGGAAAACGTTGCTGTGAGCAGGGTTTTTTACCGCGTTGGGCGTTATTGCCGCGCTAACGGAAGCGCAGGCGTGGCGGGAGTGACAACCGTGACGATCCGATACGGGAAGGGGCCGCCTCGCGCCATCCCCGACCCGGCACCAACGCGCATAGGAGCCCGACGTCCGGCTCCGGACCGCCCCCGGCCTAGCGGGCCCCAGACCAGGACAAAGCGGTCGCGGCTTGCCGGGACTGCAAGTATCGTGCGCGTGGCGTTCCGGGATTCCGGAACGCCACGCGCACGATGATCTCAGTGCCCTCAGAACGCGGTGCTAGCGATGTCAAATGGTGCGGATGATGTGTTCGGTGCGGCCGTGACGGATGCGCACGCACCCAGGTGGGCTTGACCCGACCTCACCCGACGTGACCTCCCCCATCGTGACCCGGACCGGACGTCCCGGACCTGGCGTGACCCGGACCTGGCGAGAACCGCTTGACCCGTTGGGGACCCGTGACCCGTTGAGGCCGGGGCGGGGCAGTGCGGGGGCGGGGCCGAGGCCGGGGCGGGGGCAGGGCGGCTAGCTGACGGTGACGGTGGGGGCGCCTTCGGCGTCGGGGCCGATGGACTCGGCTAGGCGCATGGCCTCCTCGATGAGGGTGGCGACGATCTGGGATTC
>DASXDG010000333.1:0-4502 GCA_036490795.1 Streptosporangiaceae bacterium
TTCTGGTGCGTGTAGTAGTACGCGGACGACGACCAGACGACCTTCACGCCGTGCGCCCGCAGGTACTTGTACGCGCTGTCGTCGGTGCTCGTCTCCTTCGAGTCCAGGATCACCTCGACGTGCACGCCACGCCCCGCGGCCAGGTCCTGCTCGGCGGTCGTGTCGCTGAACTCGTAAGCGAGCACGCCGCGCCGCATCATAAGGCCGTCCTTATCGGGGATTCGCCGACCACTTGGCCATTGTCTACCCCGCGGACGGCGGTTAACCGTTCGCGGGGCTCGTGGCCGCCTGACCGGTAGTTGCCTGACCGGTGTCGGCCTGGTCCGTGGTTTCCGGGTCCGGTTGGCCGGCGTGCAGGACGCGCAGCGCGCCGGGACGCATCGGGCCGCCCAGCAACTGGCTGACCAGTGACCGGTGTGCCGCGTGCAACGTCCGCACCGCGGCGCGGGACAGGCCCGGTTTCACCGGTGGCTTGCCTCCCCTGGGCCGGCCGGGCTTGGTGGGGATCCACAGGTATCCGGGGTCACTGCCTTCCAGGTCGGCGGTGATGACGGCGCGCGCGTTCAGCCAGCGGCCGATGACCTGCGCGGCTTGGGGGCTGAGCGGGTACGTGTCCGTGCCGAGGTCGGCGTGCGGGTCGGCGTCGAGGTGGACGTCACGCACGTTGAGGCCGGCGAGTTCGGGGACGGTGCGCCCGGTGCCAGCCACCAGCGCGGCCACCGCCGCGGTGCGCAGCGCCGTGGTGGCATTGGCGTTCACGGGCCGGCGTACCGCCAGCTGGTGCAGCAGTTTGGTGGCATCGGCCGGGCTGAGCGTGTCACCGGGTTCTTCCTGCGGGACCTCCAGGCGCTCGCGCTTGCCGAGGAACTCGGCGAACGCGTTGAACGTGTCGACCCGGACTCGCATGGAGTTGCTGTGCGCGTCCGCCTCCGGACCATGGAGCGTGTTGCGGGTCCGCGTCTTGCCGGCCATCGCGTCCTCCAGCCACGCGTCCGCGCGCTCGGCGGACATGAGCTCGGCTAGGGGCAAGTCCTGCGTGCCGGCGGCCTGCTGTACGTGGAGCAGGTACTCGGCGAGGTAGTGCTGGCGGATCCGCACGGTCGTGGCGGAGAACCCGCGGTGGGCGAGGTGGCGGACGAAGTCGTCGGCCGCCCGCGACGCGGGCGAGGCCTGATCGGTACCTGAAGACATGCGAGTGACGCTACCCTACTCGCACGATAACAGCAAGAAGCGCGGGCAAGCCAGAGGCTCGTGTCTCTGCTGCGGGTAGTGGACTGGTCCGTGCCGGATCGACTCGAGCTCGCGTCGTTCCGAGACGATTCGGCACGGACCATGCACCCACCGGGACGGGTGAGCATCGCCTCGGGCACTCGCAGGCTTCTTGCTGTTATCGTGCGAGTGGTTGGCGCGGCGATCCAGGGGAGGGGAGTTGCCTGGTTAGCGCGCCGCGGACAAGGCCGCGCGCACCTGCTCCAGTTGCCCGACGGTCACCGAACCGCTGGCGGGCATGCCCGCCGTCATCCACGCGTCCTGGGCTCGCGCCACGTCGCCGTCAGCCGCCTGCAGCACCATCTTCTTCGCGGTAGCGGCGGGCACGACACCGTCGACGCCCAGGTCCATCAGGTGGGCGAGCATCCGCACCGACTGGTGGCGCTGACCAGTGCTCTTCTGCTCGTTGTAGCGGTACACGAGCACCCAGCGTCCCTCGAGCGAGCGGGCCCGCTCGATCAGGGTACGGCCGCGCTCAGTGTCCTTCTGCTCGGTACGGATCGGCTCACTCTCACCCGAGGGCAGGCGCAACGTGAGCAGGCCCCGCCGGCTCGACTCCTCGATCTCGACCTTCTCCAGGAACGCCGCGAACGTCTTGGCCGAATCAAGCCGCTCGACGTCCTGCCGGGCTTGCTGGGCGATCAGGTGCAGGTCCACGGTCAGGCCGTGCACTCGCCGGCCCCACGCCGTCTCCTCGCCAGGCGGGCACGGACCAGCGGCCTGGGCGGCGGCGGACACAAGGCGGTACAGGCTTTCGCTCACGCGGCTCATTATCACCGACACGGCCCCGCGCGACCCGGCCCCGGCGCCGCCGGCGTGTCCGGGTTACCCCGGCCCCCAGCCGGCATGGAGCACTCAGCCCGGCGGACGGGCGACGGGGGAGAACCCGTCCGGCCGGACGGGTGTCAGGAGGCCGGCGGAGGACCGCCCACGAAGGCGGCGAGCTCGGCGCTCTGCCGCAGCCGGGACGGCTCGTGCACGTACATCATGTGGCCGGCCTCGTGGTACGCGAAGGTGATGTTGGACCGCAGCTCCTCGGGGATCTGCAGGTGCGCGAACGCGTACTCGGCGGCGTGGAACGGCGTGGCGCCGTCGTAGTAACCGCAGCCCACGTACACGCGCAGGTGCCGGTTATGCCGCATGGCCTCGGCCAGCATCGAGGCCACCGACACGTGCCGGCCCTCGAACTCGGCGTAGCTCCACGGCTGCACCCGGCCAGTGAGGATCTCGAACGGCAGGTCGGACTCGTAGCCGAGCTCGGCCCGCACATAGTGATTGACCGCGGCCGAGTACGGGCCGTGGATGGCGGCGTAGCTCGGGTCGTGCGCGGGCAGTTCACCGCCGTCCTCGGCCTCCCAGCCCAGGAAGCGCCCGTCCAGCCGCCCGGTCACCTGCCCGCGGTCGCGGAGCAGCTCGCGGAAGAAGCGGCGGTGCTCGATACGCATGTTCACCTGCCGGACGTAGTCCTCGCCCAGGCCGGTCACGGCCGCCACCTGGCGGATCAAGCCGGCCCGCTCGGCCGCGGAGAGCCGGGACCCGGCCGCGAGCCCGAGCGGGTACGGGCCGGCGGCCAGCGCCAGGGCCTGGTCGATGACCTCCCGCAGCGGCCGGTCGCCGTGCAGGCCGTGGTAGTGCGCGATCGCCGCGTAGGTCGGCAGGTACATGACCGAGGGCAGGTCGTTGCCATCGGTGAAGCGGGTGGTGGTCATGTCGATGACCGAGGAGATCAACATGATGCCGTTGCAGAACAGGCCGAACTCACGCTGCAGGTAGGCGGCCAGGGCGCTGGCACGCACCGTGCCGTAGGACTCGCCGGCCAGGTACTTGGGGGACAGCCACCGCTTGTTCCGCGAGGTCCACAGGCGGATGAGCTCGCCGACAGACTCCAGGTCGCGCTGGAACCCGTGGTATTCCGATGGCTTGCCGCCCGCGACCACCCGGGAATACCCGGTCGTCACCGGATCGATGAACACCAGGTCGCTGTGTGCCAGCAGCGATTCGGCGTTGTCGCCGATCCCGTACGGCGGTGGAGCCAGCGCTCCCGCATCGCCCATCAGCACCCGCCGCGGCCCGAGCAGGCCGAGGTGGAGCCACACGCTGGATGAGCCGGGGCCGCCATTGAACGCGAAGGTAACCGGCCGGGTGGCCGGATCCGCTCCGTCCGCCGTGTAGGCGACGACGAACATCTCCGCCTTGGGCTCCAGGCCCTTGAAGACCCCGTCCTCGCCCTGCACCTGCTCACGCAGCACGACACGCCCGGCGGTCGCGGTGTACCGGATCTCGTCCCCGGCCGCGGTCGCGAGGGTGTGCGAGGTGACAGCCAGGTCATCACCGGCAGGGATGGTGACGACGGCCTGCCGCTCGCTGTGCGTGGGCTCGCTCTCAGTCACTGCTGGCCTGCTCCTTACTGATCTACGCCGGCACGAAGTCTCCGGCGGCGGGACTGGGGCGCCCTGCAAGGCGGCCAGCATCCGCACGCGCTGATCCAGGGAGCGGGCCGCCACCGACGGCGGGCAGACCGTAGGCAGTTCATGATCATTTCCGAGGGCCGCACCGCCCGTCAACCCTACGGGATCGCGAACGGCCCGCAGGTCTATAACCAGATAACAACTTTACATAATGTACATTATCGGCGCTATGGGAGTAAGCGGATGTCACGCTGCGTAAAGCGTTCCGCTGGCTCTGATGGCCTCGTTTTAGGGCCTCGCATTACAGAGGTTGAGCTGCGAGGGTCTGTCTCGCCCGCGGCGATCAATGCCATCCCGGCCACGCCGCCGCACCGTCCCGAAACCAGCCCACGAGCCGGGCATCGTTCATCCCGGATCCGGCGTGTCTGGGCCCACGATCACGGGATCGCTAAGCCTCTCCCCTGCGGTCCTGTGCGGTCCTGGCCCGATCGCTCGCTTCTTGCTGTTATCGTATTTGACCGGTGTGGCCGGCTCTCGCCGTTGTCCGTGGTGCGCTGAGGGAACCGGGCACCACGTCCCTGTTCTGGCGGGATAACTCGCCGGCGGAATCGACCTGTCGCGTGCGGGCAGAACCGCCCCTCGGTCAGGGTGTACCGTCGCGGTATGGACGTCGCTGAGCTGGCACATCTGCGCCGGGCCCGGGACTTGCTTGACCGTGAGTACGCGCGGCCGCTGAACGTGCCGGTGATGGCGCGCGCCGCGCTGATGTCGCCGTCGCTGTTCGCGCGCCGGTTCCGGGATGCCTACGGCGAAACGCCGTACAGC
>DASXDG010000334.1:0-10175 GCA_036490795.1 Streptosporangiaceae bacterium
CCCGCGGCGATCAGGGCCATCCCGGCCACGCCGCCGCCGCACCGGCATCCCGCAAACCGGACAAACCGCCCGCACTCAGGCGGCATCGCGGTGATCGTGCGCGTGGCGTTCCGGTTTCCCGGAACGCCACGCGCACGATCATGAAACCAGGCCACCAGCCGGGGACCGTCCAACCTGGATCCGGCAGCGCCGACCCGATCGCAGCGCATGGAGCGCCGACCCGATCACGGAGCATAACCACCCGGGGCCGGACAGGCAGACCTCGCCATTTCAGCCCCGGTAATCGTCCGGCAGCGTGGCGCATATGGTGCACAAGGGGCAAGCCGGACCCGGCCCGGCGCGGGGCGGAGGGGCGAGCTGGGGGAAGTACCAGCGTCGTTATGATTGACCATGGCAAAGGACAAGGACCAGCCGATCGTTCTCTCCCGGATCTACACCCGGACGGGCGATGACGGGACCACGACACTCTCCGATTTCAGCCGGGTTCCCAAGACCGACTCGCGGCTGGCCGCGTACGCGGACGTGGACGAGGCGAACTGCGCGATCGGCGTGGCGCTGACGCTCGGCGAGCTGCCGGAGGCGATCGCGGCGGTCCTGAAGCGGGTTCAGAACGAACTGTTCGACGTGGGCGCCGACCTGGCCACCCCGGTGACCGATCAGGACCTGGGCTACGAGCCGCTGCGGATCACCGGCGACTACATCGAGCGGCTGGAAGCCGAGTGCGACCAGTTCAACGCGGACCTAGAGGTGCTCCGCTCGTTCGTCCTCCCCGGCGGGACGCCGGGCGCCGCGCTGCTGCACACGGCGCGGGCCGTCACGCGGCGCGCGGAGCGGACGGCGTGGGCCGCCATCGATGAGCACGGGGACACGATGAACCCGCTGGCGGCCAAGTACCTGAACCGGGTGTCCGACCTGCTGTTCATCTTCTGCCGGGTGGCCAACAAGGATCTCGGCGACGTGCTGTGGAAGCCAGGCGGGGACCGGTAAACCGATCCGGTAACACCTTAACGAGGCCCAGCCCATCTGCGACCCCGGCGGGGCCGCTTCCAGCCAGGACAGCAGGCCGGTGAGCGCCGAGTCGGCCAGGGCGAGTTCCACCGAGCTGTTGCCCGGCAGGCTGAACGTGACGATGATCCGGCCGGAGCCGAGGATGGACTCCTCGCCCTGTTCGGCCCTGCGCCGGTTCACGATGGTCAGGTCCCGGCGCGGCAGGATTTCCTCCGGCCGCGCCGAGATGCCGAACGCGCTGAACCAGTGCAGCTCTTCCTGGCCGTACTGGGCGACGCCGAGACGCCAGCTGCCCCCTGGTTTACGCAGCCCGCACTCGACCGTCCCGCCGCCCCGTTCCAGCAGGTAGCGGCGGGTGGCCAGGAACGCGGCCGCCAGCACCAGGATCAGGATGAAGGCGCCGAACAACCAGACTGCATCGAACGCCAGTGATCCTCCCACCGACGCCCGCGCCTGGTCCTACGCCTGGTCGCCCGCGGCACGTAGGAGGGCTCTGGCGTACTTCGCCTCGGCAGACTCCTCGCCCGCGCTAGGTCCGGCCGGCGCCTCATCGAGCGCCTGGCGGGTTACCGTAACGTCCACGTCCTCGGCGAGCTGAGCCTCGGCCGCCAGGATCGATACCAGGTCGTTGGCGACCGACAGGAACCCGCCGCTCACCGCCGCCCTGATCGTCGGCTGCCCGGAGCCCTCCTCGGGGACGACCTCCACCAGGCTGCCTTCGGCCAGTATGCCGAACATCGGCGAGTGACCGCGCAGCACGCCGACGTCGCCCTCGGTGGTCTTGGCGATGACCGTGCGGGCCTCGCCCGACCACAGTTCGCGGTCGGGCACGACAAGCGCCACTTGTAGGGTCACCGCTCCAGCTCCCTGGCCTTCTTCTCCACGTCCTCGATCCCGCCTACCATGTAGAACGCCTGCTCAGGCACGTTGTCGTACTTGCCCTCGCAGATCGCCTTGAACGACGCGATCGTCTCGTCCAGCGGAACGAACACGCCCTCCTGGCCGGTGAACTGCTCGGCCACGTACATGGGGTGAGACAGGAACCGCTCGATCCGCCGTGCCCGCTGCACGGTGATCTTGTCGTCTTCACCAAGCTCATCGATGCCGAGGATGGCGATGATGTCCTGCAGCTCCTTGTACCTCTGCAGGATACGCTGCACCTCGCGGGCCACGTCGTAGTGCTCCTGGCCAATGTACCTGGCATCCAGGATACGCGACGTCGAGTCCAGCGGGTCTACCGCCGGGTAGATGCCCTTCTCGGTGATCGCCCTGGACAGCGTCGTGGTGGCGTCAAGGTGCGCGAACACGGTGTGCGGGGCCGGGTCGGTGATGTCGTCGGCGGGCACGTAGATCGCCTGCATCGACGTGATCGAGTGACCGCGGGTGCTGGTAATCCGCTCCTGCAGCTGGCCCATCTCGTCGGCCAGGGTCGGCTGGTAGCCCACCGCGGACGGCATACGGCCGAGCAGCGTGGATACCTCGGAGCCTGCCTGGGTGAACCGGAAGATGTTGTCGATGAACAGCAGCACGTCCTGCTTCTGCACGTCGCGGAAGTACTCCGCCATGGTCAGCGCGGACAGTCCGACCCGGAGCCGGGTGCCCGGCGGCTCGTCCATCTGGCCGAACACCAGCGCGGTCTCGTCGATGACACCGGTTTCGGTCATCTCAAGGAACAGGTCGTTGCCCTCGCGGGTGCGCTCGCCGACGCCGGCGAAGACGGAGACACCACCGAAGTTCTTGGCGACGCGGCGGATCATTTCCTGGATCAGCACGGTCTTGCCCACGCCGGCGCCGCCGAACAGGCCGATCTTGCCGCCGCGCACGTACGGGGTGAGCAGGTCGATGACCTTGATGCCGGTGGTGAACATCTCGGTCTTCGGCTCAAGCTGGTCCAGCGGCGGCGGGTCACGGTGGATCGACCAGCGCTCGTTGACCTCCAGGCTCGCCAAGGGAACGTCCAGCGGCACGCCGAGGGCGTTGAACACGTGCCCCTTGGTGACGTCGCCGACAGGGACCTCGATCGGGGCGCCGGTGTTGGTCACCACGGCGCCGCGGACCAGTCCGTCGGTGGGCTGCATGGAGATCGCGCGCACGACGTTGTCCCCGATGTGCTGCTCGACCTCGAGCGTGAGCGTCCGGGCTTCCTCGACCTCGCTGGTCTTGATGTCCACGTTCAGCGCGAAGTAGATCTCCGGCATGTGCTCAGCCGGGAACTCCACGTCCACGACAGGGCCGATGACCCTGGCGACACGCCCAGTCGCGGTGTCGGTGCTCTCTATGGTCTCGGTCATGTCCTTCATTCACTCCCTGAGTTCGCGTCGGCCAGCGCGTTGGCGCCGCCCACGATCTCGCTGATTTCCTGGGTAATCTCGGCCTGCCGGGCGTTGTTCGCCTCGCGCGTGAGGTTCTCCAGCAGGTCATTAGCGTTGTCGGTGGCCGCCTTCATGGCACGTCGTCGCGCCGCGAGCTCGGAGGCAGCGGCTTCCAGCATGGCGAAGAAGATCCTGCTGGTGACGTACTGCGGCAGCAGCGCGTCCAGCACCTTCTCCGGTGACGGCTCGAACTCGTACTGCGGCAACGGACCACTCGGCGACTCTTCGGTCGTGTCCTCGACTTCCATCGGGATGAGCCGCCGGGCGCTCGCCCGCTGGGTCAGCATCGAGACGAAGTCGGTGGAGACCAGGTGGATCTCGTCGACCTCATTCGCCTCGAAGGCGGCCTGCAGCGGTTCGGCCAGCGCCTGCGCGTTCGCGTACTGGGGCGTCGCGGAGAAGCCGGACCAGTCGCCCTCGAGCGCCAGGTCGCGGAAACGGTGCCAGCCCACGCCCTTGCGGCCAGCCACGTAGAGCTTGGCCTCGACTCCCCGCTCGGAGAGCGTCTGGCGCAGCCGCTGCGACTCGCGCAGGACATTCGCGTTGTAGGCGCCGCAGAAGCCGCTGTCGCTGGTCAAAATCACGACGGCGGCCGTCTTGATCTCAGGGCGCTCGGTCGTGAACGGATGACTGACCGACGTCGACCTGCTGATCACCGCCTCCACCGCACGGGTGAGCTCTCGCGAATACGGCTCGGCGGCGCGCATTCGCTGCTGCGCCTTCACGATCCGTGACGACGCGATCAGCTCCTGCGCGCGGGTGATCTTGGCGATGGACTTGACCGAACTGATCCGTCGCCTGACCGCGCGAAGCTGTGCTGCCATCTTTCGTCAGGCCTCCGTCGACGGCTTGGGTGGGACGCGGCGGGCGATGGTCTCGCGGTCCTCGTTCTCCAGCGCCTCGGCCGGCTCGTCCTGGACCAGCAGCTCGCCGTCGCCCTTCTCGAAGGTGCCGCGGAAGCTGTCCACCGCGTCCTTGAGCCCGGTCACCGTGTCGTCGGACAGGGCCTTGGTCTCGCGGATCGTGGTCAGGATCCCGGCGTGGTTCCGCTTGAGGTGGTCGAGGAACTCGGACTCGAACCGGCCGACGTCCTCGATCGGCACGTCGTCCAGGTACCCGTTGCTGCCGGCCCAGATCGACACGACCTCGTTCTCCACCGGGAACGGGTCGTACTGCGGCTGCTTGAGCAGCTCGACCAGGCGGGCACCGCGGTCCAGCTGGGCGCGGGAGGCCGCGTCCAGGTCGGAGGCGAACGCCGCGAACGCCTCCAGGTCGCGGTACTGGGACAGCGACAGCCGCAGGTTACCGCCCACCGCCTTCATCGCCTTGACCTGGGCGGCGGTGCCAACTCGGGACACCGACTTGCCGACGTTGATGGCCGGGCGGACACCGGAGTTGAACAGGTCCGCCTCCAGGAAGATCTGGCCGTCGGTGATCGAGATGACGTTGGTCGGGATGTACGCGGAGATGTCATTTCCCTTGGTCTCGATGATCGGGAGTCCGGTCATCGAGCCAGCGCCGAGGTCGTCGGACAGCTTGGCGCAGCGTTCGAGCAGCCGCGAGTGCAGGTAGAAGACGTCGCCCGGGTAGGCCTCACGACCGGGCGGGCGGCGCAGCAGCAGCGAGATCGCGCGGTACGCCTCGGCCTGCTTGGACAGGTCGTCGAAGATGATCAGCACGTGCTTGCCCTGGTACATCCAGTGCTGGCCGATGGCGCTGCCGGTGTAGGGGGCGATGTACTTGTAGCCCGCCGGGTCGGACGCCGGCGCGGCGACGATCGTGGTGTACTCCAGCGCGCCCGCCTCTTCCAGCGACTGCCGGACAGAGGCGATCGTCGAGCCCTTCTGGCCGACCGCGACGTAGACGCAGCGGACCTGCCTAGTGGCGTCGCCGGATGCCCAGTTGTCCTTCTGGTTGATGATCGTGTCGATCGCGATCGCGGTCTTGCCGGTCTGCCGGTCGCCGATGATCAGCTGGCGCTGGCCACGGCCGATGGCGGTCATCGAGTCGATGGCCTTGATGCCGGTCTGCAGCGGCTCCTTCACTGGCTGGCGCTGCACCACACTGGGTGCCTGCGTCTCCAGGGCGCGGCGTTCGCTGGTCTCGACCGGCCCCTTGCCGTCCAGCGGCTCGCCCAGCGGGCCGACCACGCGGCCGAGGTACGCGTCCCCTACCGGTACCGACAGCACCTCGCCGGTGCGGCGGACCTGCTGGCCCTCTTCGATTTCGCTGTACTCGCCGAGGATGACCACACCGATCTCGCGCACGTCCAGGTTCAAGGCGAGGCCACGGACGCCGTTCTCGAACTCGAGCAGCTCGTTGGCCATGGCCGACGGCAGGCCCTCCACCCGCGCGATGCCGTCGCCGCACTCGATGACGGTGCCAACCTCTTCGCGCTCGGCACCCGCGGGCTCGTATTCCTGGACGAAACGCGACAGCGCGTCCCGGATCTCGTCCGGCCGGATCGTCAGCTCAGCCATTTCTTTCCTTCAAGTCGGTGTTGGGAATCCGCTACGCGGCCAGCTTGCGCCGGACCGCTGCCAGCCGCGCCGCGGCCGTGCTGTCTATGAGCTCATCCCCGATCTGGATGGAAATTCCACCCACCACGGCCGGGTCGATGAGTACATTCAGGTGAATTTTGTGTCCGTAGGCGTCACTGAGCGCCGCGGCCAGCCGCGTCCGCTGCCGCGCGCTGAGGTCGCTCACCACCCGGACCACGGCGATCAGCTGGCTCTTCCGGTCCGCGGCTATCTGCGCGCACAGGTCAAGCACGGCCTGCAACGACCTGCCGCGCGGCTGCAGAACTACCTGGTTGATGAGGTTCAGCGCGACCGGAGTCACCTTGCCCCGCAACAGGGTGCTGAGCAGCTCTTCCTTGACCGGCGCCGGGGCGCCGCTGGTCAGCGCGCTACGCAGATCCGGCTGGCCGACCACCAGGCGGCCGAACCTGAACAGCTCGTCCTCCAGGTCATCCAGCGTGCCGTCGTACTCGGCCTGGCGGGCGAGCGACTCGATACCGAGCTCCTCGATCGCGTCGGCCAGGTCCGCGGAACTGGCCCAGCGCTTTTCCACCGCGCTGACGACGAGATCCTCGGTGACCTGGGTGATCTTGCCGTGCAGCAGCTGACCCGCGATCGCGGCCTTCTCCGCCGCGGGCTTGCCCGGGTCGGACAGCGCGCGCCGCAGCCCGTGCTCGGTGTCGAGCAGCCCGGCCACGGCGAACAGCCCATCGCCGACGTTCTTGGCCTGTCCGGCACTGGTCAGCGCGGCGTCCAGCTGGTCACGCAGATCCTCGAACGACGGACGGCTCGCACCGCGCATGGTCAGTTCCTCCCAGCGGTGGCTTCGAGCTCGTCCAGGAAGCGGTCCACCATCCGGCCCTGCAGCGCCTGGTCGTTGAGCGACTCGCCCACGATCCGGCTGGCCAGTTCGGTCGCCAGCGTGCCGACCTCAGCACGCAAGCTGGTCAGCGCCTGCTGCCGCTCGGACTCGATCTGCGCCTGAGCCGATTCGGTGATCCGCCGCGCTTCGGCCTCAGCCTGCTGGCGCATCTCGGCGAGGATCTGCGCGCCCTGCTCGCGAGCTTCCTCGCGCATCCGGGCTGCCTCGTGCCTGGCCTCGGCGAGCTGCTGCTGGTACTGCTGGATGAGCTGCTGCGCCTCTTCTTGTTCCTTGGCGGCATTGGCCAGACCGCCCTCGATGAGCTCGGTGCGCTCGGCCAGAGTCTTCTGGAACCGGGGCAGCAGTATCTTGCCGAGTACGCCGAAGACGAGCAGGAAAGTAATGGTCCCGATGATGAACTCGGGCCAGGACGGCAGCAGCGGATTCTGCTGCGTCGCATCGGCTAGCAATGGGTGCATGGGGAACCTGCGCTCAGTACTTGAAGATGTACGGGGCCACGAGGCCGATCAGCGCGAGGGCCTCAGTCAGCGCGAAACCGATCCACATGAACGACGTGATGCGTCCGGTGGCTTCCGGCTGCCGGGCCATCGCCTCGATGGCGTGGCCGAAGATCAGGCCAATGCCGATGCCCGGGCCGATGGCGGCAAGGCCATAGCCCACGGCGCCGATGTTGATGCTCAGCGTCTGAGTGGCGGTAACGGCGAGAGACATGTTCCTTGATTCCTTTTCTCGTTACTTACGCGGTCGGTTAATGACTGGGGTCCAGCGAGCTGGCTATGTAGGTGGCGGTCAGCGTCGTGAAGATGAACGCCTGGAGCAGGTCCACCAGCAGTTCGAGCAGGAAGACGAACAGCACCATGAAGGCCGAGCCCGCGGCCCACAGCAGGCCGATGCTGAAGCTCATCAGGTACCAGGTCGCCAGCATGAAGATGCTCAGCAGCAGGTGACCGGCGAACATGTTCCCGAAGAGCCGGACGCCCAGGGTGAACGGCTGGATGATGAAGAACTTCAAGAGCTCGACCGGGAACAGCAGCGGCAGGATCCACCACGGCACGCCGTGCGGGACCATGTTCTTGAAGTAGCCCAGACCGCCCTGAGTCTTGAAGCCCAGGAACAGGTAGAGGGCGTAGATCATGAACACCATCGGCCAGACGAACCCGATCCGCGACATCGCCGGGAACTGGAAGAACGGGAGCAGTTCCATGATGTTCATCAGGAAGATGTAGAAGAACATCGACACCAGGAACGGCAGGTACGTGTCACCGCGCCTGCCCAGGGCCGGCCGCAGGATCTGGTCCCTGACCTGGAGCACGGCCATCTCGCCCAGGCTCTGCATCTTGCCGGGGACGATCTTGGGCTTGGCGAACGCGACCGCGAAGAACACGATCACGCCGAGCGCGCACAAGATGGCGATCAGCTCGGGCTTGGTGAAGTTGAACGAGCCGATGGTAAAGATCGGCTTGAAGTCGAAGTTCTGCAGCCCCGGTGCGGGGAAGCCGCAGCCACTGCCCAGGTGGCATCCGCCACTGGCCTCAGCGACTGCCCTGACGCTACCGATCACCGGTCATTCCTTTCCACCGACCCTTGTATGCCGTAGCGGTAGATCACGAAGCCGGTCGAGATAGCAAGGCCGACCAGCATGCCTATTGGAAGAAGAGCGCTGAGGTGGACCGCCTTGCCGATCCCCCAGCCGATTGCCCCGTACGCGATCATGCCGGCGATGAGGTAGCTGAACACCGTGTAGCCGGTACCCAGCCCCTGTGCCCTGCCTTCGCGCTCAGCTTGCTTATCCGCTTCCGCGGCTTCCTTGCCGTGTTTGTCCATGGCCGTTGGCTATCGCTTCGGCTCTGGGTCTACGTAGGGCGCCTTGATTCTCATCACGACCGCGATCTGCGCCGCGCTCCACACCAGGATGCAGCCGATCGCCACGAAGCCGAGGGTGCGGGTGCTGAACGCCGTGGTGTTGCGCAGCGCGCCGACGATGACCATCAGGACGACGATCTTCACCAGGAAGGTGGCCAGCGCGGCGATCATCATGGCCTGCGGGCTGATCTTGGCGGCCCGGCCGACGACGACGATGCTGAGGCCGAAGAAGATCGCGACGATCGCGACCCCGATAAGTGCGCCGGTCAAGCCCTTGGTACCGACCAGGCCCGCGCTGATCGCGACCATGATCGCTGCCACGACTGCGGTCAGCGCTCCCGCGCGCCGGGCGACTGGGGCGTAACTCGCCAGCATTACCAGACTCCTGAGGTTTGCAGCGACACGGCCGTCACGGTCACAGGATCATCCCCCGTGTGCCGCTCGTACCGCTAGTGCTGCTCGTGGTCCTCGCACCGCACTCTGGACGACCGCCGAACCGCCGGTATCACGGTACGAACATCCGTGCAGGTTTAGGAACGTTACCACGGGCCTCTTACTAGCCGAAGGGGGCCTGCTCGTGAAAGATATCACAAAGTCTTTGACTTTGTCTTTACCTAGATGCTTACTTTTTATTGCCAAGCCCTAACGGTCTTGGCGTCCGCTTAGCGCCTGTCTGGGCGATATGGGGCAGGCATCATAACTAACCGTGGTGCGTGGCATGCTCCACGTGCTCGCGGACGGTTGGCTGACAGGTGCCGCCGCGGCACTCCACCCCCTTGGCCGATGGAGCGATCGCGGGCGCGACGGCATACCCCCGTCCGCCCACAGCGCCAACTGGACAAAGCGCCACAAAGCGGCACGAAACGGCAGCCGGGCGGGCGGCTTTCAATGATCGTGCGCGTGGCGTTCCGGTTTGCCGGAACGCCACGCGCACGATCATTCGATTCACGCTTTCGATCTCATCGAGCGAGAAACGCTAAGCGCGGGTCGGGGCGCGAGGCTGTCGGGAACGGGTCCGTGTCATCCAGCGAGCGGCCCTCATCGGCAAAAGGCACGCCCGGTGTCTGGGAGGCGGCCGGGAACTGGACCGTATCCGAGAGCTGCGGCTCGTCAGGAAGCTGGGACGCGTCCGGGAACGGCGGCTCGGCCTCGTCCGGGAGCTCGGGTGCATCGGGGAGACGGCCCGCTCGCGGGAACGGATCGGTAAACGGCTGCACGGTACCGGCATTGCCGGGGAACTGCCACGGACCAGATTCGGGCTCGTCAGAGAACTGCCGGAACGGGTTCTCTCCAGCACCGTTGCCGATGCCGTTGCTGTTGCCGCGGTCGTCTGGCCACAACGGCGCCTCCCCCGCACCGCTGCCGTCGGCAAGCGGTCCCCCGCTGGCAAGCGGTCCCCCGCTGGACCACAAACGTGCGCCCCCCGGAACACCGCCGTTGCCGCCCAGTCCAGGCGGAGCGGGCACCGGCTCGAATCCTGGCGGTGGCCCGCCCGGCACCGCACCGCGACCGGGCACAAAACCCCGATCG
>DASXDG010000335.1:0-2116 GCA_036490795.1 Streptosporangiaceae bacterium
ACGCTCTCGCTGATCACGCCCAGTTCCATCCGCTCGCACAGGGCGGCGAGGTCATCGGGGTTCAGCTGCAGTTCGACCAGCCGCGGCGCGAGCAGCGACCCGCTGGGCGTGATCACGAACACGTCCGGCAGGTGCCGCATCGCGACCTTCAGCACGTCTTCCCCGTCACGCCACGGCCGGGAGGCGATCCGCTGGATCCACGGATGATCCCGGTTGATACCCAGCGCCCGCAGGCCACCCACGGTCACGGCGGCCAGACCCGCGATCACGACCAGTGCCACCGTCGCCGAGACGACCGAACTCGTCACGACCGCCAGGACCACCCAGGTCCCGGCCACGCCGCCGATAATCGCCCAGCGCCGGCGGCTTCGCTGCCGCAGCGGCGCGCGCGGCGAACGGCGCGCGCTGTCCTTGTCCTCACTCATCGCCAGCCTCGCTCATCTGAGCCTTCCGTCATCAAGTACCGTCCTCGCCAGGCCTCGTGACTGAGGATGCGGCCGCGCGCACGCGCCCGTCAACGAATCGGGGAGAGCTTCCAGACATCTGGAATTTGGCCGGAGTGGCTGGTTATCGCGTTTCAGGGGCGCTGGCGGCTTCACTGCTAACTGACACCGGGTGTCGGTTACATCTGGTGTCAGTTACACCAGCTGCTACTTTCATGAGCGTCAGCCTGAATCGACGAGCTTGGAGGCAATTGGATGCCGCGCCTGGAGGTCCAGATCCCCGCACCCGATGGTGACAGCCCCGGGACGCTGCACGTCCCCGACGGCGACGGCCCGTGGCCCGGGGTGCTGGTCTTCCCCGACGCAGGCGGCGCGCGGGAGACGATCAGGGTGATGGGTGACCAGCTGGCGGCCATGGGGTACGTCGCGCTGGTCCCGGACATCTACTACCGGGCGGGCACGTGGGCCCCGTTCGACGTGAACACGCTGTTCACCGACCCGCAGGAGCGGGCCAGGATGGGGACCCTGGCCGGGGTGCTCAGCAATGACCGGATCATCGCCGACGCCGGCGCCTACGCGGAGTTCCTGCTGGCCCGGCCGGAAGTGAGCGGCGCCGCGATCGGCACGACCGGCTACTGCCTGGGCGGGCGCATGTCGCTGGTCGCGGCGGGCGGCCTCGGCGCCACGATCACCGCGGCGGCATCCTTCCACGGCGGCAGGCTGGCGGTCGCGGACGACCCGTCGAGCCCGCACCTGGCGGCGGACCGGATCGCCGCCACGGTCTACGTGGCGGGGGCGCAGGACGACGGCTCGTTCACCGCCGAGCAGGCCGAACTGCTGCGGGGCGCGCTCGCCGGCGCCGGGGTCGAGCACACGGTGGAGTTCTATCCCGCGCATCACGGGTTCGCGGTGCCCGACAACGGGACCTACGACGCCGCGGCGGCGGCCCGGCACTGGGACGCCCTCGGCCGGCTTTACCAGGACCAGCTGGCCGGCGCCTGAGCCGCTACCTCAGTGGCTGCTGAAGGCGGCCGTCGTGGTGATGAGCATGCTCCGCAACGTCAGCACGTGGTGTCCCGCCGCCAGGCCGAGCATGACCGGCTTGACCGTGTAGCTGACCGTGCCCTGGTCGGTGGCGGTGAGGGTGGTGACGGCCTTGCCGTCGATGACCAGCTTGACCGGGTGGCCGGGCAGGAAACCGGTGCCCGACACCGCGGACGTGCCGCCGAGCGGGATGTTCGCGGTGGAGAGCCTGGTGCTGTGCTCGAGCTGGCTGAGGTTCCTGGCCGCCTGCCGCCGGGCGGACTGGTCGAGGCCGGTGGCCTGCGCGGCAACCAGGGCGGGGACGAACGTGCTCGCGTTGACCGTGCCCCAGCCGCTGGCGACGTCGAACCCGCGGGCCGCGGTGAAGCCCTTGACCACGACCTTGCCGCCCGGGCCGGTCACCGAGTTGTTCCCGCTCACCACGTCGGAGATGCCGGCGCGCGACCCGCGCGGGCCGAGCACGTCGTACAGCACCGGGTTGACCGGGCCGAGGTCCCGGCCGTGGTTGAGCTGGGTCGCCAGCGCGAGCACGCCGGCCACCATCGGCGCCGATTCCGAGGTGCCGTCCTGGGAGTCCATGGTGATGTCGGGCACCGAGCGCCACGGCGAGCGGGTGATCCGGGCCACCC
>DASXDG010000336.1:0-8924 GCA_036490795.1 Streptosporangiaceae bacterium
GGGAGAAGCGAGAGCTGATCGAGCTGGACGCGATCCTCCGGCCAGCGAGGACTTCGCGCTGTACCGGCCTCCCCGTCAAGTGCCTCATGGGATGTATGTGTCGCGACCGGCAGGTCACCAACGCGGCGACCGGTCATCAGCGCGGTACTTTTGTGCAACGCGTTAAAAAAGGTCGCTGTGAGCATGGTTTTCTTCCGCGTTGGACATTTCTTCCGCGTTGACGGCGGCTCGGGAACCGAGCGGACGCGGTCGCGTGACGGATGGTGCGGAAGGTGTGCGTGGTGCCCGGGTGAGCAGACGCGGCGGCGGGTCAGCTGGGCCGGCCGGAGCGCGACGGGGCCGGCGCGGCGGCGGTGCTGTCCTCGGCGTGCGGGCGGGACTGCCATAGCGCCCATTCCGCGCTGACCTCGCCCGCCGTGGTCAGCAGCAGCGGCAGGTACTCGTGCACCAGCCGCTGGGTGGTCGTCTCGGCCGCGTGCACGGTGACGTTCATCGCGGCCCGGACCGTGCCGGTGCCGTCCCGGACCGGAACGGCCACCGACCGGACGCCGGGCGCGAGCTCCTCGTCGGCCAGCGCCCAGCCCCGCGCCCTGACGTCGGTGAGTTCGGCACTCAGTTGCGCAGCGGACTTGCCCACGTAGGGCGGCAGCCCGGACCGGCTGGGCTGGGCCAGCAGCTGAGGCATCTGCTCGGGGGGCAGCGCGGCGAGCAGCACCTTGCCCTGTGAGGTCTGCGCGGCGGGGAACAGCGTGCCGATCTCCACCCGCAACGCGATCAGCTTGGGCACCGATACCCGTGCCACGTAGATGATGTCGGAGCCGTCGAGCTGAGCCATCGACGACGACTCGCCGGTCCTGGCGACGAGCGCTTCCAGGTGCGGGCGCGCGATGTCCCACAGGCCCAGCGAGCTCACGTATGCCATGCCCAGGGTGATGACCTTCGGCGTGAGCTCGAAGACACCGTCGCCGGACCTGACGAAGCCCAGCTCTTCCAGGGTCAGCAGCAGGCGCCTCGCCGTCGGCCTGGCCAGCCCGGCCGCGGCGGCCACCTCGCTGAGCGACATGGCGCGGCGGCTGGGGCCGAACGCGGCGATGATGTCCAGCCCGCGCGCCAGCGCCTCGACGAACTCCGGTCCGCTGCCACGCCCGGCCATCTATCGCTCCCCGCGCGCCATGCGTCGACTCCGACTTGTACTCGGTGTACTGATAGGGCATCACGATGCCGCCGCGGGCATCGATCTCCTCCGGATAGCCTCTGCGGACGAAAGTCCGCTATACGGACAACCCTTGGCGATCTGGCGATGAGGTGTCAAGGCACCTAGGATGATCGTTATCCATTAGCGGACGGTGGTCCGCATCACGGACAAGGAGCGACGCTTGACCCACGGGGAGTCCGGACCGCTGTCCGGGCTGCTGGTCGCCGACTTCTCCCGGGTCCTAGCCGGGCCGTACGCGACCATGCTGCTCGCCGACCTCGGAGCCGACGTCATCAAGGTGGAAAGCCCGGCCGGCGATGACACCCGCGGCTGGCAGCCGCCGGTCAGGGACGGCATTTCCACCTATTACCTAGGCGTCAACCGTAACAAGCGCTCGATGGCACTGGATCTGCGGGAGCCGGCGGACCAGGCGCTAGCGCACGAGCTGGCCCGGCGGGCGGATGTGTTCATCGAGAACTTCCGGCCCGGCAGCCTGGCCAAGTTCGGCCTGGACTACCCGGCGGTATCGGCCGGCAATCCGGGAATCGTGTACGCATCGATCACCGGATTCGGCAGCGGTCCAGCGGGTGCCGCGCTCCCCGGGTACGACCTCATCGTCCAGGCCGTGTCCGGCCTGATGAGCCTGACCGGCGACCCGGACGGCCCGCCGTTCCGCGCGGGCATCTCGCTGTTCGACGTGATGGCCGGACTGCACGCCACCATCGGGATTCTCGCCGCGCTCAACCTCCGCCAGCAGACCGGCCGCGGCCAGCGGCTGGAGATCAGCCTGCTGGCATCGGCGATGTCCGGACTGGTGAACCAGGCCAGCGCCTACGTGGCCGGCGGTACCGTGCCATTCCGCATGGGCAACAGCCATCCCAGCCTGTTCCCCTACGAACCGCTGCCTTGCGCCGACGGGGACCTGGTCATCGCGGCGGGCAACAACGGGCAATTCCGCAACCTGACCGCCGTGCTCGGCGTTCCCGAGCTGGCCGACGACCCGAGGTTCAACCACAACGCGGGCCGCACGGCCAACCGCGAGCAGCTACGGCCGTTGCTGACCGAGCGGCTGCGGACCAGGACCAAGCACGAGTGGTTCACCGAGCTGAACGCCGCAGGCGTGCCGTGCGGCCCGATCAACACCGTTGACCAGGGAGTGGCCCTCGCTGCCGAGCTGGGGCTGGACCCGGTCATCGAGGCGGGCGGCATGCCGTCGGTGCGTAACCCGATCACGTTCTCCGCCAGTCCGCCCAGCTACCGGCTGCCGCCGCCCAGCCTGGACGAGCACGGCGAACAGCTCCGCCGCTGGCTCGCCGAACCAGCCGGAACGCAGGACCGCCCGTGACCTACCCCACGTCGCTTGGCACATCGAGCGCCGACCAGATCCGGCTGCTCGGCCAGGACCTCACGGCCGACCTGATGGGCAAGGTCGGGTTCGGCGAACTCGCCTTCTGGCTGGTCGCCATGCGCCGGCCCACTCCCGGCGAGACCAGGGTGTTCGAGGCGGTGCTTGTCGCCCTGGCCGATCACGGGTTCACGCCCACCGCGATCGCCGCCCGGCTGACCTATCTGTCGGCTCCCGACTCGTTGCAGGGCGCGCTCGCGGCCGGGCTGCTCGGCGGCGGATCCCGGTTCCTCGGCGTCACCGAGGACTGCGGCCAGTACCTGCACGCCGTACTGGAGCAGCACAGCCTCGAACGGCCGGGAGCCGAGCTGCCCGCCGACGACGACGCCTGGGACGCGCTCGCGCTTGACGCAGTCCGCCGGACCAAGCAGAACGGCCAGTTCGTCCCCGGTCTCGGGCACCCGGTGCATAAGGTGCGCGATCCACGCACCGCCGTTCTGATAGAAATCGCGGACAGCGAGGGACTGCGCGGCCCGCACCTGCGGCTATTCGAGGCGATCGGCCGGGTGCATGAGCAGGTGCTCGGCCGGCGGCTGCCGCTGAACGGCGCCGGCGTGTGCGGCGCCGCGCTGGCTGACCTCGGCCTGCCGCCCGAGATGCTGCGCGGTTTCGCGCTGCTGGCCAGGTGCGCGGGCCTGCTCGGGCAGCTCGCCGAGGAACAACGCCGCCCGATCGGCATGGACGCCTACCTGGCTGTCGACCGCAACGCTGTCTACGTAGACCCGACCGATCCCGCTACCCCGACCGATCCCGCTACCCCGACCTGAGGAGGCCGCATTGGCAACTGTCGCCGCGGTCATCGCCTCGACGCACCACCCGTTCTATTACCGGGCGAGCACGTCCACCGGTTCCGACCGGCCGCCGTTCGCCGACGAGTGGGTGGCCAAGATCGAGGCGTTTCGCCAGACGCTTACCAGGGCCGAGCCGGACGTGCTTGTCATGGTGGGCAGCGACCACTTCCATCAGCTGTGGCTAGACAACATGCCGCAGTTCCTGATCGGCAAGGCGCCGTTCTTCGACGGGAACTTCTACAACGAAGAACGCGAGTTCGGTCTCCCCCGCATGCTGCTCAAGGGCGATGAGGGCCTGGCCGCCCACCTGCTAAGGGAAGGCCTGGACGCCGGCTTCGACCTGGCGTTCAGCAACGAGCTGCGTATCGACCACAGCGTGACCTGCCCGATCATCACGCTCCGGCCGGAGGCCGACCTGCCGATCGTCCCCGTATACACGAACATCTTCGCGCCGCCAATGCCACGGCCAAAACGATTCGTGCAGCTCGGGCGCATGCTCCGGCAGATGATCGAGGCGTGGCCGATCGACAAGCGGGTGGCCATCATCGGCACCGGGCACCTGTCGCTGGAGCTCGGCGGGCCGCGGCAGTTCGGCGAGCACGGACCTGACCCCGAGTTCGACAGGAAGGCCGTGGCGTGGATCGCCGACGGCGACATCGAGGGCTGCCTGGCCGAGGTCACGCTGGACAGCCTGCACGCTCCCGGCAACGCCACCCACGGCTTCATGGACTTCATGCTGATGATGGGTGCGGCAGGCGACGGCGTGACGGCCGACTACGTCGACACCCTGGACCTGTTCCACACCATGGAGGCCTACTTCACCTGGTACCCGGCATGAGCAAATACCTTCTCGACAAGTTCCTGTACACCGTGGACCGCGATCCAGAACTGGTGGAGCGCTACCGGTCAGATCCAGCGGGAACGGTGCTGTGGTGGGAACAGAACGTGGCAGGCGCGCTGCTCAACTGCCATGCGGCGGAGCGGACCACCTGGCAGTCCTTCGCCGAGGAAGAGCGCCGTGCCCTGCTCGACCACGATCACGTCGCGCTGTTCGAGCTGGGCGCCCACCCGTTCCTGACCCTTACCCTGTTCATCGCCATGTTCGAGCGCGATCACGGTCCGCTCGAGTACCAGCGGGCCTACGCGCGGGCGATGGAGCACCTGCACCTGCCTTACCCCGACATCGCCAGCTGAGCTAAGCCTGCGCGGGTCCGGTTTACAGGCCGCCGGCGACGCGGAGGACGGCGCCGGTCACGTAGCCGGCCTCGGGGCCGAGCAGCCAGGCGATGGCGAGGGCGATCTCATCGGGCTCACCCGCCCGGCCCATCGGTATCCTCCCCGCAGCGCGGTCGGCCCGGCCAGGGTCGCCCGCCGCGGCGTGGATAGAGGTGCGGACCACGCCAGGTGCCACCGCGTTGACCCGGATCTCGTCGGCGGCCAGCTCCTTCGCCAGCCCGGCGGTAAGCGCCTCGACCGCGGCCTTCGCGGCGGCGTAGTGCACGTACTCGTGCGCGGATCCGAGCGTCGCCGCCGCGGACGAGACGTTGACGATGGCGCCGCCGAGCCCGCCACGGCGGACCGACATCACCGTTGCGGCCTGCCGGGCGCACAAGATAACGCCGAGCAGGTTGACGTCAATGACCTCTCGGATCACGTGCACCGGGGTATCGGCCAGATCACCGATGTGGGCGGTGAGGCCGGCGTTGTTCACCAGGCCGGTCACGGTGCCTAGCTGGCCGGACGCCACCGCGAACAGCCGTTCCGCGTCGTCGTCACGGGTGACATCGGCCTTGGCCAGCACGCACCTGGCACCGGCTTCCCGCACCGACGCGGCCGCCCGCTGGGCCGCGCTGTCGTCGCTACGGTAGGCCAGCACGAGGTCATGGCCGGCTCGCGCCAGCCGGACCGCTGTCGCTAGCCCGATTCCCCTGGTGCCACCGGTGATGATCGTGACGTGCCGGTCCGTTGGCATGCGCCTGAGTGTGCCACAAGGCCAGGTGATTAAGACATCGCTTAATCGGGGGTCGATCGGGCTTGCCCGCCGGAGTTATGGTCAGTGCATGAGTGAGCCGCTTGAGGTGCTGCGCGGGATCTGGCGCAGCCAGGGACAGATAGGCACTGACCTCGGCTCCGAGACGAAGTCGTGCAAGCGGATGGACGACGCGGGAGTCGGTTTCGAGGACTTCGCCGACGGCGTGGCCGACCTGGCGACCGCGTGGCGGACCCGGCTGGAACGCGAAGGCAAGCGGACCCAGTCCGGTGACACCGTGCGGGACCTCGTTCTCGGGCCAGGTGTCTCGGTACCCGGTGATTGAGTATCCGTCCGATGTCGCCGAGCTGACCGGAGACCTGCGGCAGGGTGGCTACCTGGCCGACCGAGGGCTGGCCACCGCGCTGCTCGTGTCGCTGTCGTTGCACCGGCCGGTGCTGCTTGAGGGCGAGGTCGGTGTCGGCAAGACCGAGGCCGCCAAGGTCCTGGCCGACGTCTACGGCCGGCGGCTGATCCGGCTGCAGTGCTATGAGGGCATCGACACCAGCCAGGCCCTGTACGAGTGGGACTACGCCCGGCAGATGCTGGCGATCAGGGCGCTGTCCGAGCGCCAGGCAGCCGACGAGCGGTCCGTTGACCAGCTGTTCGGGCCCAAGTTCCTGCTGGAACGTCCGCTGCTGGCCGCGGTCCGGGCCGGCCAGGACGCGGTGCTGCTCATCGACGAGATCGACCGCGCCGACGACGAGTTCGAGGCGTTCCTGCTGGAGGTGCTGTCAGACTTCCAGATCAGCATCCCGGAGATCGGCACCGTGTCCGCGCCGTCCTGGCCGGTCGTGATCTTGACCTCTAACCGGACCAGGGAACTGCACGACGCGCTGCGCCGCCGCTGCCTTTACCACTGGATCGGGTACCCGTCCTTCGACCGCGAGGCCGAGATCGTCGCGACCCGCGTGCCTGACGCAGAACCCGCGCTGACCAGGAAGGTCGTGCGGGCGGTACACCGGCTGCGGGAGATGGACCTGGCCAAGCCGCCAGGCGTGGCCGAGACGGTCGACTGGGTCCGCGTGCTCGGTTTTCTCGGGTCGCGGGAGCTGACCAGCGAAACGCTCGGCGCGGTCATCAAGGACCGGGACGACCTGGAGCTGGTCCGGGAGAACCTGACCGAGATCGCCTCCGGTGCCTGAACCGTTTACCGGCCTGCTCGTCGGCTTCGCCCGCGCACTGCGGACCGCCGGGCTGACCGTCGGCACCGGCGACGTGCTCACCTACTGTTCGGCGATGGGCTGTCCGGCGACGGGCTGTCCGGCGACGGGCTGTCCGGCGACGGGCCCGCTCGACCCGGCCGATCTGGACGACCTGTACTGGGCCGGGCGGGTGACGCTGGTGAACCGCCGCGAGGACATCGGCGTCTACGACACCGTGTTCCGGCGGTACTTTCTCGACGCTGGCCGGCCGGGCGCGGGGACGTTCATGCTGCCCGCGTCCGTTGCCGGTGCCGCCGTCGCGGCCGAGCTCGTGCAGCCCCTCGCGGAATCAGAACAGACCCAAGATGACCAGGAGCGAGCGGTACTCGGGCTGCTCGCCTCGGATGCGGATGCACTGAAGCACCGGTCGTTCGCTGCCTGCACGCCGGCCGAACGAGCCGCGCTCAGGCGGATCATGACGCGGATGCGGCTCACCCCGCCGCGACGCCGCACCCGGCGCACCCGGTCAGCCCCATCGGGTCGCACGCCGGACCTGCGGGCGATGATCCGGCAGTCGATGCGAACCCATGGCGAGCCAGGCGAGCTGATCTTCCGGCAGCGTAAGACCCGGCCTAGACGGCTGATCCTGGTGCTTGACGTGTCCGGCTCGATGGCCGACTACTCCAGGCACCTACTGCAGTTCGCGCACACCGCCAGGCACGCGGCGGCGCGCGTCGAGGTGTTCTGCTTCGGGACCAGGCTTACCCGGATAACCCGTTCGCTCTCCAGCCGGCGGCCGGACGCGGCGCTCGCCGCCGCTGGCGAGCTGGTGATGGACTGGGAAGGCGGCACCAGAATCGGGGAATCGCTCGGCACGCTGGTCCGGACCTGGGGCCGGGCCGGGCTGTGCCGCGGCGGAGTGGTGATCATCTGCTCGGACGGGCTGGACCGCGGCGACCCCGAGGTGCTCGCGGCGGCCATGGAACGGCTGTCGCGGCTGTGCTACCGGATCGTGTGGCTCAACCCGCACAAGGGCCCCGACGCGTCGTTCCGGCCGAGCACGCTGGGCATGATGGTCGCCGCGCCGTACATTGACCTCTTGCTTTCCGGTCACGACCTGTCCAGCCTGGAAGAACTGGCGCAAGCGCTGGAGGTCATCCGATGATCAGGCTGGGCTCGCTCGCGGGCTACCCGTTCGAGGGCCCGCGGCTGCTCGGCGGCTGGACCCCGCCGCCGGTCCCCGCCGTGTACGCGATCGCCTACAAACCGGACCCGGCAGGCAAGCCCGAACACTACGCGGTCATGTACGTCGGCCACGGCGACGACCTGTCCGCCGAGCGGTTCCCGTTCCAGCACCCCCGGTCGCCGTGCTGGATCAAGCGGGCCGGCTCGAAGTGGAAGGTCTACATCTGCACCTACGAGGTGCCCGGCGGAACCAGATCGCACCGGGAGCAGATCGCCCGCGAGCTCACCTCCATCTACCGCCCCGGCTGCAACGACCAGCAGTACGACCCGGCCTGGAAAGACGAGTGGATCGGAATGAACCGCTGACCGGGCGGCCTACGGCGCGGAAAGGGCCGCTGACAGGGCCGGCAGGGCGATGTTCCGGCCCGACACGATGACCACGATGCGGCCGCGCGAGCTGATTTTGCCTGCCAGCACGGCGGCGACGGCTACCGCACCCGAACCCTCCGCGGCATAGCCGCGCTCGGCGACGAGGTAGCGCAGGCCGGCCCGGATCTCCGCCTCGGTCACCGTGACAAGGTCATCCACGTACCGCTCGATCAGGCCGGGGGTGACCGCGCCGGTTTCAAGGTTCCCGGCGAGCCCGTCGGCCAGGGTCTCGCCGACCTCGACAACGACATCGCCTCGCTCGCGGATGGTGGAGCTCACCGCCGTGGACGCCGCCGCCTCCGCACCGACCACCCGGACGTCAGGCCGGATCGCCGCCCACAGGCCCAGGCCGGCGGCGAGACCGCCGCCGCCCACCCCGCACACCACCGTCAGCGGGCCAGGCTCCAGTTGCTGGTCCAGCTCGAAACCGATCGTTCCTTGCCCCGCGATCACGTCCGGGTCGTTGGACGACGCGGGACGACACGCGGTGATCATAACGGCAGTGCACCGAGGCCCGCGCTAGCGGTTTCGTGGCACATCAACCGGCCCGCCGGCCTAGCGCGGCGGATAGCCGACTGTGTGCAGGAGGCGGGAGCGCCGGGTACCGGAGGCGGGACGGGCCGGCTCGGGGGCGGGCGGGGGTCCGGCCTGGCCGCCAGCGTCGGCAGCGGGGGGGCCGGCCGTTACGTCGGCGACGATTTCCTCGGCCATGCCGTACAGGAGCGGCAGCGCGCCGGCTACCACC
>DASXDG010000337.1:0-2316 GCA_036490795.1 Streptosporangiaceae bacterium
AGCGTGACAAGCAACCTTGTGTCACGGAGCAGCTTGCTGGCGGCGCGCGTTGACCGCGACCCAGAGGGCGACCAGGGCGGTGCCGGCGCACAACGCCATCGCGCTCACCCCCAGCGACCAGCGCAGGCCCGCGATCGCGCCGAGGAAACCGACGGTGAGACCGCTGCCCATGCGCAGGCCGTTGGCGGACGTGCCGTACAGGCCGATCACCTGGCCGCGTTCTTCGCGCGGTGCGCGCAACTGCACGACAGTCTGCGTGATGGACATGTTCGCGAGCGCGGCGACACCGCCGACGACCAGCAGGAAAGCGGCGGCGATGTAGTTATGGCAGAACGCGAACAGGGCCGTGGAGCCGCCGTAGACAGCGGTGCTCCAGATGGCCGTGCGCACCGATGGCCTGAGCCAGCCGGTGCCCTCGAGCATCAGCCCGCCGAGCACGCCGCCGAGGCCGTTGGCGAACAACAGCACGCTGTACACCGTCCCGGTGCCGGCGATGGCCGGCATCGCCGTCTGGATCGCGGCGCCGACGAAGAATGAAGCGAGGCCGGCCAGCGCGAGCATCGCGACGATGACGCTGTCCTTGCTCACCTTGCGGAATACCCGGACGGCGCCGAGGACGGTCAACCGGGGACGCGGCACGTATCCCTCGCGCAGGTGGCCGGTGAACTTGGTCCGTGCCATCAGAGCGGTCATCGGCAGGTAGATCAGGACGTTGGCGAAGATGCCGTGCACCGGTCCCAGGCCGAACAGCAGGGCCGAGCCAACCACGGGACCAAGCAGGATGCCCAGGCTGCGCGCGGTCGCGTTAAGCCGGATCGCGCTCGGCAGTTCGGCGGGGCCGACGAAGTCCTCCAGCATCAGCTGTTCGGCCGGTCCCCACAACGATCCCGCCGTGCCGTGCAGGATGAGCAGGACGCATGCGTTCCAGACCCGGAGCGAGCCGGTCACGAACAGCACGCCCCAGCCCACTGAGACGGACATGAACAGCAACTGCGCGCCCTGGATGAGGCGGCGGCAGTCGTGCCGGTCGGCCAGCGCGCCGAAGTAGGGGGAGAGCAGGAAAAACGGCAGCCAGTGGCTGATCACCTCGAAGCCGGTGAGCGCCGTGGAGTGAAACCTCTCCCATAGCACCCAGTACGTGATCACGTGCTCGATGTTGTCGGCCATCATCGACAGCATCCCGCCGGCCAGGTAGATCCGGCAGGAAGGGTTGCGGAGCGCCGCGAACTTGACCGCTCCCTGCAGATCTATCACCGGGACCGGCTCGTCCGGTGCGGGGATGTGCGTCGGGATTCCGCAGGCAGTGCACATGCTCTGGTCAGGCCACCGTTCGATCTATTCCGTTCGCATTGCTAACCCTCTCAGCGAGCCGGGGCCAAGCACCAGTGTTTGTTATGAGATATCAGGACGGCTTGCGGCGGTCTTCGTCCAGTTCACGGAGGTGGCACAAGGCGGGAGCGGCCGCGATGATGGCCGACGCGTCCTGCGCCGGCAAGTCCCCGAGCAGCCGTGCGAACGCCTCGGTACCCGCCCGGCGGCGGGCGCGCAGGTAGTCGGCGCCGGCCGTGGTCAGTGCGACCAGCACGACGCGCTGATCCCGCTCGTCTTGCCGCCGCTCGACCAGCCCTGCCCTTTCCAGCGCGGTAACCAGCGAGGTCATTGACGGCTGGGTGACCCCTTCGGTCGCCGACAGGTCGGTGATCCGGCGTGGACCAGTTCGCTCCACCGTGGCCAGAGTGGCCAGCGAGGTCAGGCTGAGGTCCCTGGGCAGCTGCCGGACGGCCGAGGTCAGCAGCCGGTACAGGGCATCGGCCGCGTCGCCGATGCCGCCTTGCGTGGTCATGAAATAAGTATAGACTCATCTATATAGACACATCAATCTAAAGAGGTTCCGGCATGCAGGCGAGCCCGTTCCGGCAGCCGAAGGCGGTTTTCGCGGTCGCCTTCGCCTGTGTCGTCTCGTTCATGGGCATCGGCCTGGTCGACCCGATCCTGCCCGCGATCTCGCAGAAGCTGCACGCCTCGCCCAGCCAGGTGACGCTGCTGTTCACCAGCTATCTAGTCGTCACAGCGGTGGCGATGCTGATCACCAACTGGGTTTCGAGCCGTATCGGCGCCAAACGCACCCTGATCGCGGGCCTGATCCTCATCGTCATATTCAGCGCGCTGGCCGGCAGCGCGGGGAGCATCAGCGGCATCGTGGGCTTCCGGGCCGGCTGGGGAGTGGGCAACGCGCTGTTCATCGCCACCTCCCTCGCCGTCATCGTCGCGTCGGCCAGCGGCGGCTTCTCCGGCGCGATCGTGCTGTACGAGACC
>DASXDG010000338.1:0-5344 GCA_036490795.1 Streptosporangiaceae bacterium
CCAGGTCCTGCCGCCCCGTCAGGTCGCGGTGCTCATCCTGCGTGACGTCCTCGGATTCCACGCCAACGAGGTAGCGGGCATGCTCGACTCGACCGTTGACTCGGTCAACAGCGCACTCAAACGGGCGCGGGCCAGCCTGCAGCGGCGCCTGCGGCCGGACGCCGGTCACCAACCGCCGCCTCCAGCTGCGGGCTCATCCGCCGCGGATGTGCTCGTCGCAGGATTCGTCCGCGCGTGGGAGTCCGCCGACCTGGACGCCCTGGTGGCCCTGCTGACCGACGACGTGTTGATGTCGATGCCGCCGATGCCGTTCGAATACGAGGGCCGCGACATCGTGGCCCGCTTCTGCGCCAGCCTGTTCGACGCGGGCCGCAGGTTCGACCTGGTGCCGACGCGAGCCAACGGCCAGCCGGCGTTCGGGGCCTACCTGCGCGCCGCGACCGGTGTCCGCCACGGGACCGGCCTGTACGTTCTCACCCTCACCGGCGACCGGATCTGCGCCATGACCCGCTTCGATAACAGCGTGCTCTCATGGTTCGGGCTGCCGCGCTCGCTCCCCAGCCGATAAGCCGTTAACTGGAGAGAGTGCCAGCCATGATCCTCCCGAAGGTCCGAGACCCTCGTTTCGTGACGATCCGCCGCGGCGGGACCCTCACCGATTCGGATCACCAGCTCCTCGCTCTTTGGGCGGCATCGTGCGCGGAGCACGTTCTTGACCTCTTCGAGTCGGCTCAGCCGGAGAACCCGCGACCGCGTCATGCGATCGAGCATGCCCGCGCCTGGGTGCGCGGCGAGGTCAAGATGACTCAGGCTCGCACGGCGGGCGGCCATGCCATGGCCGCGGCCAGAGACCTGCGTGGGGCGGCACGGCATGCCGCGTTCGCTGCTGGCCAGGCCGGGGCCGTCGCGCACGTTGCCGCGCACGAGCTCGGTGCGGCCGCCTATGCGATCAAGGCCGCACGAGCTGGCGCGCCAGAGGGCGACGGCGAGGCCGCCGGGCGAGCCGAGTGCCGGTGGCAGCGTGACCAGCTCCCGGAGGCGATTCGCGAGCTCGTACTTGACGACCAGCGGTTGCGGAACGACATCTGCTGGTCGGTGTTTGACTGCTGAGTGCACGCGCCGCTGCTCCCATGCCTAACGCCGATAATGTACATTATGTTAAGTAATGGTTTCTGGCGCCCCCTGTGAGCGGGAGCGAGCCGAGGTTAGAGGTCGCTGCTCACGGCCGAACTGCGGACACCGCCGATGCGCGTGTGGCTCATGATGCCGCCTGCGGTGGCCAGCCCGAGTTTCTGTGTGACGGCATCGGGTTCGCGTCATAACTGGCCGCCAGCCGCGCAGAGTCCGGACTGGCCACACCCGGCTAGGGCGTCGTGCACAGAACCACCTGATGGGTCCCCGCTCGACCGCGGCTCGGTCAGCGCAAGCGGATCAGCGGCCGTAGGCGCGTGAAACGGGTTTCGCTGTATAGCAGCGCAAATTCAAACTGAGAAGGATACCGGAATTGGGGAAATTTTGATATCGTGGGGAATTCTCTGTCTGCGCAGGAAAGGATAACCCACTCTCTTGTCCCAATTTAACAATAGCACGGCATTGGAAATAGCGTCAACTAGCGCGGCCGAGCTGGCCCACGAGCAGGCGTACCTGACGATGCTGTACGAGCGGCTGGACGCGCTGCGGGCCGTTACGGAGCAGCGGCTGGCCGCGGTGCGTCTGGGCCCGACTTCGGAGAACGACCAGGGGTGGTCGGAGCGCGAGTCGTTTGCCGAGGAGTACCAGAACCGTTCCGCGGAGCTTGACGCCGCGGAACGGAACCTGTGCTTCGGCCGCCTGGACTTCGACGACAGTGACCAGTTCTACATCGGCCGGCTCGGCCTGCGCAGCGACGATCACGACCTGCTGCTGGTCGACTGGCGTGCCCGTGCGGCGGAGCCGTTCTACCGCGCCACACCGCGGGAGCGGTACGGCGTGACCCGCCGCCGCCACCTGCATACCCTCAACCGGCGGGTCGTGAGCCTGGACGACGACGTGCTCGACCTGGACGCCGTCGATGAGGCGCACCTGACCGGCGAGGCCGCGCTGCTGGCGTCGCTGCGCCGCGGCCGGACCGGGCGGATGAGCGACATCGTCGCCACCATCCAGGCCGACCAGGACCGCATCATTCGCGAGGACCCAGGCGGAATTCTCGTTGTCGAAGGCGGGCCTGGCACCGGAAAAACCGTTGTCGCGCTGCACCGGGCCGCCTACCTTCTCTATACCCACAGAAAGCGATTCGAGCGGCGCGGAATTCTGGTCATCGGCCCGAGTTACACATTTCTGCGCTATATCGATCAGGTGCTGCCCTCACTCGGCGAGAACGACGTCGTGCTGGCCACCATCGGTTCGCTGTTCCCCGGGGTTCAGGCGGTCAGCCCAGAATCACCGCAGGCCGCCCGGGTCAAGGGCGACGCCAAGATGGCAGGCGCCCTGTCCCAGGCCGTCACCGAGCTGCGCCAGGTACCGGCCACCGCCCTTGAGATCAAGGTCGACGGCACCGCCTACCGGCTCACGCCCCGGCTGTGCGCCCAGGCTCGCGCGGCAGCAGAGCGGCGCCTCGATCCTGACACCGGCGCTCCCTTGCCGCACAACACGGCCCGGCGTGTGTTCATCGACGCGGTGGTGCGGGGGCTGGCCCGGCAGCGCTTGCGCGACCTCGGCGGCCAGCGGAAGCGGAATTGGCAGCCCGGTGACGAGGAGGACCTGCGCGCCGAACTGGCTGCTGCCCCCGCCATCCGCAGCGTGGTCAGCGTCTTGTGGCCCGAGGCCGCGCCGCAGCAGCTGCTCACGCAGCTCTACCAGCAGCCCCACCGGCTTGATCTCACCGAGGACGAACGCGCCGCGATCACCCGCGGCACACCAGCATCGTGGACACCTGCCGATGTGCCCCTGCTGGACGAGCTGGCCGAGCTTCTCGGCCCCCTCGCCGCTACCGAGCGGACGGCCAGACGCAGACGTGCCGCGGATGAGGCCGAGCGTGCCGAGGCGATCCAGTACGCGGCGGAGCTCGTGACGCAGCTTGCCGAAGACGAGGCCATCGTCTTGCCACCTCTCGAGACCAGCGCGTTCGTGAGCTGGGTCGCCGACAGGAACGCCGAGCCCGGAGCCAGCGGCGTGCTTGTCGAGCGGGCGCTGCAGGACCGGACCTGGGCCTACGGTCACGTGATCGTCGACGAAGCGCAGGAGCTGTCCGCTATGGCCTGGCGGATGGTGCTGCGCCGCTGCCCGGCCCGCTCCATGACCGTCGTGGGCGACCTGGCGCAGACCAGCACGCCCGGTGGCGCCGACTCGTGGGCGCAGGTGTTCGACCCGATCGCCGCCGGGCGCTGGCGCACCGCGCGGCTGACCGTGAACTACCGCACGCCGAAGCCCGTCATGGCGCTGGCTGCCGCGCTCCTGCCGCCGGCCGCCGACCCGCCGCTATCGGTGCGCGACTCCGACGAGAGTCCGTGGTCCGCGGACGCCGCCCGCCTCGCCGAACTGGTACGGCGTGAGACAGAGCTGATCGGTACCGGGCGCGTGGCCGTGATCGCGCCATCGGCGCGCGTCGCCGAGACCGCCGCGGCACTCAACCTGGCCCCGGGGCCGGACCTCGACGCCGCCGTGGCGGTCCTCACCCCGGAGCAGGCCAAAGGGCTCGAGTTCGACTCGGTCATCATCGTCGACCCAGCGGAGATCGAGCAGGCATCCGCGCGCGGGCGGGCCGACCTGTACGTCGCACTCACCCGGACCACCCGCAGGCTCGGGCTCGTCAGTCACGGCGCGCTGCCCCGCGACCTCATGGCCGTACTCGATTAATCGGCGGCGCGCACCGGCGCCATGACACCGTGATCGGGACGCCGTGATCAGGCGGGGCCGACACTGGCCAGGATCGCCTGGCCCAGCTGCGCGGGCCGGGTGAACTGCGGCCAGTGACCGGTGGGCAGGTCGATGAAGTCGACGTCCCGGATCCTGCTGAGTTCCCGCACGAACGGATGTCCCTGCTCCATCCACTCCCGGAGCGTCGCGCTCGGGAACTCGCACGCGATCACGCTGACCGGCACGTCGTAGCGGCGTTCGTCGGACAGCCGCTGTGGGTCGATCGCGACGTGCTCGGGCGTCGGGATCGCTCGCTCACGGAACGCCGCGCGCAGGTTGTCATCGAGGTCAACGAGATCCTCGTCATCAAAGACGGCCCAGTCCGGCAGCGGGATCTCGCCGTTCGCGGTCGGGAACTCGTCGTTGATGATCCCGCCCTCACCGAGCGGGCCGCTGTCCACGTAGACGACGCGGGCGACACGGCCGGGGCGGGCGTCGACGGCGGCGTGCGCGACCGCGCCGCCGCCGGAATGCCCGACGAGCACAACCTTGCCGCTGGCCGGATCCAGGGAGTCGATCACCCCGACGACCGCGTCAACATGATCACGCAGAGTGATCTTGGAGCGGTCGGCGTCCTTCGACTCCATGCCGGGCAGCGTGACCGCGTGCGTGCGGTGCCCAGCCTCCCTGAGCGCGGGCACGACTTCGTCCCACGACGAGCCGTCGAGCCAGAAACCCGGTATCAGGATGATGTCCATATCCCGAGGCTAGGCCGCGCCACCGACAGAACGGGGGCCGCCGTCCGCGGGCGGCCGCCGTCCGCGGGCGGCCTCCGTCCGGACCGTCGTTAACCACATCGCCGTCATTAGCCGCACTGCTGCCGCCGATCGCGCCGCTGCCACTAACCACAGCCATGTCATTCACCGCCCCTGAGCAGAATTCTCTAAATAGCCTGCTAGAATTAGAACTGAGTTGCGGCAAGCCGCAGGAGCTAGGCTGCATATGACAAGTACGTTTGAGACTCAGCGCACTGGTACCCGAACGGTTACGCTGGTCAGTATGGCCACGGTGCGAGCCGCCATGCCCAAGACCGGGTACAAGTCCCGTCCCGGCCGTGGGGTGATGGTGGCTGCCCGCCTGACTGATCTGCACGGCCCCACCGAGGGCACGGTCACATTGCCGCTGTGGCTGTTCTGGAGCAGCCCCGGTCACACATTTGACCTCAGTGACCGGGATATGCGGCTGTGGATGTACCAGACCGTGCTCCGGGAGGCGGGCCGCCCGGAGGATCTCACCGAATACCTGGATGGCGACACGCTGATCGCCCTGTGGCCCGATCTGTTCCTGCCCAAGGGAGTCCGGCAGGCCTGGGAGGACGCGCACCCGATTCTGCGCGCCGCCGCTGCGCCCGTCGCCTGATGCCCATCACCGGGCTCCACCGTGAGGTGGCCGTTATCGCGCTGCGTGCCGCCGCCCCGCACGGATTCGCCCTGGGCGGCGGCAATGCGCT
>DASXDG010000339.1:0-16868 GCA_036490795.1 Streptosporangiaceae bacterium
GCAACCCGGACATCCCGCGAATGGCCGTGGGCGGCGGCCTGTGCGTCGTTCCCTCCGCGACCAGCCGGGCAGCGGTCGTCGCGTATGACGTGAACTCAGGCGAACAGGTGTGGACGTTCGCCTTCCCTGACCGGGACGGCACGCAACCTGGCGACATCGCGGCCGGCGATGGAGTCTTCTACGTCGCCGGCACCGGCAACCGGATATGGCGGATAGACACCAGCGGGCATCTCCTCGCGCAGTTCACGGTGCCCGCCCCCAACCCCTTTCCGCTCAAGGTCAGCGGCGACGTCCTGTTCGGTATCGGCAACGGGGTTTCCTACGGCAAGCCTTACTCGCTGTACGCGGCCGACGGCTCGACCGGGCAGAACCTCTGGACCATCCCGCTCTACTGGAACGACGGGGCCGATACGGCAGGCACGATGGCGGTCGGCGACGACAACGTCTACGTCGCCGACACGACCAGCGACGGCATCCGGAGCACGCTCACGGCCCGGAACGCCAGGACCGGCAAGACAGCCTGGCGGAAGTCATGGGCAGGGAATGCCGCGGCGGGTACGCCGCTCGCGTTCGGGACCAGAGGACCCGGGGTGGCGGGGACCGTGCTGATCGGCATCGAGCAGACCGTATGCGCCTTGAACGCGGCGACTGGCCGCGAACTGTGGCAGCGGACGCTGACCGGCCCGATCTCCGCGATCACGGTGGACGGCACGGTAGCGTACGCCAGCACGTCCGTCATCACCGCCAGCACCTCCACCGGGCACCTGTACGCGATCCAGTTGTAGCGGGCGGGCCGGTTATGGCGCGGGCGGCACTCGTTATAGCCCGCCCGGAACGGTAAACAACGTGGCACTTTGCCCCTTCGTGGAAAGATGCACCCCGTTTACGAGGGTCGGGCTGCCACGAAGGGGCAATCTTCCACGTTAGCCCGACGCGCAGTAGTGCTCATTGTGCGCACGAATCCCGGGGGCACCACGAGGCAACGCCACCACCGCGCCGCCGAGGAGCCGCTTGGATTCCGTATGCGGGCGTATGCATAGCGTTTGCCGAGTCGCATCCGTGCTGGCGGGCGCGGCAATGTGAAGACATGGCATTGAGGCGGAGTCGGGCGTTTCCTACCAGCCTGCTCGCCGGTTACGCCGGGTTCATCGCCGGCCGGCACGGCGAGCTTGCCTGGCCGGGCACGGACGACGCGTGGCGGTTCGGCGTGCTGGCCGGATCGGCCGCCCTCGGCGTCGCCCTGTCCCGGATCGGCCGCCCTCGGCGTCGCCCTGTCCCGCCCGTCGGGGACAGCCTTCAACGACTCGGCAAGGCCTCTGCTCAGTAGCCTTCCCGCACGCCATGACGTGCGGAATTACCGAAGCCCTCTTTGTGCTTCACTTAGGTTGCGATGGTTATCGACCACCGGTAGACAGGACAAGGGAACACGGGCCGGACATGGCCGAGAATGACAGCAAGGTGGGCAACCTCAGCCAGGGGAGCCCCGATACGGGCAGCGCCCACTCGATGGGCGGGCCCGGGCGCGGGCATCTCCGGATCTACCTTGGTTCGGCAGCTGGCGTAGGCAAAACGTTCGCAATGCTGAACGAGGGCCATCGCCGGGCCGAACGCGGTGCCGATGTGGCGGTGGCGTTCGCCGAGGCACACGGTCGGCCGCAGACCGAGGCGCTGCTGGACGGCCTGGAGATCCTGCCGAGGAAGACGATCGAGTACCGGGGCAGCACGTTCGAGGAAATGGACCTCGACGCCGTGCTCGCCAGGCATCCGGAAATCGCGCTGGTCGACGAGTTCGCGCACACGAACGTCCCCGGGTCACGGAACGAGAAGCGCTGGCAGGACGTCGAGGAACTGCTCGACGCCGGCATCGACGTCATCTCCGCGGTCAACATCCAGCACCTGGAATCGCTCAACGACGTCGTCGAGAAGATCACCGGCGTGCCACAGCGGGAAACGGTCCCCGACGCGATCGTGCGGGCGGCCGACCAGGTCGAGATGGTCGACATGACACCCGAGGCGCTGCGCCGGAGGATGGCGCACGGCAACATCTACCCGCCGGAAAAGATCGACGCCGCGCTCACCAACTACTTCCGCGCGGGCAACCTGTCCGCGCTCCGCGAGCTCGCCCTGCTCTGGCTGGCCGACAAGGTCGACGAGGGCCTGCAGCGGTACCGTTCCGAGCACAACATCCAGGGCGCCTGGGAAGCCCGCGAGCGGGTAGTGGTCGCGCTCACCGGCGGCCCGGAGGGCATGACGCTGATCAGGCGCGCCGCCCGGATCGCGGCCAGGTCCTCGGGCGGTGACCTGCTCGCCGTGCACATCACCAAGTCCGACGGCCTGACCGGGGCCAACCCGGCCGCGCTGGCCGCGCAGCGACGGCTGGTCGAGTCGGTCGGCGGCACGTACCACCAAGTGGTCGGCGACAACATCTCCGGGTCCCTGCTGACCTTCGCCCGCGCCGAGAACGCGACCCAGCTCGTGCTCGGCGCGAGCCGGCGGTCCTGGATGACCGCCATGCTCACCGGTCCGGGCATCGGGCAGCGGACCATCCGCGGCTCTGGTGACATCGACGTGCACATCGTCACCCACTCGGAGATGGGCCGCGGCCGCGGGCTGCCCAGGCACCGGGGCGGGATCACGCGGCGCCGGCAGATCGCCGGGTATGTGCTGTGTGCCGCGCTCGCGCCGCTGCTGACGCTCACCCTGGCCAGCCTGCGCGGCAGCCTCAACCTCACCAGTGACGTGCTGATTTACCTGATGTGGGTGGTCGTGGTCGCGCTGGTCGGCGGGTTCATGCCCGCCTTGCTCGCCGCCATCGCGGGCTCGCTGCTGCTTAATTACTATTTCATCGCACCGATCCATCAGCTGACCATCGCCGAGCGGAACAACGCGCTCGCGCTGGGCGTGTTCGTCTGCGTCGGGCTGCTGGTCAGCTCCGTCGTCGATACCGCCGCGCGGCGCACCAAACAGGCGGCGCGAGCCACCGCCGAGTCCGAACTGCTCGCCACCACCGCCGAGAGCGTGCTGCGCGGCCAGCAGGGCCTGACCGCGCTGCTCGACCGGATCAGGGAAGCGTTCGGCATGGATTCGGTGACGCTGCTGGAGAGCACCTCACCCAACGGGGCGCGCGGCGTGGCCGGCAGCTGGCAGCCGGTCGCTAGCTGCGGAGACTGCCCGGTCACCCGCCCGGAAGAGGCCGAAGTCGAGATACCCGTCACCGATAGCCTGTCCCTCGCACTGCGCGGCCGGCCCGTGCCGGCCTCGGACCGGCGCGTGCTCGGCGCGTTCGCCACGTACGCGGCGGTCGCGCTCGATCAGCAGCGGCTCGCCGCGCAAGCCGAGGCGGCCAAGCCGATCGCGGCGGCCGACCGGATGCGGACGGCGCTGCTCGCCGCGGTCAGCCACGACCTGCGCACCCCGCTCGCCTCGGCGAAGGCCGCCGTGACCAGCCTGCGCTCGCCGGACGTGAACTGGGCGGCCGAAGATCATGACGAACTGCTGGCCACCGCCGACGAGTCGCTGGACCGGCTGACCCACCTGGTGGACAACCTGCTCGACATGAGCCGGCTGCAGGCCGGGGCGCTGTCCCTGTTCCCCCGCCCGGTGGGCCTGGACGAAGTCGTGTCGCGCGCGCTGGACAACCTCGAACCGGCCGCCCGCGGGATTGCGGTGGACATCCCCGAGTCGCTGCCGGAAATCAGCGTAGACCCGGCCATCATGGAACGCGTGATCGTCAACCTGACCGAGAACGCTCTGCGCTACTCGCCGAAGGACAAGCCGCCGCTGCTCACCGCCAGCGCGCTCGGCGACCGGGTTGAGCTGCGCGTCGTCGACCGCGGCCCCGGTATACCCGAGCAGGACAGGGACCGCATGTTCGTCCCGTTCCAGCGGCTCGGCGACACCGACAACACGACCGGAGTCGGGCTGGGCCTGGCGCTGTCCCGCGGGCTCACCGAGGCCATGGGCGGCTGGCTGACGGCAGAGGAAACCCCGGGCGGCGGCCTGACCATGACGGTATCGGTGCCGGTCGTGACCGAGCAGGCGTACTACGAGCCTAGTGTGGCCCGGTGACCCGGGTCCTCGTCGTCGACGACGAACCGCAGATACTGCGCGCGCTGCGGATCAACCTGCGCGTGCGCGAGTACGAGGTACACCTGGCGTCGACCGGGGCCGAGGCGCTCGAGATGGCCGGCCGGTTTCCGCCAGACCTGGTGATCCTTGACCTGGGCCTGCCCGACCTGGACGGCGTCGAGGTGATCCAGGGACTGCGTGGCTGGACGAAGGCGCCGATCATCGTCCTGTCCGGCCGGGCCGACAGCACCGACAAGGTGGAGGCGCTGGACGCGGGCGCGGACGACTACATCACCAAGCCGTTCGGCGTGGAGGAACTCCTGGCCCGGATGCGGGCGGCCGTGCGGCGGGTTGGCGCGGGCGAGGACCTGCCCAGGACCAAGCTGGGCGATCGCACCGTCGACCTCGCCGCCAAGCGGGTCACATCGGCGTCGGGTGCGGACATCCGGCTCACCCCCACCGAGTGGCATCTGCTCGAAGTGCTCCTCCGCAACCCGGGCAAGCTGCTCAGCCGCAACCAGCTGCTCACCGACGTGTGGGGACCCGGCTACGCCGATGCCACCGGCAACCTGCGGCTGTACATGGCCCAGTTGCGCCGCAAGCTCGAACCCGACCCGGCGCGGCCCCGCTGGCTGATTACCGAACCCGGCATGGGGTACCGCTACCAGCCGAGCCCGGACGCAGCGGATTCAGAGGTCCCCCAGTGACGGCGACAGCCACAGTGGTGTACGACGGCGATTGCGGCTTCTGCACGTGGACCGCTCGGCACGGACAACGCCTGCTGCCGAAGGCGGAGGTCACCATCCAGCCGTGGCAGCAGTCCGACCTGCCCGCTCTCGGCCTGTCCGAGGCTGACGTGCGGTGTGCCGTGCAGTGGGTGCCCGCAGACGGCAAGCCCAGGGCCGGCCACCGGGCCATCGCCGCCTGGCTGATCGCCGGCCGCCTGCCCTGGTCAATCCCGGGACGGCTGCTGCTGATCCCCCCGGTGAGCTGGGTCGCGGCGGTCAGCTACCGGGTGATCGCCCAGCACCGGCACCAGATCCCCGGCCCGTGGCGCCGCAACGGCGCCTGCGCCGTACCCAGGTAAGCACAGCACCTGGGCGAGCACCGGCTACCAGGGGTACGGCTGGCCGTCTCTGGTGAACGTGCCGGTCGGGCCGCCGTTGGGCAGGGTCACCGCCCAGATCACGCTCGCCGCCGCCTGGCCCAGCGTCCTGCCGCCAGCATGCGCGCCGGGGCTTGCGCTCGGGTGTCCGGGGCACACGGAGTTGACCAGGATGCCATCCCTGCCAAGCTCGCCGGCCAGCAGCCTGGTCAGCGCGTTCAACGCCGCCTTGGACACACTGAACGCGGGCGCGCCGCCGTTCATCCCCGCGATGGAGGCATCCTCGCTTGTCACGTTCACGACCCTGGGCCGCGGGCTCGACCGGAGCAGCGGCAGCAGTGCCTGGACCACCCGCCACGCGCCGAACAGGTTGACGTCGATGGCCTCGGCGACCGGCCCCAGGTCCGTGTCACTCGCCGTCGCCCACCGGTCAAACGGCGTCGACGCGTTGTTGACCAGCACATCTACCCGGCCGAAGCGCTCCTTCATCCAGCCTGCCAGCGCGTTGACGCTCAGCGAGTTGTCGACCTCGATCGGGCAGGGGAGGATCCTGGACCCGTCCGGATCCAGTTCCTTGGCGGTCAGCTCACCCTGACGCAGATCACGCGAGCCGAGCGCGACCAGATACCCCAGCAACGCCAGCTGACGACAGACCTCGCGGCCCACGCCACGATTCCCGCCCGTCACCACGGCCACCGGCTGGTCAATGCTCATGCCAGCAATCTTGCCACCGGTAGCCGTGGACGCTAGCACTCGTTTAGTCAAATCGTCGGGTAACGGTCACGACACATCCGGCGGCCTGGTGAGTTCTTCCAGGCGGAAACGCAGACGGCACAGGGCAACACTGAGCGTATGCCGGCGGATCGCCCGGTCCAGGATCACGCCGCGCTGATTGTGCAGGAGGTACTGCCACACGCTGGACGGCTGCACCTCGGGGATCAGCACGAACAGCCGGTGGTATTTGTCCGTCTTCTCCAGGTCACACAGGTAACTCACGATCGGCTTGCTCAGCGACCGGTGCACCGACCGCAGCGTGATCAGCGGGACATCTGGTTGCCACTCGTCCCACTGATCGCGGAACGACACGTCCGCCGCCGTGTCCTCAGGATCGGCGAAGCACACGGTGACCGCGACGACCTCGTCCCCGATCGACAGCGCCGTGTTGATGCCCTCGGCGGTGAGCCGGGACAGCCCGCCGACCGGGACCACGACCAGCGACTTGGACACGACCGGAGCCCGCGGGGTCACGCCGAGCTCAAGCTGCTTGCCGATCCGCGCGTAGCTCCTGTTCACCGCCATGAACAACATGACCAGGCCGGGGATGATCAGCACGATCAGCCAGGCACCCTCGGTGAACTTGCTCACCAGCTCGATGATCGTGGTGGCGAAGGTAAGGACAGCCCCGATCGCGTTGATCGCCATCCTGGACCGGTAACCAGGTGTTTGTTGTGAATGCCAGTGCCTTACCATGCCCAGCTGGGACAAGGTAAAGCCGATGAACACCCCGACGGCGAACAGCGGTACCAGCTTCTGGGTGTCGCCCTTCGACCCGGCGAGCAGGGCAGCGGCGAAGACCGCGAGCACGATCACGCCGTAGCGATGTACCTGCCGGTCCGCCCGCAGTCCGAACATGTGCGGCAGGAAATTGTCCCTGGCCAGCAGCGAGGCCAGCACGGGCAGGCCGGCGAACGAGGTGTTGGCGGCCAGCGCCAGCAGTATGAACGTGATCCACTGGATGGCGAAGTAGAAGAAGTTGTGCCCGATGCTCGCTTCGGTGACCTGGGCGAGCACCGTCGTGCCCTTTTGCGGGACCACGCGGAAGTTGTGGATCAAGATGCCCAGGCCGATCAGCATGCCGCCGAGCAGGATGCCGAGCCAGACCTCGGTGTGCTGGGCCCGCCTCTCCCGCGGCTTGCGGAACTGCGGCACCGCGTTCGCGATCGCCTCGACGCCGGTCAGCGCCGAGCACCCGCTCGCGAATGCCTTCAGCACCAGCAGCACGCCCACGATCTCGGTGCTCTTGGCGAACTGGGTGTTCAGCACCACCGCGGGGTGATGGCCGCGGAACAGGCCGATCGCGATGATCGCGACCATGGCGGCGATGAACGCGACGGTCGGGACCGTGAAGACCTTGGCGGACTCGGAGACACCCCACAGGTTCAGCCCGGTGATCAGGGCGAGCACGCCCAGGCACAGCCAGGTCGACGCGCCGTACAGCGACGGGTACGCGGCGGTGATCGCCTCGATGCCCGCCGAGACGCCACGGCCGCGTTCAGCACGTAGTCGACGATGAGCGACGCGGCCGCGACCAGGCTCGCCATCGTGCCCAGGTGCGCCTGGGATACCGCGTAGGCGCCACCGCCGTTCGGGAAGGCGGCGATGACCTGGCGGCAGGACAGGACGAGCGTGGTGAGCAGGATGCAGATCGCGGCGGTGATCGGCAGCGTGTAATCGAGCCCGGCGGCACCGGCCGCGACGAGCACGACAAGAATCGCCTCTGGCCCGTAGGCGACCGAGGACAGGGCGTCCAGCGACAGGGCGGCCAGACCCTGGATCGCGGTGAGATGATCGCGTTCGGCCTCAGGCCGCTGCGCATCCTCCGCGGTCTCGGTCGTCATGGGTCAAGAATGTCACTAGCATGGGACCAGCAGGTGAAGGCGCGGCTGGTTAAGCGCTTTCGGTACGGGCGCTTCCCGATAACAGGGCCACTGCCAGGATCACGACGATGACGACGAGGACCAGTATCCCGCCGCCGATCAGCAGACCGCGGGACTTTGCCGGTGAGCTGGTGGCACGATCTTCGACCTGTGCCTGTTCGACGAATGCCCGGAAGCGTCCGGTGCTGGCGCTCGAGTCCTGCTCGTACTCAGACATGGGCACGACTCTAGCTGGTCAAACGCTTCGCGATGATCGGATTCACTGGATGGGCGCCAGATCCCGATCGACGAGCCGGGACAGCACAATCACGCTCCGTGTTCTGATCACGAAGGGTTCTGCCCTTATCCGCTCCATCACATCCTCGAAATGCCGCACGTCAGCGGCCCTGATATGCACCAGCGCGTCCGCCTCACCGGTCACCGTGCAGGCGTCGGTCACTTCCGGGTAGCGGCGCACCGCCGCGGCGATTTCCTCCGGCGACGTGCGCCCGCCGCAGAATAGCTCCACGTATGCCTCGGTGGTCCAGCCCATGGCCGCCGGATCCACCCTGGCCGAGAAGCCGGTGATCGCCCCCGCCGCGCGCAGCCGGTCCACCCGCCGCTTGACCGCGGGCGCGGACAGTCCCACCTCGTTGCCCACAACGGCATAACTCGACCTGGCGTCCCTGATCAGGGCCGCGACAATACGAGCATCGATGTCGTCCAGGGCTGTCACAGCGCCCATCATGGCACAGCGCTCTTGACGCGCACGCTCTCGCTGGATCAGGCGCTGTAGCAAGGCATAAACGAGGCTCGGCGTCCCGCTTTCGCCGAGCCTCACTAGGTGAGACGCGGAGCATGCCTATCCGGTTGACGCGGAAGCCATGTCACATACTTTTAGTCGTGAGGTTGCCCAAGCGACTGCCGACCTGGGCTGCGGCCGAGGGTCCGTTCGGCGTGCGCCCGGTGGACCTGGGCATCGTCGCGCTGGTCGTGCTCGCCATCGAGGTCAACGTCAACGTCGGCGGCGGGCCTGACGCGGTCAGGCTCGACTGGAAGGCATACCTGTTCGGCGCGCTGCTCGCGCTCCCCATCGTGTTCCGGCACCGGTATCCGCTGCGGTCGTTCGCGGGCGTCAGCCTGTTCGTGCTCATCTACTACCTGGCGGCCAGGCGGAACATCTCCCCCGCCCCCGCGCTGATGGTCCCCGTCTACGACACGGCGCTGGCCGGGTACCTGCTTCCCGCCATCGCCATTCCCGTTTTCTACATGTCGGTCGGCGCGATCATCGTGGAGTCCAGCCTCAAGTACAACTTCGCCACCCTCGTCTCCGACTTCGGGCCGCAGGCCACGCTGCTCGCGCTCGCCATCATCCTCGGCGAGCTGGTCCGCAGCCGCAGGGCACTGTCCGCCGAGACCGCGCGCCGGCTCCAGCTCGCCGAGGAGGAGCAGGCGGCCGAGGCCGCGCGGCTGCTGGCCGAGGAACGGCTGCGCATCGCCCGTGAGCTGCACGACACGGTCGCGCACAGCATGGCGACGATCACCGTTCAGGCGGGTTCCGCCCTGCACCTGCTCGGAGATTCACCTCATAACAGCACTTCTTCCTCCCTCCAGTCCGCCCTCACCGCCATCAGGGAGACGAGCAAGTCGGCGCTGGCCGAGACTCGTTCGGTGCTGGGCCAGCTCAGGGGCTCCGCCCCGGCAGCCGGCCCGCTGTACCCGGCCACCGGGCTGGACCGGCTGCCCGCGCTGCGCGAAGCGGTCAGCGCCGCGGGCACGTCGGTGACGGTTACCGTCGAGGGCACGCCGGTGCCGTTGCCCGCGGACGCGGACCACGCGGCCTACCGGATCTTGCAGGAATCGCTCACCAACGTGCTCAGGCACGCGGGCCCGGGAGCGTCGGCGACCGTGGTCCTGCGCTACGGTGCGGACCAGATGACGATCACGGTCACCGACGACGGGACCGGCCCAGCGAGCGCTGCGGGAGACGAGGATGGCGGCCACGGGATTCGGGGCATGGCCGAGCGGGCCTCCTCGGTCGGCGGAACGCTGCGGGCCGGGCCGGGCGCCGGCGGAGGCTTCTCGGTGACCGCGACGCTGCCCGTGACGCTGCCCGTGACGGTGCTTCCCGTGGAGGGAACCTCGTGATCAGGGTCGTCCTGGCCGACGACCAGGCACTCCTCCGGGCCGGCTTCCGCATGCTGCTCGACTCGGCTGCCGACATTGAGGTGATCGGCGAAGCCGACAACGGCGGCGTCGCGGTGGCGCTCGCCCGTTCGCACCAGCCGGACGTCGTGCTGATGGACCTGCGCATGCCCGAGGTGGACGGTGTCACCGCGACCGGCCTGATCACCGGCGATCCGGCTCTGGCCGGGGTCCGGGTCGTGGTGCTGACCACGTTCGACGATGACGAGACCGTGTTCGCCGCGCTGCGCGCCGGGGCCAGCGGCTTCCTGGTCAAGGACGTGGAACCGGCCGACCTGCTGCAGGCCATCCGCGTCGTGGCGCGTGGCGACGCGCTGCTCTCGCCCAGCGTCACCAGGGCCGTGATCAGCGCGTTCACCGCGGGCACTATCCCCGCCGTGTCCGCCGCCCCGGCGGCCAGGCCGCGTCTTGCCCTCCTCACCGAACGCGAACGAGAGGTCGTCGCCCTGGTAGCGGCCGGCCTGTCCAACGACGAGATCGCCACCAGGCTCGTAGTCAGCCCGCTGACCGCGAAGACACACGTGAGCCGCGCGATGACCAAGGTGGGCGCGCGCGACCGGGCGCAGCTCGTCGTCTTCGCCTACGAGAACGGCCTGACCGCCCGCTAGCCGCCACCTCGGGGAAGGCCACGCCGACTGGACACCCCGGCGCGCACGGCACGGGCAGCCCCTGCCATCCACGTTCACGCAGCACCTGGGCCTGCAGAACCGCTGTCGCACAGGCGTGGTCGTTGATGTCGGACCAGTTGTAGCGGCTGGTCTGGATTCCCTGGGCGCTCGCCACCACGTCCCGGTGATTGTCCTGGCCGCGTTGCTCCTCGGGATGCGCCACCCGGCCGTCGAGCTCCACCACCGCGCGAAATTCGTCGTAGTAGACGTCCCGGTATGCGTTCTTCCCGTCCAGCGTGACACGGACCTGGCGGCTAGCGCGCGGGAGACCGTGGGCACGTTCCACGTCCGCGACGTAGTGGTACTCGAGAACCGAGTGGACGCCGATGCCTGCGGCCGCGAGGCTCTCGTCGATCTCGGCACGGAAGCGCACCTTCAGCCGGCCAGCCAGGGCGGCACGAAGCTTCGCCTCGGTGGTCCGCCCTCGTCCGCAGGCCTTGGTAATCCAGCCGCAGACCTGGTCGAAGGTACGCGCGACCTGGGTCAGGTCGAGCACCGTCTCCTCCACGGTGGTCCGCGGCGGCTCCCGGTTCGCCTGCGTAGCTTCGGCGATCCTGCCCGAGATGTGCACGACGATGCCGGGAACATCTACCCGTCGCGTAGACGGCACCGTGACGTGGATACGGCTCGCGGGGTCGTCCTTTTCCGGCAGAGCGTAGAGGCTGTGCAGTTCGGCAGCGGTCCAGTGACTGAGCACCGCACCAGGGCCCGCACGCAATATCGCAGCGCGCAGCCAGGCCTCCCGCGGCACCGGCCCGGAGAACATGGCGTACACGCCCCGGTACAACTGCTGCCACCGCCTGGATTCAAGCCGCCACGCGATGGCGTCCCGCGTATAGCCAGCCTCTAGCGCCTCCTGCCGCGAAACGACACGCTCTGGCCACTCCCCCAACTCATCCACGCCCCAACTATGCGCGGGCCCACCGACATTCCCAGCGCAATCCCATGATCACGAAGGGTTATACGTGCTATAGCACGTAAAAGGTTTCGTGATCATGGGAAACGGGGCGGGGGGGGCGGGGGTTAGGAGGGGCCGGCGGCTTTGGCGCGGTGGAGGGCTTCGGGGACGCCTAGGGTCCAGGGGTCGCCGTGACCGGGGAGGATCACGTCGGCGGTGATGCCGCGCAGGTTATCCAGGGAGGTCAGCGCCTGTGAGCTGTCATTGTTCAGGGCGGACGGCATGATCTGCGGACCCTTCCGGCCGGTGTAGGCGTTCCAGGTGCACAGGGCGTCACCGGTCAGCAGGGCGCTGCGGCCCTCCACGAAGACGGCGCAGTTGCCGGGGGTGTGGCCGGGCACGTGCACGACCCGCGGCGAACCGGGCACGTCGATCGTCTCGCCGTCCGCGAACGAGGAGACTTCCTTGATCGGGATCGCCTTCGACGCGCCGCGGGTGAGCAGGGAAAACGCGGTCCGCCACAGCTCGGCATGGGCCAGGTACGACATCGTGCTGGCCTCGTTCTTCCAGGTCATCTTGCCGGTCCTGGCCGTTTCGGAGTCCGCCTCGTGCACCCACACGGCCGCGCTCGCCTCGGTGCGGGCCTGCTCGGCGAAACCCACGTGATCGGCGTGCGCGTGCGTGATCAGCACCGCGTCCAGATCGGCCGGCTGGACACCGAGTTCGCGGAGCGAGCTCTGCAGCAGCGCCCAGTCCTTGGGCGTGCCCGCGTCCACCACCGTGTACTTGCCGTTGTCCCCCACCAGATAAAAGTTCGTCACGCCACCGGTAACCCGGTGTACTCCGTCCGCGACCTGAACCAGCACCGTGTACTCCCTCTGTAGTACGGCAAGTGTCTCCCCGCGTACGACGCTTTCCGACGCGGTAAAAGCGAGCCTAGTGGGCATGGGACAACTTGGACGCACTTGCTACCAGCACCGGAGAGCCACCGTAATCGCCTGGCTGCTCACGGTTGCCTGTCTTGTCACGCTGTGGATGCGCTTCGGCGCAGCCGCCAACAACACATTTACCGGGAGCGACCCGGGACAGGCAATCCTGAACCAGCACTTCGCCCGGCAGTCGGGCGACACCCTCACGCTGGCCATCCGCTCAGCCGAGCCGATCCGCGGCACGACCGAATCCGGGATAGAGCAGGCACTGCGGCCCTTCCGCGACGCGGCGAACGTGACCGGTGTCAGCGACCTGCATATCGCGCGGAACGCGCACATCGGGTACGCGACTATCCAGTTCAACGTCACCACCGTGCCGACCGGCGAGGCGAACGCGCTGATGCACGACGCGTCGGTTTTGAACGAGAAGGCGGCCAGCACAAACGGCATCACCTACGACCTCGGCGGCGACGCGGTCGATCTGGCCGAGACACCCTACGGCGGGGCATCCAACGGCATCGGCGTCGGCGCGGCCATGATCGTGCTGCTGATCGCGTTCGGCTCGCTGCTGGCGATGGGCCTGCCGATCGCGACGGCACTGATGGGGGTCGGCTCGGGCCTGTCCCTGATCGCGCTGCTCGGGCACATCTTCCCCGCGCCTTCCTTCTCTCCCATCGTCGCGGCGCTGATCGGACTGGGCGTCGGCGTGGACTACGCCCTGTTCATCGTCACCCGGTTCCGCGCCGAACTGCACGCGGGCAGCGAGCCGGAAGCCGCCGTGGTCACGGCGATGCGGACGGCGGGCAAATCCGTCCTCACCGCCGGCATCACCGTGTGCATCGGCATGCTCGGCCTGCTCATGCTGCGCCAGCAGTTGCTGAACGGCGTGGCCGTCGCCGCCTCGGCGACCGTCGCGATGACCGTGATCGCCGCGCTCACCTTGCTGCCCGCGCTGCTCGGCTTCAGCGGCACCAGGCTCGCCCGGCCGTCCCGGCTGCGCCGTCCTGCCCGGTGGACATCGCGGCGTCATGACCGGAGCACCACTGTTAGTTCTGCGGAAAAGTGGGCCGGGGTCATCCAGCGGCACCCGGTTACGGCGGTCAGCCTTGCCGTCGGCCTCATCGTGCTCATCGCGGCGCCGATGCTGGCCATCAAGCTGTCCATGCCGGATGAGTCCGCGCAGGCCAGGGGCACGATGGGGTACGCCAGCTACCAGAGGATGGCGGACGGGTTCGGGCCTGGCTTCGACGCGCCGCTGATCGTGGCGGGGCCCGCGAATCTGAGCGCGGCGCACGCGCTGGTCGCCGCGACGCCGGGGATCGCGGCGCAGACGCCGGTCCAGGTGAGCGCCGACGGCAAGGCCGCCATGTTCATCGCCTACCCCACCACGGGCGAGCAGGACACGGCGACCAGCGCCCTGGTCACCAGGCTGCGCGGGGAGCTACCCGCGGGCACCTACCTGACCGGCCCCAACGCGGCCAACGTGACATTCACCACCATGATCGGGCAGCGAATGCCGTGGCTGATCGGCATCGTCATCGCGGTGTCCATGGTGCTGCTGACCGCCGTGTTCCGGTCGATCGCCATCGCGGTGAAGGCGGCCGTGATGAACCTGCTGTCGGTCTGCGCCGCCTTCGGCGTACTGGTCGCGGTGACGCAGTGGGGCTGGGCCGGGAAGCTGTTCGGGTTCCCGGAGAAGATGCCGGTGACCACGTGGGTGCCGGTGTTCCTGTTCGTGATCTTGTTCGGGCTATCCATGGACTACGAGGTCTTCCTGCTCTCGCGGATCCGTGAGTCGTGGCTGGCCACCGGCGACAACTCGCTGGCGGTCCGGCTCGGGCTGACCTCGACGGCGCGGGTGATCAGCGCGGCGGCCGCGATCATGGTCGTGGTGTTCGGTTCCTTCGACCTCACACCTGACGTGTCGGTCAAGCAGATCGGGCTGGGCTTGGCCGCCGCCGTGCTGATCGACGCGACCCTGATCCGGCTGGTGCTCGTGCCGGCCGTGATGGAACTGCTCGGGCGGGCCAACTGGTGGCTGCCGTCCTGGCTGGGCGGCCAGAAGCCCCTCGGCGAGGAGGGGTCCCAATCGCCGGCGGCCGCGAAGGCACCGCTGACGACCTCCCGCTGAACGGGAAACAAGCGGGTCCGCACCCTACTAGGGTGCGGACCCGTTTGCGATGATGGGTGTTCATGGAGCTAATAGGCGCGATGTTCGGGCCTGACGTGACGTTTCTCGGCGTGCCGAAAGGGTCGCTTGAAGCGCTGGACGGGCTGGATGTGGTGTTCATCGGGGCGCCGTTCGACAGCGGTACCTCGCACCGGCCGGGGGCCAGGTTCGGGCCGCAGGCCATCCGGTCCACCGACTACCTGCCGCACGACGCGTCGCGTCCGCACCTGGCGCTCGGGGTCGACCCGCTGGTCCAGCTGAGGTGCGCTGACGTGGGCGACGTGATGATGCCACCGGGGTCGACCGAGGAGTCGCTGGCGGCCCTGGAGTCGTGCGTGACCGCGGTGGCGGCCGCGGGGGCGCTGCCGGTCATTCTCGGCGGCGACCATACGGTGACTTTTCCTGATGCGACCGGAGTCGCGCGGCACGTCGGCTGGGGGCGGGTGTCGCTGATCCACTTCGACGCGCACGCCGACACCGGGAACACCCAGTTCGGCTCGCTGCACGGGCACGGCACGCCGATGCGGCGGCTGATCGAGTCCGGGGCGGTGCGCGGCGACCGGTTCCTGCAGATCGGGCTGCGCGGGTACTGGCCGGAGCCGGAGACACTGGCCTGGATGGCCGCGCAGAACATGCGTTCGTTCGAGATGACCGAGGTCGTGTCGCGGGGCCTGGATGCCGTTCTGGACGAAGCGTTCACCATCGCCCTCGACGATTGCGACGGGGTGTTCCTGTCCGTGGACGTGGACGTGGTCGACCCCGCGATGGCGCCGGGCACCGGTACGCCCGAGCCGGGCGGGCTGACCACCAGGCAACTGCTCGACGCGGTCCGCCGGATCGCGATGGAAGTGCCGCTCGCCGGGATCGACGTGGTCGAGGTGTCACCGCCGTACGATCACGCCGAGGTGACCGCGTACCTGGCGAACCGGGTGGTGCTCGAGGCGCTGTCCGGCGTCGCCTGGCGGCGGCGGATGCTGGCCGGGGAGCCGGTGCGGCGTCCGGAAGCGCCGCTGCTGGAGGGGCGGGACCATTAACCCAGGTGCGAGGGGATGAATTAGCCAGGTATGGGTGGCTGGGCTCATCGATAAGTACGATCTATAGTCGAGTCATGCTCGATGTGACTCGGCTGCGTGTGCTGGTAGCGGTGGCCCGCTACGGCTCCGTGACCGCCGCGGCCCGGGCACTCAACTACGCCCAGCCCTCGGTCAGCCACCACCTGGCCCGGCTGGAGTCGGAAACCGGGACGAAGCTCATTCAGCGGGCGGGTCGCGGCATCCGGCTCACCGACGCCGGCCGCCTGCTAGCCGAACGCGCCGCCGAGGTCATCGGCCGGCTCGACGCGGCGGAAAACGAACTGGCCGCCTACACCGGACTGCGGGCCGGCCGGCTGCGGCTAGCCGCGTTCCCTTCCGCGCTGGGCACGATCGTCCCGGCGGCAGCCGCGTTCCTGCGCGGGGCCAACCCCGAGCTGGACCTGCGGCTGACCGAGGCCGAGCCACCCGAGGCGTTGCGCATGCTGAGGGCCGGGTACGTGGATGTGGCGCTGGTGTTCCGCTACACCTCCGAGGTCCCCGCCGCCTCCGTTGAACTGGAGGAGCAGGAGGACGCCGTCGACATCACCGAAGGGCTGCGCGAACGGCTGCTGCTCGAAGAGCCTGTCCATTTGATCACCTCGGCGCGCGACACCAAGCCGCCTGACCTGGCGCACTATGCCAAACATCGCTGGATCGCCGGCTGCGACCGGTGCCGGACCAACCTGGTCACCCAGTGCGCGCTCGCCGGGTTCACTCCCAAGATCGCCTTTACCACCGACGACTACGTCGCGGTCCAGGCCCTCGTGGCCGCTGACCTGGGCGTTTCCACGCTGCCCGAGCTGTGCCTGCGGGCCGCGAGGCACCCCGGTGTGCGCAGCGTGCCGCTGCCGGGGACCCGCCGTTATGTCTACGCGGTGCGGTACGGCGACCCGCCGGATCCGCCAGCAGTGACCGAACTGATGGACGCGCTACGTGCAGCAGCCGATCGCCCTCCGCTACAGTCACCCGAGTGAACGACTTTGCTGATGGCACGGTCGCCGATGCCGTGCCGCTGCCGGGCCAGCTCATCCTTCCTGGCATGCCCATTGATGAAGAGCCCCCTGTCCTGCCTGGCATGGAAACGCTGGCGGACGACTGAGACCAGGTCCTGATGAT